>DASXWH010000231.1:0-42657 GCA_036503775.1 Ohtaekwangia sp.
ATTGTACTCTACTGGAAACGGTTCTTTCAGTCCTTCGATTTCTACTTCAAACTCTTTGTGGCCTTCCTTCCCGCTGCCATTATTGGTTTTTTATTCAACGACACCATCGATGCCTTGCTTGAACGTGTCGATGTGGTGGGATATACGCTCCTGCTGGGCGGAATATTTTTCCTCTTTGTTGATAAAATTTTTGCCGCGAATGAGGCGAGCGAAAAACAGGTCGATTACCCCGTAGCATTGAAGATCGGGATCTTTCAGATCATCGCGATGATTCCGGGTGTATCGCGTTCAGCGGCTACGATCATCGGTGGCCTGTCGCAGAAGCTAACCAAAAAAACAGCCGCAGAGTTTTCTTTTTTTCTCGCAGTACCCACGATGTTTGCAGCCACAGTCTGGAAGATGTACAAGTACATAGATGATGGTGGTGCATTTGGCTCAAATGAAATTACTTTGTTTGCTATCGGTAATGTCGTAGCATTCATCGTAGCGATCATTGCCATTAAATCGTTCATCTCCTTTCTGACGAAGCATGGTTTTAAGGTATTCGGATACTACCGCATTATCGTAGGGTTATTGATCCTGATCCTGTATTATCTCGGAGCAAATCTTTCCATCGTCTGACATGGAAACCATCAAACCGGAAGAAGGGAGGGTATTGCTCATCAACAAGCCACTGCGCTGGACTTCCTTTGATGTGGTGAACAAACTCCGGTACAAGCTGAAGATTAAAAAGATCGGCCATGCAGGCACCCTTGATCCTTTGGCTACGGGACTCCTGATCATCTGCACGGGCAAGTTCACCAAACGCATTGAAGAGTTCATGGGGTTTGAAAAAGAATACATCGGTAAATTTGTTTTAGGCCAGACTACACCCTCGTATGACCTGGAAACCGAAGTGAGTGAAGCGAAGGATATTTCACACCTGACTACTGAAATGATCACTCAGGCCACTAAATCATTGACGGGAAATATTCAGCAGCTCCCTCCGGCACACTCCGCTATTCGTATCGGAGGAAAACGTGCCTATGAATTTGCCCGCAAAGGACAGGAAGTAGAACTGAAACCACGGGAAGTAGAGGTTCGTGAATTTGAGATAACGTCTGTACAGTTACCGGTGGTAAACTTCCGGATAAGTTGTTCGAAGGGAACCTATATCCGGAGCATTGCACGAGACCTCGGTGAAAATCTGGGCGTGGGCGCTTATCTTTCAGAACTTTGCCGTACAAGAATTGGTATCTATCATTTAAAGGACGCAATAACTATTGATGATGCTAGCTGATCTTCTATGAAAATTTATCATGGCATCGATGACTTCACCAAACTTGATTATGCCGTTGTAACCAGCGGCACATTTGATGGCGTTCATTTAGGTCACAAAAAGATTTTAAACCGACTCGGGGAAATTGCATATCGAAATAATGGTGAAACCGTAGTGATCACCTTCTGGCCTCATCCCCGCCTGGTTCTTCATCCCGAAGATACCTCCCTCAAACTTCTAAACACATTTGAAGAAAAAGCAGAACTTCTGAAAGAACAGGGCATCAGGCACCTGGTCCGGATACCTTTTACCAAAGAGTTCTCTCAACTCACATCAGAAGAATTCATTCAGAAGATTGTCGTGGAGACAATCGGAACAAAAAAACTCGTGATCGGCTATGACCATCGTTTTGGTCACAATCGTGAAGGAAGCTTTGAACAGCTTAAAGTCAACGGGCCGCGATATGGATTCGAAGTCGAAGAAATTCCAAGGCAGGATGTAGATCACGTTGGTGTAAGTTCTACCAAGATCCGTGAAGCGCTGGAGTTAGGTGATGTTGAAACCGCGAATCATCTACTTGGTCAACCCTATTGCCTCACCGGCCGTGTGGTTGTTGGCGACAAGATCGGGCGAACCCTGGGCTACCCTACCGCCAATATTGAAGTCGATACAAAATACAAACTCATTCCTGCAGATGGAATTTATGCCGTTACGATAGGTCACGAACATCACACCTATAAAGGCATGTTGTACATCGGCAACCGGCCCACCATAAACGGAACCAAACAAAACATTGAAGTCAACATCTTTGACTTCAACAAAGACATCTATGGTGAAACGCTCACCATCAATTTCCACCAGTTCATTCGGGGAGATATCCATTTCAATTCACTTGAAGAATTGAAACATCAGCTCCATTCGGATAAGATCGCTGCGGAAGAAAGTTTAAAGTTTAAAGTTTAAAGCCTGCCTGTCGGCAGACCGGTCTAAAGTCGTTAAGTTTGAAGTTGTCATTACATTACTCAACTTTAGACCTGTCTGCCGACAGGCGGGCTCGAAACATTTAAACCTGAACAAGCATGCTCTGGCAGCCATCCGAAGAAGCCATACAGCAGTCAAACCTGACACGCTATCTGAAGTGGCTCGCAGAACATAAAAAACTTTCGTTCAACGACTATCAACTACTCTGGGAATGGTCGGTCAGTAACACCGCGGCATTCTGGGAAAGTATCTGGCAATACTTTAATGTTCTTCACGATGGTAACTATACAGAAGTATTGAGTGATGACCCCATGCCACACGTAAAGTGGTTCCAGGGAACACACCTGAATTATGCTGAACATATTTTCCGGAAGGCAACGGATGATCATCCAGCCATTGTTTTCAAAACAGAATCGGGAACCCTTACGCAAATTTCATGGCAGCAACTCAGACAACAGGTCGGAGCCGTTCAAACTTTTCTGAAACAGAAAGGTATTCAGCCGGGAGATCGGGTTGTGGCGTACATGCCCTGCACACCGGAAGCCACCATTTCATTTCTGGCGGCCAATGCCTTGGGTGCGGTGTGGTCAAGTTGCTCACCGGATTTCGGAACACAATCCGTTATTGATCGCTTTGCACAAGTTGAACCGAAAGTTCTTATCGCTGTCGATACCTATCGTTATGGTGGAAAATCATTTGATAAAAGAGAGACCATAACAGACCTCATCAACGCGTTACCGACTTTGAATGATGTGATCATCGTATCGGATAAAAATGAAAGTATACCATCCGCCAAACCGGTTACGCACTGGAATAGCATTATTGCTGATCAGAAAAGTTTGCCGGAGTTTATCCGGGTTCCCTTCCACCATCCCATCTGGGTTCTATATTCGTCCGGAACAACCGGATTGCCCAAAGCGATTGTTCATTCACAGGGTGGAATTTTATTGGAACAATTAAAGTATGCAACCTTTCACAATGACTTCAAACCCGGTGAGCGATGTTTCTGGTACACCACAACCGGATGGATGATGTGGAACTACATTCATGGAAGTTTACTGGCCGGTGGACCGATGGTGATCTATGATGGTAGTCCGGCATACCCCGACTTAACTGCATTATGGAAGTTTTCTGCCGAAGCAAAGATCAATCACTTCGGAACCAGTGCGGGGTTTATCCTGGCGTGTATCAAGGCTGGAATAAAACCGAATCAATATAGCCTGAAAGAATTGCGCTCGATAAGTTCAACCGGAAGCACGTTACCGCCTGAAGGTTTTGAATGGATATACCGTGAAGTTGCTAAAACGATCTGGCTCGCTTCGATGAGCGGAGGCACGGATGTGTGTAGTGCTTTTGTGGGCGGCAATCCCACGTGGCCTGTATATGCCGGTGAGATCCAGTGCCGTGCACTTGGCTGCAAGCTGGAAGCGTTTGATGAAGACGGAAATGTTCTGCACAACGAAGTAGGTGAAATGGTGATCACCAGACCAATGCCATCCATGCCTATTTATTTCTGGAATGACCCGGACTATAAACGCTACCACGAAAGTTATTTCGACATGTATCCGGGAGTATGGCGTCATGGCGACTGGATTCAGATCACCGGGCACCAGGGTGTGATCATCTACGGGAGATCGGATGCCACACTCAATCGCGGTGGTGTGCGGATAGGCACGAGTGAAATCTATCGTGCCGTGGATAAAGTAAAAGAAGTAAAAGACAGTCTTATCATTTGTATCGAAAAAGAAGGTGGTGAATTCTGGATGCCGTTATTTGTAGTGTTGCAGGAAAACATTCTGTTGTCTGATGAATTGAAAAAGAAAATCAACACCACCATCCGCAGCGACTACAGCCCAAGGCATGTGCCGGATGAGATCATCGCGGTGCCGGATATTCCCTATACTATAAGCGGGAAAAAGACCGAGACCCCAGTGAAGAAAGTGCTGATGGGAAAAGATCCGAAAGGTGTGATTAACAAGGGTTCTCTTCGAAATCCCGAATCGATGGATTTTTTTGTTGACCTGATCAAAAACAAGGCTTGATAAAAGTTATCCTGGCTTAGCGAATATCAGGAAAACCACATTCGCGGACTGCTGAAAAAAAATCTCAAAAGAAGGAGCTTAAAGAACTCCGTGTTAACTTTGCAGCCTTATGAAAAAATCAACGATCAATTTCACGGTAGAACTCGACCAGAATAGCGTTCCAGACAAAATCCTGTGGGAAGCCACTGATAAACCTGACCCGGGGATGTCTGAAACAAAATCCATAAGTGTCGCCCTGTGGGATCACCACCAGAAAAACACATTACGAATTGACCTCTGGACCAAAGATATGCCTGTACAAGAAATGAAAGGATTCTATATTGATTGTATCGGTGGCATTGCGCAAAGCGCCCTTACCGCTACCGGTGACGAATATATGGCCAATGAGATCAACGCCCTTTGCGAACGGCTGGTAAAACACCTTAAGAATTCTAAAGATTAAGCATTTTAGGCGAGTTAAGTTTCTGCCATTAATCTCATAGGGCTGAATATTTCTCCGGACCGGAGCATATTCAGCCCTTTTCCTTTCACCCCATTTCTGTCCGATTACCCCACGGTATTTTGCGAAAAAGGTGCTTACCACCTTCCACAAACGTTTGTTTTTTGCTAAATTTTTGTACTTTTCGTTAAGAAAGCTCGGTATGCAGAGCATTTCGACTTTCAAAAAGCTCATTAATCCTAACACAAACCAATCTCTTAACACGTATGAAGAATCTATACAAGGCTTCGTTTGCGGCAGTGCTCCTGGTACTGTTGTCTGCTACGATCGTCTTTGGCCAGACCACGATCTCCGGGAAGGTATCCGGTGCGGATGGGCCGCTCCCCGGAGTTAATGTTATTGTAAAGGGCTCAATTGCAGGAGCAAACAGCGATGTCAATGGCAATTTTTCCTTTACTACCAAATCTGCCCTGCCACTAACCATTGTGGTGTCACTGGTGGGCTACACATCGATCGAATTAGAAATCACAGAGGGAAATTCCACCGGGCTTGACCTGAAACTGGAAGAAGACACCAATGTTCTTCAAGAAGTAGTCATTGGTGGTGGCGGTATCATGAACAACATCGAACTGACCAAAGCATCATTTGCTGTTGAGAAGGTTGGTATCCTCGGATTACAGGCATCACCTACAGCTGAAGTGTTCGATGTACTCCAGCATCAGAAAGGTGTTCAGTTCACTTCCGGAAGTCTGAACTTCAACCAGGTGAACACACGCGGATTTGCCACGATCGCCAACGTCAGGTTTGTGCAGATGGTAGACGGTATGGATGTATCGGCTCCCCTGCTGAACTTCCCCACGGGTAACATTGTAGGGATTGGTGAACTGGATCTCGAAAGCATGGAACTTTTACCGGGAACATCTTCCGGTATTTATGGACCGAATGCATTCAACGGATTATTGCTTATGAACAGCAAGAGTCCGTTTGAATACCAGGGATTAAGCGCTCAGTTTAAGGGTGGTATCACTACATCCGATGCACAGGGAGATTCTTATCCGTTGTTCAATTATGGCATCCGCTATGCAAAGGCCTTCAACAATAAATTTGCCTTCAAAGTGAACTTCAACATTATGCAAGGCGAGGACTGGTATGGCACAGATTACAGAACAGATGTTGCACGACCGGATTCAAAGATTGACTTGACTGGTCAACCTAATTTTGATGGTTTGAATTTGTATGGAGATGAAACTAAAATATTGGTGCCCCTCCCGGCTCCTTTCAGTGCACTTAATGATGGTGAACCCCTTGATCTAAGAAGAACGGGCTGGGAAGAAGGTGGCCTACTTGACAATAAAGATGCTGAAAGCATTAAAGCGGATGTTGCGCTGCACTATAAGGTTACAGACAATCTGGAAGCTATCTACAATTACCGTTACGGAGGTGGTAGCTCCGTTTACCAGGGGTCTCAAAAGTATGCCTTGCGTGATTTTACCCAACAGTTTCATAAGCTTGAGTTACGTTCAAAGAACTTCTTTGTAAGAGGATATATAACAGCAACGGATGCAGGCGATTCATATAACATGGGAGCGTTAGGTGGCCAGTTAAACGAGCGCATAAGCCCAACACGTGAGCAATGGGCGCCTACTTATGCTCAAACCTGGATTCTCGCAATGCAAGGTGCATTTATAGGTCAGGGTATTCCTGCAAATAACAAAGAAGCTGCTCACGCCTATGCCCGTCAGGCAGCCGATGCTGGCAGGGCTCAATTAATCGCTAACCCGGCAGCATTACAAGATTCTATTGAGTCTGTCCGCAATGATTATTTCCAGCGCAATCCTGCCGGAGCAAAATTCATTGACCAGTCTCGTTTATACCACGCACAATTCAACTACAATTTTGCTGACCTTATCAAATTCGCTGAGATCATGGTGGGTGGAAATTTCAGGCAATACAGTTTATTCTCTGATGGAACAATCTTTAATGAAGACCCGGAAACAGGTACGGATTTCCAACGAATCAAAATCAATGAATACGGTGTTTACACCCAGATTTCAAAAGAATTTAGTGAAGCCTTCAAACTTATTGCTTCACTACGCTACGATAAAAACGAGAATTTCAAGGGACAAACGACTCCGCGTATTTCGGGTGTATACTCTTTCGGATCAAACAAGCAACATAACCTGCGTGCTTCTTATCAGACCGGTTTCCGGAATCCTGATACCCAGGCACAGTACATTTACTTTCCTGTAGGCACAAATACCCTTATTGGAAGTACAAAAGATAATGCAGAGCGTTACGGTATTTTTAATGGTGGATCGTGGACACGTGACTCCTATGACGCTGGTGAACCTGTAACTGCGAATATTGACTATGTACAACCTGAAAAGTTAAGTTCATTTGAAGTTGGATATCGGGGAACAATCGGACAGAGTCTGTTCCTTGATCTGAATGGATACTGGAATACCTATACTGATTTCCAGGGATCACTTGATGTGGTGAGTAAAAATCCTACCACACATCAGGGTGAACCCATTCCTGCCGGAACGGTATTCTCACCTTATGTGAATGTAGATGAAAAGGTAACATCAAATGGTATAGGTGCTGGTATTACCTATAAACCATTTCCCGCCAAGGACTATGTGGTAACAGGAAGTTATAGTTTTGCCAGATTTGATCTGGACAAGGATTCTGAGTACCGTACCGGATTCAATACACCTGAAAATAAAATTACGATTGGTATTGCCAACCGCAGGGTATGGAAAGACCTCGGCTTCAGTCTGAACTACCGCTGGCAGGAAGCCTTCCTCTGGGAAAGTGATTTTGGCATCTGGGAAGTTCCTGAATTCGGAGTATTTGATGCGCAGGTCAGCTACAAGATATCATCGATCAAAACCATGCTGAAAATAGGCGGACAGAACATTGGTGGTGGCGACTACCGCACCAACTTCGGTGGACCGTTCGTTGGGCAGCAGTATTACATCTCGCTTACATTTGATCAATTCATGAAATAATGAATACAACTATGAAAAAGAAATATTTAGCATATACACTTTTCCTGGTACTAATCGGAGCAGCTTGCGACCAGGAGATGATAGAACTCCAGGATCCTTGCGATGTTGATCCTGCAAGTTGTGAACCGGTTGTACCTACGTGCCCCGATGGTGCATCTGCAGGGTCAATCAATCTCACAAAATTTGTGGCTATGGGTAACTCCTATGTTGCCGGATTTCAGGCGGCAGCCCTGTTCAATGATGGTCAAGCTTCTTCATTGGCAGAAATGCTGGCTACACAATTTGAGTGTGTAGGAGGATCAACCACATTTAATCAACCCAGTATCAACTCCGTAAATGGTTATAACCCTTTATCTTCAGTACCTGGAGTAATTACCTTAGGAAGGAATATCTTGTTTGATCCGGATGGTTCTGGCCCTCGCACCGCGGCTCCTTATCCAGCCGGTTTCCCAGGATCAGCCGTGACGTGCCCATCTGCTGTAACAACACCTCCACTCCCGGCACCATACAATACGGCTGATTTACCTGCTGCATTTACGGGTGACAAAGCTGCACTCAACAATTTTGGTGTACCATTGATCTACCTTGGGCAGGCACTTACACCTGCTACAGGAAACCCAGCTTCAGGGTCCATATTTAATCCTTGGTGGGCCAGATTTGCCACCGAACCCGGAGTTAAATCAATTTTACAGGATGCTTTGACTGCCGGTGGAAGCTTCTATTTGATATGGTATGGATTTGATGATGTTCTCTTATATGCTGCAACCGGAGCCGATGGGTATTCAGCAGGCACTTATCCAATGACAAGTCAGGCTGCATTTGATGGACAGTATGATGCCTTGATCGGCAATATGCTTGCTGCAAATCCGGTTTTCAAAGGAGTCGTAGGTAATATCCCGAACTTCACATCACTGCCTTACTTTTTCACTGTAAAATGGAATCAGCTTCAACTTTCAGAAACGCAGGTTACCAGTCTTGCTCCACTCAAAACAGGCTATAATGGTGCCCTCCAGCAGTTAAGAACAAATGGGATTATCACGGAACAAGAACTTAACAAAAGACTTATTGATTTTAAGGTATACAATTCCGCAGATGCTTCAACAGCTACCGGCATTCTTTTGGTTGATTCTACCCTAACAGACTTAAGTCCTTATTTCCCAGCTGAACTTGATCACATGGCAAAAGCGAGACAAGCAGTATCCACTGATCTGGTTCCTCTGGCTGCCGGATCTGTATTAGGTACCTGTAATGGTAGTGCACAAGCCATTTTTGGTGTGAGTTACCCTGTTGCTGATCGATACATCCTTACGATAGAAGAAACAACAGCCATCCTTACACGCACTGCAGAATTTAATGCTACCATAAACGATGCTGTTTCGAACAGTAATAACCGTTTAGCTTTGGCTAATGTCAACACAGCCTATGCTAATTTGGTTACAGCACAGTTGATGGCTGTTGATGGCGTATTCATATCTCCTTCTTTTGCACCACCTACTGGAATTTATTCTGAAGATGGACTTCACCCGAACAATCGTGGATATGCTTTCACGGCTAATGTGTTTATTGATGCAATCAATGCAAAATTTGGAGCATCAATCCCTAAGGTAAATTTGGCCACAAAATCGATTACAAAACTCCCGGTTAATCCGGCTACCCCCTGATAAACCTTAGAAATAGAATAAATAAAAGAGGCTGCCTAAATAGGCAGCCTCTTTTATTTAACGCTGAACAAGTGGTAGCTCTTCCTTTTCCCATGCTTTCGTTCCGCCATCCAGTATAAATACTTTTTCAAAGCCTTCTTTCGTCAACAGGTTAGCTGCCTCGCTGCTGCGCATGCCGGACGCACAATACACAAAATAGGTTTTCGATTTATCGAACTCAGCTATTGATGTCGCAAACTCACCTGACTTATAATCACTCACCAAAGCACCTTCGATAATGCCGGTAGTATAGGTTTCTTTTGGCGTCCGCACATCAATAACCACCGCATCCGGTGTACTTGCAATACGATGTTGAAATTCCTGTGGCTTCAGGGAATTCGAATCCGAACAACTACACACCACAACAACAAGGAACAAACCGATCAATCGTTTCATAGGCTTTAACTTTACACATTGAACAATCAAACCTCAAACTAAATATATCCCGCCAGTTTGTAGGCCACAAAGCCAATCCATTCCTTGATCAGCTTCTGCCAGTTACTAATGGCATCCTGGCTCGGTATAAGAAAAGCATCGGGTGTATAAACCGGTACGTGACTGTAAAAGTCGGTGGTGAACGGCTGAAGCTCTAACCCGACTTTACGGTAACATGCCAGTGACCTCCTCATGTGAAAGCCAGAGGTGATCAGAAAACAATCTTCTGCTTTAACGTTCAGTGAGTCGAGCATTTTTTTTACCTCCACAGCCGACTCATGAGTATTGCGCGTTTCGTTTTCAATCCAGATGTCCTGCGGATTAACACCCATCATGATCATAGCTCTTTGGTACTTATTGGCTTCTGGTTCATCTTCACCGCTTAGCCTGCCACTACCGCCACTAATCAGGATTTTTTTTATTAACCCTAACTTATACAGTTCAACCGTATGCGTAACGCGGTCGGCACCTCTGCCGAAATACACACGATCATCCGGTTGTAAAAAAGGAATGGTCGTTCCGGTCAGTACAATACCCAGCTCATGGGGATTAACTTCTTTGTATGGCACTGTCTTGATTTCCCACCAACGCATCAATTCATTTGATAACAGATCATTTGAAAAAATGAACAACAGAATACAAGCCGTCCAGAAGGCTATTTTCTTTCGTCTGGGGTTCTTAAGAAAAATAGCAAACAGCAAACTGATGAACACCAGCGAAAGCGGCATCACCAAAATTGTCAGTGTTTTGGAGAGAATAAAAAACATGATCGTCAACTAAATCTACATCCGTCTGGGCAGCGGGTTGGAAAGATTACCCACACCATCAATGACCTTTCGCAGCAGGTCAAAATAAAGCGCTATCGCCAGCACAAGAGACATTGACCAGACCACACCGGTATTAAAATACAAGGTAGGAATGTTCTGGTTGAGGAAATGTTTTGCAGGCATATAGAACTGTGCTGTGAAATCAATCGCATGCGTAGGATCAGGATCTTTGTAGATCGGATATATTTTCTGAATGAGGTTGCCGTCCTTTTCAATGATACGATGTGTTTCCGATAAATTCTTCACAAGCTCATTAATAGCCTCATTGTGATATCGCTCACGGAAAGCACTGAACTCTGCCTCACGTTCCGGAGTATTGGTGAGACCAAATATCTTTTTTTCCTTTTCTTTATCGGCTACATTATATCGCTTGACATAAAAATTCTTCAGTCCTTCCAGAAATACAGAAATCTCATTGAATGTAGCGGAATCAAACCTGGCTAATGTAAGTTGATCAAGAATTTTCCGGGATTGCCCGGTAACGTCAAGCTCTGGCTCGAGTTCACTTCGGATCAATTGCAGGTCACCCTCTACCTTTTCTTTGATTGCCGGGTCGTCCGATTTAAAATTATTCAATGCGTACTGAAGCCGGGTTTCAACTTCCGGTATAAAATAGACCTTCTTGTAATCGGCATCAGCCATGACTTTCTCATACACATAAAATTCACGCTCGAAGCGATTGTCTTTAAACTGTGTGACCATAGCCGCTTCAAAAGCCCATCGCGATGCCATCAGGTCTCCCACGAACGGCACCGTAGCGGTATTGCCAATCGTAGGATTCAGCTTATCAAATTTCACTACCACTCCACTCAGAATAAGCTGCGGTATAATCAGCAGCGGAATCAGGATATAAATGGTTACGGCCGAATTGAACGCAGAGGAAATATTCAATCCCAATAAATTAGCAAAGCAGGAAGTAGTGAATAAGATAAACCAATGCTGCCAGAACATACCTTCAATGCCGAGGATATAATTTCCAACCAGAACAAACGTAATAGTTTGAATAGCCGACAGGATAAACAGTATGGATATCTTGGATAAAATATAACTGCTGCGGCTGAGGTGCAGAAAGGCTTCACGCTTCAATATCTTCCGGTCACGGATGATTTCCTCCGCACTTACCGTAAGTCCCATAAACAACGCCACAATAACACTCATGAAGAGGTAAGCCGGCACGTTCAGGTTCTTACCAAAAACATACCCGACCAGCGAAGTATCATCCACGTTATAGTACCGTACGATAAAGGCCAGGATGAATGCGAGCACAGGTGCCTCCAGCAGATTGATGATCATGTACTGCTTGTTGTGAATCTTGGCCTGGATGTCACGCATGGAAAATAAATGGGCCTGCTTCAACCGCGTAGGAATGTTCAGGGTTGAATGCGGTACTTCAGCCGATGTCTCTACCGAGAATTTGCGATAGTTCTGTTTGTATACCGAATTCCATTGTTCAGCCGAAATCTTCCGTTCATTGGTGAAGTGACCGTACTCATTGATCACTTTAGTTTCAATGATGTTGAAGATCTGTTCCGGATTTACATTGCCGCACTCGTGACATTCACCTTCTTCACTGTTGACCAGGTTGATACTTTTCTTAAAGTATACCACCGCGTCTACCGGGTTGCCATAGTAGATCTGGTATCCGCCTGTATCGAGGATGAGAAGTTTGTCAAACATCTTGAAGATGTCCGATGACGGCTGATGGATAACGGCAAATACAAGCTTGCCCTTAAGTGAAAGTTCTTTTAAGAGGTCAATTATATTTTCAGAATCCCGTGAAGACAGTCCACTGGTGGGTTCATCACAAAACAGCACAGCAGGTTCACGCAATAATTCCAACCCGATATTCAGGCGTTTACGCTGGCCTCCGCTTATGGTTTTTCTCAGGGGTGACCCGACTTTAAGATCTTTGGTCTCTTCCAGCCCCAGGTCTTCCAGTACGCGCATTACCAATGCATCGATCTCCTGATCTGATTTAGAACTGAAGCAGAGCTTTGCAGCAAAATAAAGGTTCTGATAAACAGTAAGATCTTCAATCAAAAGGTCATCCTGCGGAACGAACCCAATAACCCCTTCAATCTTTGCAGGTTCTTTATGGATATCAATCCCATTGATCAACACCTGTCCCTGCGCGGGTTTCTCCGATCCATTCAACACATGTAGTAGCGTTGATTTTCCGGCACCGCTCCCTCCCATTAGAGCAATAAGGTTTCCGGATTCTTCCGCCAGACTAACCTCGCGCAATCCTAACCGACCATTCTTGAACTTAAAGGTGATACTGTTTCCCTGAAACGATAACCGGGGATAGTCGCCAAATTTCTTAAACTGATTCAGGAGATCGCCATAATACACCGGCTCTGCTTTGTCCCACCGCAGCATACTGCCCACGGCCAGTACAGCAATTTTTCCGCTCTTTACCGGCACACCATTGAGGTATACATCTGACCCGCCATGATATTTGATGAAATAGATCTCAGACTTCTCGAGGTAAAGAATTGCCACGAATCCATCCAGGTGATGGCGATGGATATGTTTCGCTTTTGTTAAGCTGTTCTGGGTAAGGGTATCAACGATCAGAATATGATCATGATCGAGCTGCTGCGGAGAATGCCCCATCACAAACGTTTTGATCGCTTCAATTTCATCCTGCTGTATCTTGAAATTATCACCGATGGTTCGGGTAAGTTCTACTTCGCGTTGCGTTACATTCTTGTCGGCCTGGATGATATTCATGATCTCTAACAGAATAACCACCTTCTGTTTTTGAGTAAGCTCAGGTGTAACTTCTGCGCACAGTGCTTGCAGGCGTTGCATTTCTTCGGCATTACCGGTTTTAGGCGGCAGGTTGCTGGCAAACTCATCGAATAATGACATGTAACCATTCACAGCGGAACGGCTTACGTGGTCTTCCAGAAATAACCGGATCTGGTCTCGTTCATGGTGGGTTACATCATCTTCTTTTGCTACTATAGCAAACAACCGAAGGATGGCTTTAAGTAAAGGTTCGCTCATAGACGGTTTACATCTTCTTTAAAGATAAGGAAAGATGGGTTACCATAAGTAAAAAGGACCAGCGAATGGCTGGTCCTGATCAGTACTTTATTCTTTTGAGATTATTCGGTTATCCCGTTTCTCAGCTTGGTTACGATATCAGAGATCTCCACCAGGTTCTTATCAGACAGCACCAGGTCACCACGGTTATTCTTGATCTGCTCTTCGATGTTCAGGGAAGCATAGGCTTTTTCAAGGCTGGCAAGGTCAGCGACAATGGCAGTGATCGGATCGGTCTGTTCTACCGTTTGGAGCATTTTCAAAAGCTCAGAAACTGATTTCTTTTGCTGAAGAACAATGCGCATGAGTGGTGTAAGCACCTGGATGCGCTGATCGTTGGGAAGCAGATTCTTAGGGAATGATTTGATCAGGCCGGTGGAGATATGAAGTCCTTCAATGAAACTGCCAGTCACGATCATAGCAGAAAGTTTATTGCGGCTGTCATCCTTCAGGAATAATTCTGTTTTCTTGATGGTTCTGTCC
Organism: Ohtaekwangia sp.; assembly: GCA_036503775.1. Classification (GTDB taxonomy): domain Bacteria; phylum Bacteroidota; class Bacteroidia; order Cytophagales; family Cyclobacteriaceae; genus Ohtaekwangia. Next base: position 14,228 of record DASXWH010000231.1, read on the forward strand.
AGCAAATGTGTTAGGGAATCTTTATTGGATATGTTCTCTTCAAATTTTTTCAGGACCTCTACATCAAACGATCCGATGATTCCCAGATTGTCTGCAAGGGTTTTACATGCCCCCAGGTAATCGATAGCTTCCTGGGTCTTATCATATGAACTTAAGTATCCGATATCAGCAGCATACACCCCTAAATTCAGGGCAGCTTTGTCTGTACGGGTTGCATATTGGTCAACTTTTGCCTTTGAATTTACCAGACTTTCATTGAATTCGGCACCGGTTGCCTGAAGGAGGTACGGAATTTCAGATGGTGATGGAATATTGTAAACAACCTCTTCAATCTGCTGCTTAAGACTCTCTTCGGCAGCTTTAAACTCGTCCGAGTTTTTGTTTTTATCGCTGGAGGAAGAGCCACAAGATGCCAACACGAAGGCTATCGCTGTACTTAAACAGAAGGAAATGAGTCTGTTGAATTTCATGGTAAACAATTAGGTTTAGAAACTCAAGTTTAGCACATTTTTCAAACCTTTAAAACCTTCGTCTTTACTATTTTGACCTAATTTTTTCCTCTTGTGGTTACTTTTGGTTAAGTTTATTTATGCACCTTTGAGCATAATGTTATGGCCAGACTTGTGAATAAGACCGTGCTTATAGATGACAGCGACATTGACCTTTTCATACAAAGAAGGTTCCTGGAAGTCTATAACTTCTCCAACCAACTGGTATTATATAAATCTGCCGAAGAAGCACTTAACTGGTTAAAAAGTATTAATGGAGAACCCGCCCCGGACGTCATTTTCCTCGATTTGAATATGCCTGAACATGATGGCTTTTCCTTTTTGAAGGACTTCACAGACCTGCCTGAAAAAGTAACATCAAAATCCAGAATCGTTGTCCTCACCAGCTCCAACAATATAAAAGACCGGGAGCATGCCTTCAGCTTCAGTAATGTAATCCAGTTTATCACCAAGCCACTGAAGCAGGCTGATATCGAAGAGCTGAAAACGTTGGTACAAAACTGATCGTCTTTTATAATTCGCTGAAGCTCTTATTATTCATCAGGTTCTCTGCCGCCTTGGCAAACAATTCAGCACAACTCACAATTTCTATTTTCGAATGATTCAGTTCCTCTATTACCGTATCTGAAATGTACAGCTTCTCTATTTTCGATTCCTCCAGTGTTTTCAGGGCGTTTCCGCTAAGTACACCGTGTGTACAGTAGGCCCGGACGGATTTCGCCCCGCTTTCCATGAGCAGATCTGCCGCCTTACAAAGGGTACCGGCTGTATCCACCAGATCATCTATAATAATAACATTCCGGTCCTTAACATCACCGATGATCTCCATATGCGCCACCTGATTGGCCTTCATGCGCTCTTTGTTTATGACCACCAACTCTGAATCCAGGAGCTTTTTATATTGCTTGATACGCTTAATACCTCCGAAGTCCGGGCTGCAGAGGCACAGTCGTTCGAGATTACTGTTTTTAATATGGTCCACAAATAACCGGAGCGATGACAAGGGGTCCATCGGTATCTTGTAAAAACCTTCAATGGCATTGGTATGCAGATCAAGGGTAATGATACGATCAGCACCCATCAGTTGGATTACATCTGCAATTATCCGTGATGAAATTGAAGTCCGTTGATTATCCCTTCTCTCCTGCCGACTGTGAGGCAGGTACGGAATGACCAGTACAACCTCTTTTGCCGATGAACGCCTGGCTGCATCAACCGTCATGAGCATGGTGAAGAAGTTCTCATACGGCATATTAACTTTCGCTATCAAAAAGACGGTGTGACCGCGTACACTCTCATTAAACTTCACGAATACCTCACCATCTGAAAATTTCTCGGTGTGGATAAGGTGTAACGACTGTCCTGCAGCTTTGGCAATCCGTTCACCCAACCGTGCAGCCGTTGGTGTAGCGTAAAACCGTAAGGTATTATTATGAATCATCACTGAAATTATCTTCGTTTCAAAAACATCGAATGGCGAATGTAGAACGAAGGAAATAATTTTCAGTAAGGGTGAGAGTAAATTCTTTTCTGCTTATGCAGAAAGTTGCTTCTCCAGGCGAATTCTTTTTTGTCCAGCGCGGGTGATCTTGAGCAGGAATAAACGCCTGTTATGGGAAGAAGAGATAACCCGGACAAGATCACGGGCTTCCAGATCGAGTTTTACCTGTAAAATATACCAGGCAACATCGCTATCAATAGACTCCGAAATTTCAGCCTGTGCTTTTTCCAGCAATTGTTGCAACGTAACCTCTTCATGGGCATTGAGCACATTCAGTATGAATGAGGCAAGAAGATTGTATTGCGCTCGGGAAATTTGTGTTCCCTTTTTACCATCAGGCCTGTAAGTCCAAATTATTTCATCCCCTTGTTTCATCCCACGCGACTTTGATCTTGATCTTAAAAATTCTTGTTAAGTAAACGCATAAGAAAGAATTTCGATATGGCTATTCGCAATGAACATTTGAAAAAACGTTCCCGGTAAGAAAGTAATCGACAAGACGGCTAAAGAAATAGACAAACTCAACATCACCATGTGTGAATGCAATACTGCATCTTTAGTGCATGTTAAAATCATTATGAAATACTATGAACTGACAGACAAAGCAGATGATAAAACATTTCTGGAAGGTCAACACCTTCATTGCAAAATGACGCTTAGACCTGAAGAGATACTGGCTGAGGGGGAGATAATTGTCGTTAAGCTTACCAATGGATCAAAGTACAAAGGCAAAATTCTGGCGTTTAATCCTATCCGGATTGGAGGTTATCAGGTAGGTGAAGCAATGATTATCCGGGTCCTCCCGGTTTGATTCTTTAGGAAAATTTAAAAACGAGCACTATTCCAGGGCATTCTGTTGTGAAACACCCCTTTACTACAACGTTTTCGGAGTTTTTTATTCAAAACCAGCCATTATTTGACCCTGATTTCAAAAAAATAGTGGAATTTTGGGATACAACAACCAGAATTTTACGCTACTATGAAGAAATCTTTGCTTTTTCTCTTGCTACTGATAGCGTTTAGCGTCATAGCCCTGTTTATCCCCGCACTTCCCAAGCAAATTGTTACTGAAGGTTTAAATGGCGGTGATATCGCCTGGATGCTTGCAGCATCTGCCCTGGTGCTCCTTATGACACCCGGTCTGGCCTTCTTTTATGGTGGAATGATTGATATGAAGAATATCATTTACACCATGTTTCAAAGTTTTATTGCCATGGGTGTAGTGGGTGTCTTATGGATCGTCATCGGCTTTAGTCTGGCCTTCGGTGATTCCATTGGTGGTATTATCGGAGATCCCCGCACTTTTTTCATGTTTCAGAACGTGATGGATGGTAAACCCTGGGTACTTGCCCCGACTATTCCTTTAATCCTGTTTGCATTCTTTCAGCTTAAGTTTGCGATCATCACTCCGGCACTGATCACAGGAACATTTGCCGAGCGCGTTCGCTTCAAGTCATACATTATTTTCCTCGTTCTTTTTTCCTTGTTCATTTATTCACCCTTGGCACACTGGACATGGCATCCTGAAGGATTCCTTTTCAAGATGGGTGTTCTTGACTTTGCCGGTGGAACGGTAGTTCACATGTCTGCAGGTATTGCAGCTCTTGTGGCTTCGATTTTCCTGAAAAGCAATTCAGAGAAGAAACACATTGCCCCCGCGAATATCCCTTACGTATTACTGGGAACTGGTTTACTGTGGTTCGGTTGGTTTGGATTCAATGCCGGAAGTGCATTGAGTGCAGGACCATTAGCAGCTTCTGCTTTCGCTACAACGAACACGGCTTCTGCAGCCGCTGGTTTAGCCTGGATCCTTTTTGATGCTGTACGCGGAAAGAAACCTTCAGCCCTTGGATTCTGTATCGGTGCTGTAGTAGGCCTGGTGGCCATCACACCGGCAGCTGGTTTTGTTACCGTCCCCTCCAGTTTATTCATCGGTACATTTGCCGGCTTGATCAGCAATCTTATGGTACACTGGAAAACAACCAAGACTTCACTGGAAGATACACTTGATGTATTCCCCTGCCACGGTGTCGGTGGAGCTGTCGGTATGATTATGACCGGCTTACTGGCCAACACCGCTGTAAACGGAGCGAATACTACCGGTAATGGCTTGTTCTTCGGAGAAACCGAATTGTTCATTGTTCACATGAAAGCTCTGGCCATTGTTGTGGCGTTTGTTTTTATCGGTTCTGGAGTACTGTTGAAAATCACGGATCTGATTTCTCCACTTACCGTAAAATCTTCAGCTAAGAAAATCACCGAACCTTCTTTTGCCGACACCGAAGAAGCTGTGTACTCAGCAGATCTGTCTGTAAAATAGAATTTCGAAGAGACCTTCTATAACAAGAGAGCAGTTCCGAAACGGCCTGCTCTTTTTATTTTACCTGTTTACACAAGACTTCAACCGGTCTTCTTCTCGCTGCCTTCTTCCGATGCATTATGAGTGGGTGCCTCAACACCTTTCACAGATGTGAGCTCACCTTTGGGAGTGAATTTGATTTCGATTTTTTCACTCTTACTTTTCTTGTTATTGTAGCTATACCATAGCGGTGTTGTAGCCGTGCGCTTTCCATCCGCTGTTGATTCTACAAAAGCCATCCAGTATCCTTCCTGTGGCAATGTGCCAAAATCTTTTTCATAAGCCTGGCGGACAGCCAGCGGTACCTGCTCTACCGGAATCTTTACGGATTGCCTCACGGCAGACTGAGCCATCGCTGCGCCTGCAAACATTACCATTCCGATGACAACAATGATTTTTTTCATAGCGTTAATTTTTTGAAAGGTTGATTCAAAAAATGTTAACGATTGAACAGGGTTCGAGTTGGGCTGATTGACTCCCGCTATTTACTGTATTTTTATATCTGCGGGTTCACCTTAGGAATACGTGTTTGAGAACAAACGATCAATGCGACACAAACTTTAAACCGATGATGGACGCAATCAGCGTGGTGATAAAAAACATTCTCCAAAAGTCTGCAGGCTCCTTGAATAAAACGATCCCCATAATTACCGTACCTACAGCTCCCACACCTGTCCAAACAGCATACGCGGTTCCGATCGGCAATGTTTGTGAAGCCCGGTAAAGCAGGTACATACTTATCGAAAGACTGATGAAAAAGCCAATCATCCAAAGCAGGGAGGTATTACCGGTTGTTTCTTTTGCTTTACCGAGGCAGGTAGCAAATCCGACTTCAAAAAGTCCAGCGATGATCAGTATAATCCAATTCATAGAAGTTCAATGTTTAACGTCTAAAGTTAAGTGAAGTCATTCATTTAACTTTAGACCTGTCTGCCGGCAGGCAGGCCTTAAACGTTAAACCTTAGTGCGAATCGCGGGCTACCTGCGATCCCGATTTACCAACCAGAAAATCCAGGTCTGCACCCTTATCCGACTGCATCACATGATTTACATAGAGATTAACATATCCCCTTTTGGATATGGCATCGGGTTGCTTCCAGTTCTTTCTGCGTTTTTCCAGTTCGGCATCCGATACATCCAGGTGAATTCGTTTGGCATAAACATCCAGCTCAATCATATCCCCATTTTGTACAAGTGCCAGATTTCCGCCAATGGCTGATTCAGGGGAAACGTGTAATACTACGGTACCATAGGCTGTTCCGCTCATCCGTCCATCGGAGATCCGAACCATATCCGTAATACCTTTGTCAAGGAGCTTCTTGGGAAGAACCATGTTGCCTACTTCAGGCATTCCGGGATATCCTACGGGGCCGACCATCTTTAATACCATAACACAGGTTTCGTCAATATCCAGATCAGGGTCATCAACACGTGCGTGATAATCTTCGATGTTCTCAAAAACAACTGCACGGCCACGGTGTTTCATCAGTGACGGTGTTGCTGCCGATGGCTTAAGTACAGCTCCATTCAGCGCCAGGTTTCCTTTCAGCACAACACAACCTGCTTCTTTGATCAATGGATTTTCAAACTCAGAGATTACCTCACGGTTATAACACGCGGCTTTGCCTTCAACATTCTGCGCATGCGTCTTCCCGCTTACTGTAATCGTGTCCATATGAAGAACAGATTTCAATTCATTGATAATTACCGGTAAACCACCTGCGTAATAAAAATCTTCCATCAGAAACTTGCCTGAGGGCATCAGGTTCAATAACAGTGGTACTTTACTTCCTACCTTATCAAAATCTTCGAGGTTTAGATCAACGCCTACCCTGCCGGCAATGGCGGTAAGGTGAATGATGAAATTGGATGAACCACCTACAGCAGCATTTACCTTAATGGCATTTTCAAAAGCTTTCCGGGTCAGGATCTTAGAGATCTTCAGGTCTTCTTTTACCATCTCAACAATTCTTCTCCCCGATAATTGCGCGAGAACTTTCTTCCGGGAGTCAACAGCAGGAATGGCCGCTGCGCCAGACAACGTCATACCCAATGATTCGACCATACACGCCATGGTTGATGCCGTACCCATAGTCATACAATGACCGGCACTTCTTGACATGCAGCTTTCCGCATAACTATATTCGTCATAGGTGATCTTGCCGGTTTTCAGGTCGTCCGTAAACTTCCATACACTCGTACCAGAACCAATTTCTTTTCCCTGATACTTTCCATTCAGCATCGGCCCTCCCGGAACAACGATGGTAGGAAGATCCACACTCGCAGCTCCCATTAGTGTTGACGGTGTTGTCTTATCACAACCGGTTAATAGTACTACACCATCAATGGGATTACCACGGATCGATTCTTCTGCATCCATGCTCGCCAGGTTCCTGAAAAGCATAGCGGTTGGCTTCAGCAACGTTTCACCCAATGACATGATCGGAAATTCCAACGGGAAACCTCCGGCTTCATAAACACCACGTTTTACCCATTCGGCAATATCACGCAAGTGTGCATTACACGGTGTAAGCTCTGACCATGTGTTACAGATGCCGATAACCGGCCGGCCGTCAAAGAGGTCTTCGGGGAAGCCTTGATTTTTCATCCAGCTTCGATAGATAAAACCCATTTTATCTTTCTTACCAAACCACTCTGAACTGCGATACTTTGACATAACTTTATATTTATACGGTTTATATTTTTGACTTTGTTCGTTCGCCATTAACCAGGCGCCACACCTGCAACGGGTTATCATTTTTTAATTCATCGGGTAACAATGCCTGAGGCATACCCTGATAACTGACCGCCCGGGTGAATCTGAAAATGGATGCGGTACCTACCGAAGTACTTCTCCCATCTGTAGTGGCAGGATAAGGACCTCCATGTACCATAGCGTGACAAACTTCAACACCTGTGGGAAATCCGTTGATCACGATCCGGCCTACTTTCTGTTCCAGAATATCCAGCAACTCTTTGTAGGCGATCAGATCTTTCTCCGTTCCATGTACGGTTGCCGTAAGGTGACCGGAAAGATTTCTGGCAATGGATAATATTTCTTCCTTTGATTTTGCCTCGATAACCACACTGGTTGGACCAAAGATCTCTTCTGCCAATTCATCATGCTTATCAAATACATTACTGGTAGTTTTAAACAGGATAGGGTTCCCGATATTCGTTCCTTCCGTTTTTATTCCCTGCGCAAATACTTCCATTCCTTCTACAGCCGTGTGATGCGTGACACCTTGCGTATACGATTTGAAGATGTTCTCCGCCAGCATGGCACCACCTGAAGTCTTTTGGAATTGTTCTTTCAGATCTTGTGTAAACTCCTTTGCTCCAGCTTTGCTTTCATAAATCAGCAGGCCCGGGTTGGTACAAAACTGACCCACACCTAAGGTAACGGACCCGGAAAAACCCTGAGCAATCTTTTCGCGGTTCGCCTGCATCGTCTCCGGAAGTATAAACACCGGATTTGTGCTGCCCATTTCTGCATACACCGGAATGGGAACATCCCGGTTTGCGGCAATGTCAAATAGCGCCTTGCCTGCTTTGAATGAACCTGTCAGTCCAACGGCTTTTACTTCGGCATGCTTCACCAACAACGTTCCAACAACGGAACCATCCCCATGTAAAAGAGAGAACACACCATCCGGCATACCTGTTGCCCTGGCTGCTTTTTGTATGGCTTTACCTACAAGTTCCCCTGTTGCCGGATGCGCTGAATGCGCTTTAACAATAACCGGACACCCTGCTGCCAGTGCAGAGGCGGTATCTCCTCCTGCTACTGAAAATGCCAACGGAAAATTGCTTGCTCCGAAAACAACAACCGGTCCCATACCCACATGCATATAGCGAATGTCAGGTTTAGGAATCGGTGTCCGTGCCGGATCAGCCGTTTCAATGCGCGCATCCAGCCATGATCCTTCACGCAGCATTGCAGCAAACATCAACAACTGATTCATGGTACGTCCGCGTTCACCTTCTATCCGGGCTTTGGGCAGTGCAGTTTCGGTGCAACACGTATCAATCAGCTGATCTCCCAGAGCCTTAATCTCATTGGCTATAGCTTCCAGGAAGAGCGCTTTATCCGTACCTGATTTTTTTCGATATACCTGAAAAGCTGCAGCCGCTTTTTCACAAGCCTGATTGACTTCTTTTTCTGTGGCCTTGAAAAAACGGTATTCAAGTTTTATACCCAGTGCCGGATTTACAGACTGGAAACTCTCTGTTCCTGTTGCTACCTGTTCAAACCCAATAATTTGTTTCCCTTCGATTGTCATGATTCAATGAATTAAGCTACCGTGTTAATAAGTGTGCCGATGTTCTCGATGGATATTTTAATCACATCACCGGATTGCAACGTAAAGCTGTCGGGTGGAACAATGCCTGTACCCGTCATCAGATACGTGCCATAGGGAAATGTTACTTCCCTGAATAAATATTCAACAAGCTCAATGTGCTTTCGTTTCATGCGGTTGATGGAAATCTCTCCCGAAAACATCTTTTCGCTTTTACGGTGGATTTCAATGCTGATCATCGCATCCGGGTGGATGGGGTTTTCAGGAACATAAAGACATGGGCCAACTGCCGTTGAACCATCATACGATTTTGCCTGCGGAAGGTACAGCGGATTTTCTCCTTCGATATCACGGGAAGACATGTCGTTGCCAATGGTATACCCTTCAATACTTCCGGCTGTACAAATGAAAAGTGTTAACTCCGGTTCCGGCACATTCCACTTCGAATCTTTACGGATGCGAACCGCTTCGCCTGAGCCCACCGTACGATAAGCAGGTGATTTAAAAAACAATTCGGGCCGGTCAGCTTCATATACACGCGCATAAAAATCTCCGCCACCGGCATCTTTGGATTCTTCCATCCGGGCTTCCCGGCTTCGCAGGTAAGTTACTCCGGATGCCCATACCTCCTGGTTCCCAACAGGTGAAAGCGGTGTCGTCACCGACTCTTTCAGTGATGCATCCGACTTAAGCCCTTTAATGTCTTCAGTTATCTTTTTATAAAGACCAGACCGGTTAACAAACGTATCCCAGCTTGACTCATTAGCTAAATAAAAGTTATCGAGGTGATGGATGATAATTCCTTTTTTGGTTCTGTAAATTTTCATGTTGGTGTATAAAATAAATCAGTTTTGTAGGGCAACTTCAAGTGCTTTGGTGGTAGTGTAATATTTGGCTAACATGTTCGGAACTTCCCATGACGGCATATCACCATGTTTCACATAGTGCAGGTATTTTTCCGCCACCCGGGAAAAATGAGCCTCATGACCTTCTTTGTATTTCTCCGGAATAATTACTACCCAGGCATTACCAGATTTTTTTATCTCTACTCCGGCAAACTTCTCCTGAAGTTTTTGTACCTGCTCCGTCAGTTTGCTTTCATACGCACTGTCCTGCAGTACTGACTCTATATATAAGGTAGGTTTGTAGCCCTCATCAATCCCCTGCCGGATAATCAGATTGGCTTTCGTTCCACGCATGATGGAATAGTGCGTGTCGCCCGTACCATCAGGAGCTCTGTATTTCCACACAACCGAGGTCTTGGCATGAACACCTTTTATTGTGTAATTAATTTCACCGTTGCAATACACATTAAGAATTGTATCCTCAGCAACAGCTGGTTTCAGATAAGAAGGAAAACCATCCGTCTTTGTTATTGTTCTGAATTCAGATTGTGTTAACTCCGTAAACCACCGCCTGGCTTTATTGATTGCAATATCCTGTTTATAGTCGATCACCTGTTCTGGAAAACATCCCCATTGTACCAGGTCAACAAGGTGCGTCATCACATCAACTATACCTTCACCCTGTTGATTCACATCTAAAAACCAGGCTGGACGGGTAAGCACACTGCCGGATACATACTTATAGAAATGGTGAACACTCTCTTTTGTAATTGCCGGCAGTTCAGGTGTTCCTTTTTGCAGCTCACCAAATACATCCGGCATCAGGGAAAGTTCACGCTGCAGCATGGTGGTTATCTCGTATCGTTCGGTCATAATATCATACAACAACAGATTTTGATTGCCCGCTACGGTAAACGCATCACGGAGCTTTTCAAAATCCTGATGGTTAATGACCATGGGTTTGTCGGCAAGTACATTAAATCCGTTCTGCAATGATTTAACGATGTAGTCTATTTTCTTCTGGTTGTTCCCGGATAACACAACAACGTTACCCTCCTTTTCAGCGATCATTTTTTCAAAAAAGTCATCACCGGTATAAACTTCTTCATGCCAGCGTGTCGGGCCTTCTGAACGGGTGTTAAATGATTTTACCCTATCGAGGTGAAGCTGAAGATCGTTCCCTGCCGGGGCATATACATGAACCGTTGAGTCAATGTCATCGTACATAGACTTCTGGATCAATGCCGCGTGGAAGTGACCGGGATCGAGGGTGATCAGGCGGATGCGCGTTGAATCGGTTTCAGGTTTTGTGGCACAAGCCATAACGATGATGAAAATGGAACCGAATATAATCGCTGAACGTCTCATTATGTTATTCCCACTGAAATGCAAAATAGGTACACGGTGTTGTTCCTTCGTTGCGAATCGCATGCAAAGAATTTGAAGCCAGGAAGATCACATCACCGGCAACAGCTTTATAAAACTTATCTTCAATCTGCATTTCGGTATTCCCCTCCAGGATCAACACAATTTCTTCGGCCCGGTGGGTATGCGGTTCATGACTCTTTAATGAACCATTCAACGTAGTGACGTGCATTTCAAAACGTTTACACATGGCAGTAGGCCGGTCAAAGAAATCACGTCTTCCTCCCCGGTCATGTGGTTTATACGGGATCTTATCCCAGTCTCTGACAATAGATCCACCGGAAGATCTTCCACGGCCGGCATCAACCGCTGTTTTTGACGTGTACTGCATGAGGTAATATTCAACCGGGACGGCACTATTATTCTTTATGGTATAAACATCACCGGGCATGATCAATACCACACTTCCCTTCCCTAAACTATACGCGGAATCATTAAGGTTAATTCCCAGATTTCCGGATCGCACTATGATCAATTGTTCCTGCGTGTCGGATACTTTTATCTTTTTTTCCTTCAATGCTTTCGGGATCACCTGTACATCCAGGCGAAAATCCTTCATATCTGTGGCCGTACCTGCGATCTCCTTACCATACGGATATACTCCTGAAATAACGGCAGGTTGTGAAAATCCCATGAAAGGAAAAATCAGGCAAAGGACACTTAAAAATATTCTCATCGTGATGATTACAGTTTAGTGATGGAATACGGATCACGTTGCTTTCGCGCCAGCATACTGTTCGCCTCAGCATCATTTTTAAATTGCTCTTTTTTCGGATCCCAGTAAACCTTACGGTTGAGCTTCATAGCGATGTGATGCACAAGACATGCTGAGCACGAACGATGTGCATCTTCCACTGGAGCAATAGGCTGCTTATTGGCTTTGATGCTATCCAACCAGTTACCGTGATGATCCTTGCTGACAGGTAAATGTATTTCGTTGGGTCCAATGGGTGTAGTGATTATCTTAATATCGCTGGCGTCTAACGGCTTCACACCATCACCATTGGGCACCGGATCACTTGCTGTTGCCTGGTAGTTTCCGCGTGTGACAAATATCCATCCTTTGGTTCCTTCGAACTTGATACCATTGGGTAACTCATTACTTACAACCATTTTCGTTCCATCAGCATATAATGCTTCTGTCTTGAAGATCCCATGAACATCCCAGAGGCCTTTGGTCGGAAACTCTGCATGGCCCCAAACTTCTACTGGTCCAGAATGTTCCATACCCATAGCCCAATGAGCCGAGTCAATGTGATGCGATCCCCAACCGGTAATCATGCCTGCTCCGAATTGCTCACAGCGCAACCATCCCGGGCGATCATATCCAATCTGCGGATGAACCCGCTTCTCCGTATAATACACCGAAGGCGTAGACCCCAGCCACATATCATAATTGAGATTTGATGGAACCGGCATCTCGGGTTCTTCTTCTCCGGAAGGGTCGCCAGGCAAACCCACATATACGGTCTTAAGCTGACCAACACGACCATTGCGGATGAGTTCGGCTGCATACCGGAATTGTTCGGATGACCTTTGCTGGCTTCCGATCTGAAATATCACACCGCTTTTCTGTACTACATTGGTGAGCGCTCTTCCTTCCGAGATGGTTAATGAAGCAGGCTTTTGCATATAAATGTGTTTGCCTGCTGCTGCGGCTTTCATACCTATCAGGGCATGCCAGTGATCCGGTGTACTGATAACAACGGCATCAATATCCTTATTCTTAAGGAGTTCGTTGTAGTCATGATACACCGAAACTCCATCAAACTCTTTTCCTGTTTTCTTGGTGTAAAAATCATTCACCAGTTTCTTTCCATCTTTTGCACGTTTGGTATCCAGGTCACACACAGCAACTACCTGTGCAAATTCGTGCCGCATGACACCGGGCAGATCGTGAATTCTGGAAATACGTCCCACTCCTATCGCACCAACATTAATAAGATTACTGGGTGCATACTTTCCCAATACCTTTGCCGGAACAATCGTGGGAAAGCCGGTAAGCATCAATGAACCTGCAACGGATGCTTTCAATGATTTCTTCAGAAACTCTCTTCTTCCATTTTCCTTTTTCATAGTCATCTGATTTTATGTCATTTCTTCACAATCTTTATCACGGCCGGTGTTGCAAAATTCTGCCAGGCACTTTCCGCTTTTTCTTTGGTAAACTTTCCGTTGAACACTACCAGCCGATAACGTAATACATAAGTCTTGCCGGGTAGCAGTAGCCAGTCCTTATCTTTTGTGGGTGAAAAGTTGGCGAACATGTCACCGCGGTTATATTGATTCTCCGGCCAGATACGAAGAGGTTCCGGATGATTATAGTTTGCCGGATACGACATCATGACCACACCACCAAAATCATTTGGCAACGCACCCTGAACAATACACCACCGGGCCTTGGAGCCGTCTGCAGTCTTACGGTCTTTTCCATCCGAGGTAAGCACTTCGCTGTTCTTATTATCCCAGTATTCCGTAGTCCGCCAGCCTAATCCGCCATAGCGATACGTTAACAGGTTAACTTCACTGGTGCTGGCGCAGCTGAGTTGTGAAGTAATATCAACGATGTAATAATCACCGGAAGGTTTATACACCCTCACCGTTTGAATTTCATTCAGTGCAATTTTTTCTGTACCATCTTTTTTAAACGCCACGTGCTCGTGCAGGGCTTCATATTCAGCAAACACAGGTCCTGTACTTATCGCAGGAAACGAAGCAAAGCGTACGGTCCCTTTCTTGCCGGCAATATTCCAGAAATCTACGGTGTCGCCTTCAAACAACACATGGGTCCAGGGATTCCAGATGCCATAGTGATGGTAATGATCGGAAGGCTGGATACGTGTAAGCTCCTGACCATTTGGTGTCCATAACGGATGAATGAATCCGCTTCGCCTGTAATTCGGATTAGCACCAGCCGGAGCTTCAACGGTTTTATGATAATACCGCAGCAGGTTTTTATTTTCAGATTGAATGGTGAGGGTTCCATCCTGATCCAGTACGGTTACCTCAGGTGATTTTCCGGGAGCTGATTTTACCAGTTGGTAGGTGCGCTTCTGAGCGCCTGTCTTTGCGATCCAGTGCAGTGTACGCTGTTCTCCCTGGCGGATCTGAAAAGGTATAGAAGATGTTTTACCTCCCTGTACTTCAACCAGTGTTAGTGACGAATCGGAAACAAACGATACATTGTCCAGTACGATGCTCACAGGCACATCAATTCCTCCGCTTGATTTTGTTAAATCAATTTCAAACGTGGCAATGGTCTGCGCATGTACGGTTCCCGACATTACCATAAAAAAATAAATACATAGTCCCGTTAATCTGCATTTCATAAAATGGTGATAGAAGTTTTAAGCACATTGGATGTTGCCTCAGTCTTTACAGGCTGCCCACCACCAACGCTTACTTCAAATTTACCGGCCACGTGTTTGCCATCCACTAAAAATGCTGTAGGCGGTAAAATCAGGTTTACAATTCTTTCTTCACCCGGTTGCAGGTGAATTCGTTTGAACATCTGCAATGAGCGGATCGGAACACGATCACCCTCAGTCAAACTGGATACATACACCTGAACTACTTCATCGCCCGCCAGTTTACCGGTATTTTTTACCGTTACTGAAACCGGAATAGAGTCATTGGTCTTTTCCATGGATTTGATATTAAGATTTTCGTATTGAAAAGTGGTGTAACTCAAACCATATCCAAACGGATAGAGTGGTTCACCTTTAAAGTACCGGTAGGTTTGTGTTGAGATCGAATAATCATCAAATGGCGGAAGATCTTTTACGGATTTATAAAATGTTACAGGTAATCTTCCTGCCGGATTATAATCCCCGAAGAGAACATCGGCTATAGCCTGACCTGCTGCCTGCCCGGGATACCACGCTTCAACAATAGCCGGTATGTTGTCATTCTCCCAGTTGATGGCCAGTGCACTTCCGTTCAACAATACCAGCACAACCGGTTTACCCAGGGCATAAATATCTTTGATCAATTGTTGTTGTACGTCTGGAAGATCCAGTCGCGTGCGGTCACCTCCGCGAAATCCATCAATCATTACATCCATTTCCTCACCTTCCATGCGTGGTGTAATGCCCATGCACATCACCACCACATCAGCTTCCTTCGCAGCAGCAAGTGCTTCTTTTTTAAGATTCGGTTTTGGAGCTGCCCACACCAGCTGTACCTGGGCATCGGCATAGGATTCAATTGCTTCCACTACAACTTTATATTTCTTTCCTGCCTCCAGTTTCAGCGGCACGGACTTACGGAGACGCGGGTCACCGTATTCATCGCGGGTGTGGTAAATTGTTCTGGTCATCAGGCTATCATTCACGTACAGTTTTGTATTGCATGTCGTGATCACTCCGATCTGATACATTCCGGAAAGCTCCGGCTTAATTTCTCCACTCCAGCGTACACTGAAATTATCGTCATCCATACCTTCACGCGGTGCTTTATCAAACCAGTTGGCATCCAGGGTTTTGTCGGTTGCAATGAACAACGGTGTGCCGCTGAGGTCTCCATTGTTGAAATACTCCACTTTCAACCCGGATGAATCACCATGGTATAATGCTTCCCCGGGTATGGTATAAAACATCGGCATTCCGGAAGCTAGTTCAGATCCCTGCGCAAACAATACTTTCGTTTGAGGCGATACTTTTTCGCGAATACCACGCAATGGTGTAATGGCTTCTGCCGGAACACCATTATAATTTCCCAGCAACATAAGCCATTGATCAGCATTGGGGCCGATCACGGCAATGGTCCCGATATCTTTTTTGAGTGGCAACGTCTGGTTATTGTTCTTCAACAGCACGATGGATTTATGCGCAGCATCCAATGCCAGCGCTTTATGCTCTTTACTGTCTACAACAGAATAAGGTATTTGCGCATACTTTACTTTTTCCGGAGGATCAAACATGCCTAGTTTAAACCGGGCCATGAAAAGACGTTTTACAGCCACATCAATTTCTGCTTCTGTAATAAGTTTTTTAGCAACCGCCTCTTTCAGGTGGAGATATATTTTTCCGCACTCCAGGTCCGTTCCGGATTTTACAGCAAGTGCTGCTGCCTCTTCCGGTGTGGCTACAACTTTATGATATTTATAGATATCGGTTATCGCTTCACAATCCGAAACGATAAATCCATTGAAGTTCCATTCATTTCGCAGAATGTTTGTTAACAAGCCGGGACTTCCGCAACACGCTTCACCATTGTACCGGTTGTAAGCGCACATCAGTGAATAGGGTTTACCTTCCCGGATAGCCATTTCAAACTGCGGAAGGTAAGTGCTTCTTAAATCATGTTCATCAGTAACGGCATCGAAGGTATGGCGTTCAGGTTCAGGCCCACTGTGCACGGCAAAATGCTTGACCGTAGCAATCGTTTTGTAATAGGTTGGATCATCTCCCTGAAGACCTTTCACAAACTGAACCGCGAGCTTGCCGGTGAGGTAAGGGTCTTCACCGTACGTCTCTTGTCCACGGCCCCAACGTGGATCGCGGAAGATATTAATATTAGGTGACCACAATGTTAATCCCTGGTAAATAAAACGTTTATCACGTTTAGTAAAGTTATGATGCTTGGCCCGCGCTTCATCGGATATCACCGTTGATACATCGTAGATCAGACTGTCATCCCAGGTTGCTGCTAATCCAATAGCTTGCGGAAAAACCGTAGCAAGTCCTGCACGTGCAACTCCGTGCAATCCTTCAGACCACCAGTTGTAGCGTGGCACACCCAGGCGTTCGATAGCCGGTGCATCATTCACCATCTGCGCGATCTTTTCTTCGAGTGTCATCCGGCTGACCAGATCATTGACGCGTTCCTCGACACTCAACTCTTCATTTAAAAAGGGGAAGGCAGGTTCTTTTTTCTGTTCCGAACACGAATCCGTGATCACAAGCAACACGAGTAAAAGCGTGAAATGCTGAAATACTTTTGAAATACGGAGCGCCACGTTGTTTTTCATTAAGCAGGTTTGTTTAGACCCTGAAGCTAATAAATAAGCGACTGCTTTGTTAGAAAAAGCAGTCGCCTATCAAATTGTTAATCAATACTTATTCAACATCCCACCACACCCGTGTGTCGAGCGATTCTCCTCCCATTCTGCCAACTGCCTCACCCATGTTTTCGCTATTGGAAGACACTTCAGAATTTGGATATTGAAGTCTGCGAATAAAATCCTCATCGATATCCTGTCCCACATACGGGTTCGGTGCTAATTCGGGATAACCTGATCTCCTGAAGTTCGCGAACGCTTCCGGACCATTGAGGAAAGATGCTATCCAATATTGCGTATTGATCTGCTCAAGAGCATTTGCAGGATCAAAATCAGTATCAGTGTCCTGCAGATACGTCTCGATGTCAGCCGGATCTACAGCCGAACCTGGGTCATACGTTCCCAGTTGCAGCATATGCATGGTTACACCCAGATCAAAGTAATACTTCGTGTCATTGTCTGTGATCCAGCCACGTTCTCTCGCTTCCGCTAAGAGCAAA
The DNA here is from genome assembly GCA_036503775.1 of Ohtaekwangia sp. Classification (GTDB taxonomy): domain Bacteria; phylum Bacteroidota; class Bacteroidia; order Cytophagales; family Cyclobacteriaceae; genus Ohtaekwangia. The sequence goes on from DASXWH010000231.1 coordinate 31,669, forward strand.
TAATTTTGGGCAGCAGTCACGATGAAGTACGGTGAAGTCTGTTTCGCCATACGTTTACGATCTACCTGGCTAAAAGAATAGAACGCTCCGCCTTCTTGTCCCATCGGTAATCCAACCTGGTCTGCCGGCACCGTTGTTTCAGGATTGGTTCCTGCCTGTCCAGAAGATGATGTTGCACCTGGATAACGAACGGCAATAGCTTTCAGTCGCGGATCCTCTGTGTCCTGCAGGTATTCCACAAAAGGTGCAGCCAGGTAGAAGTTACCTGCTTCAGTTGAGTTCAGCGTAACTCCAACAGGATTTCTATAACTGTTGTCATGCTTCACCGCTACATTATCTGTATTCAGAAGAATAACACCGCCTGCATAAGCAGCCTGTACCGCGTCTTCCGCTTTTGTGGGGGCAACCTTGCTCAAACGCATGCCAGCTCTCAGCAAAAGCGAGTAACCAAATTTTTTCCATTGGTCTACATTTCCTGAAAACAGCGCGTCAGAGGTCTCAATTTTCCTGGCAGCATTTAACCCAGTGGTAGCTTCAGTCAGTTCCTTAATGATATCATCGTAGATCTCCTCCTGTGTATCATACGTCAGGAAGAAAACCTGGTCAATGTATCCCATTCCGCCCTGGTAGTACGGAATCTCACCGTAGGTATCGGTGAGCACCATAAAGGCGTACGCCTGCAGGATGCGAGACATGTGATACAAATTGCTGCGTTCCTCATCAATCTCAACTGCGTAGATAACATCTTTCGTATAACGGATCACATTTCGGTAGTAATTCTGCCAAAGGCTTTCACCCGCTGCACGGTTTTCCTTATTAAAGTTCGCTCCGGTAACAACTCCCGCCACGGGGGATATGATCTGCTGTACTACTCCATAATCATAAACAAGTGTACTGCCACCCGCAAATCCTGTCGGTGAGAGGTTAACGAGCGCATTGTTCAACAGAAAAATCGGGTCGACAAATGTCGGAGATGTCTTAGGCGTATTCAGTTCATCAAAACCTTCATCGCAAGCGATGGAAAAGAACATGAATACGACAATGAATTTATAGGCTATTAATTTTTTCATGGCACTCAGAGTTTAACATTTAAATTGAATCCCAGGCTTCGGGTTGAAGGCATACCTGTTGCCTCCAGTCCCACCAGGTTGTCAGAGCTGTAGCCAAACGTTTCCGGGTCAATATTCGGAACCCACTTTTTAAGCATGAGTACATTGTTTGCCACAAAGCTCAGCCTAACACCCTTCACAGGGAATGATGCTGGCAGGAATCTGGTGAAGTCATAACCCAATGTGATCTGGCGAAGTTTCCAGTATCCTGCATCGTATACAATTGGTTCAATGATCTGACGCGTACGTACGGTTTCCCAATAGCGCTGAGCAATGCCAGGGGTTTCGTTCGGATTTCCGTCTGGATCAACCCCTACACCAACCACACCTTCATCCCTGCCGGCTACGGTCATTTTATGAAGTCCATGACGTACCGCATTGAAGTTTGTTCCTGAAATCATTTTGCCACCAAGCTTATAGTCGATCAGGAATGAAAACAGAATTCCTTTGTAGCTAAAGGAGTTTGTAAAACCACCAACCCACTTTGGAAGCGCGCTACCATAAAGTATAGGTGCTGGGGTAGCTAGTGGTAGGCCCGTGGCATCAAACATCTTATTGCCGTCTTCATCCCTTCTGTATCCATAACCTGCAAGCTGACCCATTTCTTCTCCTACGATCTGTCTGAGCTCACCATTAAAAATGTGTGTGGCTGTAGTGATGCTTTGACCAGGGGCATCAGACAGCAGACTAAGCACCTTTGTCTTATTGTACGCAGTATTGGCTGTGAATTCCCATGTGAAATCATTGGTTTCCACTACGACAACATTGACCAACGCTTCAATACCTCTATTCCTGCTTTCACCGCTGTTAACCTGCGTATTGATAAATCCGGATGCATCAGAAACCTGGGCCTGGATAATCTGGTCTTTCGTGATACGCTGATAAGCGGCCACATCCACACCCAATCGGTTATTGAAGAATTTCAGATCCAAGCCAGCTTCGAATTCATACATGTGCATGGGGACCAGCGATGCGTTTGGTATCGTATTCGGATTTCGTCCACCGATAACGGCTACCGGTTTGCCGTTGAACAAACCATTGGCATTAAGACCATACAACAGCACATTGGAATAAGGGCTCACATCAGAATCACTTCCTGCCTCGGCATAGGAGACACGCAGCTTACCGAACGAGAACCACTCAGGCATGGTGACCATTTCAGTGAATACATACCCTAATGAAACAGAGGGGTAGGTAACATCACGGTTACCTTTTGATAGCGTGGAGAACCAGTCTGTACGAAGCGTTCCGGTCAGGAATAAGTAGTCCTTGTAATTGATTTCGAGTGATCCATATAAGGAGTTAACCTGCTTTTCTTCCAAGCCATAGGTCGGGCTCTTCACACGACCATACTCCACATTATAAAAGTCCCGGATGGAGAGGTCCTGAATTTGCACGCTCTTCGCATCTCTTTTCCACCGCATTTGGTTTCCGCCAACTGTAGCATTGATATTAAAATCTCCGAATTTACGCGTTGCTGACACAAGGAAATCTATGTTTGATTCGCTGAACTTGCGGGACTCCTGCGTATATAGCGCATCCACAAATGCTGGATCTGCCGAACGTGTTCTCGACTGCACACCTGTAGGGTAGTTGTTATATTCCTGATCGCGTGTCCAGAAGTCCTGACCCACACGTCCCTGTACATAAATCCAGGGAAGGATATCATACCTCACGGAAATATTTCCGAAAATCCGATCACGTTCGATATTCTGGAATTGCTCTGCCAACGTAAAGTAAGGATTGGTACGGTTCTGAAAACGTGACCAGAATCTTTCAAATCCGTTGGCATCATACTTCCTCTCATTGAGCAGACTCAATGGCATAGAGTTGGCCAGGTTGTACAATGCAGTGGGTATGGTGTTATCCTGGCTCGCAACGTTTGGTGGGTTGGTATTTTCCTCGTGTGAGTAGTTGATGTTTCCTCTGAAGCTGAGCTTCGGACTCATTTTCTGAGTGAATCCCAGGTTAACGGTCTTCCTGTCGAACGAATTGTTAGGCATTATTCCCTTACTATCCATGTTGGAAAACGACAGGATTGCACCCCCGTTTTCTCCACTGGTTGAAAGTGAAATGCTGTTGGTAAGATTTTGACCCGTTCTGAAAAACTTTTTAATTATATCACGTTGTGGTGTATAGGGCACTTCCACTCCATCAAACAATATATTCGTCATTCCCGGTTCAAATCTCTCACCCCATGACCACTGACCTGTTCCGGTACCAGCCGTTGTAGGACGAAGATATTGACCGGACACTGCATCGTACTCACCTTGTCCATACTCGTATTGATAATCCGTGAAATCAAGGGGTGTTTCAGTCGTGTAATTCAGGTTATAGTCAATCCCAATACCACGTCCTGCACCTTTGGATTTTGTGGTAATCATAATAACACCGTCTTTTGCACGATATCCATAAAGAGCAGATGCTGCTGCACCTTTCAGGATGGTCATACTCTCCACATCATCGGGATTTATACTTTGCAGACCATCACCACCATCAGAAGTATTTCCAGTTCCGCCACCACCTCCGCGAACACCGATAGATGCGTCAGCGGCCAGGTTATTAGGATTCGTTCCGAAGTTAGTATTGTCAATAGGCACACCATTAACAACAATGAGCGGATTGTTCTGACCGGTCATTGAGGATTGTCCGCGGATACGGATCTTGGAAGTACCTCCAGGTCCTGTGCCCAGCGCTGAAATATTCACGCCTGCGACTTTACCCTGAAGCGAGTTCATTAAATTCGGAGTACGGTTAACCGTGAGTTCTTCCGACTTCACCTTACTGGCAGCATAGCCCAGGCTCTTGGAAGATTTTTCTATACCTAACGCGGTAACTACAACTTCATCTAAGGATTGTACATCAGGTTGCATCGACACGTTGATGGAAGTCTGTCCTCCGACAGCGACCTCCTGTACTGCGTAACCAATAAATGAAAATACAAGCACTGCATCGTTACCAACACCTTGAAGTGAGTAACGTCCATCGCCATCCGTCACGGTTCCGACCGAAGTACCTTTTATTAGCACGTTAACGCCAGGCAGCGGAGTATTACTCTCATCGGTAACTTGTCCGCTTAAAGCTTGCTGTAACAGTAAACCAGGGATGCCAATGTTTGCATCACCTTCGCGGCTACGAGCACTGGCATGGAAGCATACTAGTAATAGTATGCCGAACAATAAGTAGTGTTTTCGCATAGTGTATTTTGGGTTAGGGTTAAAAATTCTCTGAACTCTTATTAGAGAGTCAACCAAACACAGTCTTTGTCAACTACACAGACTCTAGTACAAGCAAGATTCAGAACTTCACAGCCCGGGAACTTCCAATAAAACACAGCGATGATTTTTACACACGATTGCGAAGCTTGCGATTACGTTATAAATTCAGGCAGTAACGTTTGCTAACATTGTCATTCCGATAGTTTTTCTACAGATTTGTTCACATGATTTCATCAGACACTAATTTTTTAGTCAGCTTGACGCATTCACATAGGGGTATAAAAGATCGTGTAACCTATTAGATCAGTCTGTATGAATCAGTTTTTCCTTCAACACGGTCGGTCAAAAGAACTCAACCCCTTTACACACATTCTGGAATTAGGCATCCGGAAAAATACCAGCATTCAACTGGATTCATTCAGCGCTACCACCACAGAAAGTATCCGCATCTATTATATTATGGATGGAAAGTTTGAATGGGTAATAAAAGACCAACATCACATATTGTATCCAGGTGATCTCGCTATTGTACTTCCGGGACAGACATTCCGTGGCGAGCGTGACTTCATGGATATCGGCTCGTACTTCTGGATCAACATGCAGATTGAATACATGGATGCGCAGGGGAAAATGAGACTCGGCCATTGGAGTGGACTAAGCGAAAGTGAATGTCTTACGATCGGAAAAATTCTTTTGTTCAATAATACCGCTGTACTCTTAAAAATAAAGGAAGCTTCCCCCATCCTTCACGGAATACAAAGCGAACTGATCAACCAGGAAATAGGTTACACAACGCGCGTCAATCAATTGATTGATGAGTTAATGATTACTATCGCCAGGCAGTCCACACGACAAACCAATTCGCGGAGAGACTTCCCTCAGACATTTATGAAACTGGAGCAAGCCCTGCGGCAGAATCTTTCTCACCAATGGACGGTGGATGAAATGGCCGCTCTCGTGGGATTAGGAACAACTGCCTTTACGGAAAAAGTAAAAAACTATACCGGGTTCTCTCCTTTGAACTACCTGATCAACATTCGCATTTCGGAGGCTATAAAATTATTAAAGAAGCCTGACATCAATGTAACAGACATTGCACTGGACACCGGATTTTATTCTTCCCAGCATTTTTCTACCACGTTTAAAAAACTCACGGGTTATACACCCGGTGAATTCCGAAAAAAGAAATAGTACCAACGACCTAATCAAAATATTATCATGGAATGTATCATCACCATCGAACTAGGAACAAATGCCGTACGGGTTTACGCATTTGACCTGAAGGGAAATGTGATCACGTCAATGAAGGGGTCCTATCCTACCTTCCATCTCGAGCCGGATTACAGTGAGCAGGATCCGGAACAAATGTTCATCACGATGTTGTACGTGCTCAAAAACCTGTTGACAGAAAAGATCCATCCGCAAAAGTATAAAGTGCGTTGCATCTGTTTCAGCGCATCCATGCACAGCGTTCTGGCCATTGACAAAAATGGTGTGCCTATAGGTAATGTAATTACCTGGGCCGATAACCGCGGAAAAAAAGAAGCTGTGGATCTGAAAAACTCAACGCACGGCAAGGATATCTACGAAGCCACCGGAACGCCTATTCACCCGATGTCTCCCTTAATCAAGATCACGTGGTTGAAAAATCATGATCAAGGCCGTTTCGGACAAGCCTTTAAATTTCTATCCACCAAAAGTTACATCATACAACAGCTCACCGGTGAGTATGTTATTGATTATAGTCTTGCCTCAGCAACCGGTTTGTTAAATATTCATTCTCTGAAATGGGAAACCGATGCATTGAATTATGCGGGCATAACACCGGATAAACTTCCTGAATTGACTTCCGTATTCAGTTCTCCGGGAAAACTTCGGAAGGAATATCAAACTTCTCTTGGTCTTTCTGCCGATACTAAAATCATGATCGGCTCAAGTGATGGATGCATGGCTACGCTGGGTGCCGGTGTATGGGGTGAAGGGAAAGCCACCGTTACCGTAGAGGACAGTGGAGCCGTTCGTGTGGTTGGAAAAAAAGTACTGCGTGATGAAAAGCAACGCTTCTTTAATTACCTGCTTACTGAAAATTATTATGTATCCGGTGGACCTACCAATAATGGTGGTGTGATCTTCGAATGGTTTACCAAACAGTTTGGTGATTTTAACAGTCCCTTTGATATTGACTATACCATGGAGCAACTCATCCGCGAAGCTTCACAGGTTGAAACCGGTTCAGGTGGATTGTTATTCCTTCCGTACTTATTAGGAGAACGTGCTCCCTTGTGGAATGCCAACGCTCGCGGTTCATATTTCGGATTGAACATCAAACATGAACGCAAACATTTTATCCGCGCATCAATAGAAGGGATACTGTATGAAATGTATAGTATCGGAAAAATACTTGAAGAACACCGGGAAATAAAAACACTTTCCATCAACGGAAGCTTTGCTACCATACCATTCTGTACACAAATGATTGCTGATATCTTTGACAAACCGGTAAATACCATCAAGAATTCGAACAGTATCGGACTGGGAGCTTTCCTGTTGAGTGCAACAGACATGGGTATTTATCCAAGTCTGGATGAAGCTGCTAAAAGTGTTTTACTGCAGGAAACCATCTATCCCCGGAAACAGGATCATGACGTGTATGCGAAATACTTTGGAATTTTTGAACGCCTGAGTACGAAACTGATTGATGAATTTGAAGAGATCGCCTTGTTGCAGCAGAAATAAAAAGACAACCGTTATAGTATTAATTCCATCTTGATATCTGCCGTGGCAAAAGGTGAATTTTCTACCGGTATGGATATGAATCCGAATTTCTCATACAATGCGAGGGCAGCTTTCAGCTGATGATTGGAAAATAAAACAATCCGTTCACCCCTTAGTTCGCGGGCCTTTACAATACATTTTTCCAGCAGGATTTTACTGATACCCATTTTCTGATAGGACTTCGCTACAGCCATCTTCACCAGTTCAAATACTCCTTCATGTTCTTTCATTAATGCGGCCGACCCGATGATCTCGTCTCCAGCGCGAACCAGGTAGATTGCGCCACCATTCTCCAGTATCAGCTTTTCAGGGTCATTCAGAATTTCCAGATCATGTGATTCCAACAGATTATACTGTTCAAGCCATTCAACATTCAAAGCTTTAAATGACGGCTGGTACCGATTCTCATATTCAATTATTTCAAAAGTCATGGATGCGGTAACGGAAAATTACAGCGGGTGTTTCAAGTACTGGATATTTCAGTGCGGATTACACCAATTTAAAAACGGCTCCGTGTAAACGATCATCCAGTCGGATCTGGCAAGCCAGCCGGCTGTTTTCGGTGGCATCCGGTAAGGTGTCGATCATGTCCATTTCGGCATCCGTTAACGAGCCCAGTTTATCCAGACCACTTACTACCTCAATATGACAGGTAGCGCACAATGCCATTCCGCCACAGGTTGCAGCAATAGGATAATCGGAAGCCTTTAATACTTCCATCAGACTCAGATTGATTCCTTCAGGTAATTCCAACACCTGAATGCTTCCCTCTTTGTTTTCAATTTCAAAACGTATCATGGCTGATGGTTTTAAAAAGCGTTGACACCATTTACGGTCGTGTATTTAAAACTGAGTTTTTCTTCCGGATAGATAAATCTGAAAGCACTCTGTGCCATCAATGCTGCTTCATGGAATCCACAGAGTATCAATTTAAGTTTTCCCGGATAAGTATTGATATCTCCTATGGCAAACACACCAGGAATATTGGTGGCATAATCAACTGTATCAACCTGAATGGCACTTTTATCCAGGTTCAACCCCCAATCTGCAAGAGGACCTAGTTTAGGACTTAGTCCAAAGAGCGGAATCAAATAATCGGTTTCAATGTGCTTCTCTTCTTTTTGCTTATTGACAACCGATACCTGCCTGATCACACCATTACCGTGAATGGATTTCAGGTTTGTATTCAGCAAAAGATCAATCTTACCTGCCTTTGCCAGCTCCGCTACTTTATCGGCAGAATCCGGTGCACCGCGAAAAGATTCATTACGATGAACCAATGTAACATGCTCTGCCAGTGATGCCAGGTGAATGGTCCAATCCAATGCAGAATCTCCTCCTCCGGCAATTACCAATCTTTTTTTTCGGAATACTTCAGGATCCTTCACCATATATACCACGCCTCTCCCCTCGAAGTGTTCCAGATTTTCGAGTTCAGGCTTACGGGGTTCAAAAGATCCGAGCCCTGCAGCAATCACCACTACTTTACAGTGAATAGTAGTCAGGTCAGAAGTAGTTAACACAAAACTTCCATCCTCATTCCGGATAAAGGATTCAACCCGTTCACCAAGTGTAAAAGTAGGTTGAAACGGTTCAATCTGTTTTCTCAGATTGTCAACCAGATCCTGTGCATTCACTTCCGGAAATCCCGGTATATCATAGATCGGTTTCCGGGGATAGATCTCAGAAAGCTGTCCTCCGATTTGTGGCAATGCATCCACCAGGTGACAACGCATCTTGAGAAGACCGGCTTCAAACACAGCAAAGAGCCCAACCGGGCCGGCACCAATGATACATATATCGGTTTCGATGATTGTTGTATTCATACAGTAAATTAGCGTAATAATAGTTAGTATAACAACTATTATTACGCTAATAAACAGGAAAGGATGCTCTTTTCAGCCTAAATTTTCATAGATGGTGTTGAGTATCTTCTTGAACTGGTTGAAGTCACGCTCAGAAAGTCCGTCCCAGGCTTTGAAGCGGATATCCTTTACTTTTGGATTAAGCTGCTCCACTTTTTTAACACCTTCTTTCGTGAGACTCACTTTAAAGCTTCGTCTGTCATCCGGATTGGAATTGCGCACAACTAGCCCCTTCTCGCACAACAAATCAATAATACGGGTGAGTGTGGGGTTATCTTTGAATAATAGCTCAGCCAATTCATTTTGTTTCATCTCCTTCTGTTCATGAAGATGTTTCAGCACTACCCATTGGTCAACCGTGATATTAAAACCCAGCTCATTAAAGCGTTGCTGGGCATACTGCTTGACTCTTCGGGCGGTTCGGTCCAGTAAAAGGGAATATGAATTATACAGGTCTTCGTTCATACGTATTTTGCCATTCACAAACATACCAATTTAAGGAAACAACCCGCTTTAAAAGAGCTAACCTCTGTTAGTACCCTTTCTGCTTTTTCGTGGAGAAGTGTTGGCCAGGAGCAAACATTGCATTATCTTGTATTGAACTATATTACCTGCTATGAAACGTTTTTCTTTTATCCTAGTACTGATTGCACTTTGGTCCTGCAGCAGCGATGACGTATCGCCATCCCTCACCGGAACGTGGGTTGATGTATCAAATGAAAACAACTCCATAACCTTTAGTGAAGATGGCAATTATGAGCTCGTGATGGAAACCTCACATCTGCCACCGATGTCAGGCTTGACGTTGCCTCCGTTTCATACTACCTCGGGAGCCTACACCGTAACAAAAGATCAGATCCAACTGGAAAATAGTCTCCTGACATTCCTCAACGATGAGGACGTTCAGGTTGGTGTACCCATCGGAAGTTTCTACGGCTACATTAAGGAAGGCATATGGGATGATGGGGGAGAACTGGTTCCGGTCGTTCCTGGTCAGCCGCGAACCCTTGACGATATCATCTGGAAAATTGTGACACTAACTCAAAACAAGCTTGTAATCGAACTGGATGGCGGAAAAAGAGTAACCTATAAAAGAGTAGTATAGGAATCACAATTAGAAATTCTATTTTATAAAATGAAAAACCCGGCTGGAGATCCTGCCGGGTTTTTTTTAGAAGATATTCTATCAATTATTTAACCTTAGCCAGTTCCTGTACCAGGTCGATCAGTTTATTGGAATAGCCCCACTCGTTATCGTACCAGGAAACTACTTTCACAAACTTGTCATTCAATGCGATGCCGGCTTTTGCATCAAAGATTGAAGTACGTGCATCACCAAGGAAATCCTGTGATACCACATCATCTTCGGTGTAACCCAATATTCCTTTTAATTCACCTTCAGAAGCTTCCTTCATCGCTTTCTTGATATCATCATAAGAAGCAGGCTTTTCTAATTTAACCGTGAGGTCAACTACAGACACATCGGCCACCGGAACGCGGAATGACATACCGGTAAGTTTACCTTTCAATTCAGGAATTACCAGTGATACGGCTTTAGCAGCACCGGTTGATGAAGGGATGATATTCTGGTATGCACCACGACCACCTCTCCAGTCTTTTGCTGACGGGCTATCTACGGTTTTTTGTGTAGCGGTTACAGCGTGTACTGTACTCATCAATCCTTCTGCAATACCAAATTTATCGTGCAACACCTTTGCCAGTGGCGCGAGGCAGTTGGTTGTACAGGAAGCATTGGAAACAATAGTATGTTGAGCGGTAAGTTTCTTGTGGTTAACCCCCATTACGAATGTAGGCGTGTCATCTTTAGCAGGTGCTGAGAAAACAACTTTCTTGGCACCAGCGCTGATGTGTTTCTGTCCGTCAGCTTGTGTGAGGAATAAACCAGTTGACTCGATTACGATTTCAGCACCTACTTCAGACCATTTCAGATTAGACGGATCTTTTTCTGCGGTAACACGGATCTTCTTTCCGTTAACGATCAGGCTGCCATCTTTTACTTCG
>DASXWH010000232.1:0-10109 GCA_036503775.1 Ohtaekwangia sp.
AGTAGCCCTTACCTGTTATTTTTTTATTCCAGGATTTACCTGGCCACTGGCCTTCATTCTGGGTGCTATCGTTTCACCGCCCGATGCAGTAGCCAGCACAAGCATTATACGGGGACTGGGATTGAACAAACGAATCATCACCATCCTGGAAGGTGAAAGTCTGGTGAACGATGCTTCAGCGCTTATCGCTTACCGCTTTGCCATAGCCGCGTTGAGTACCGGTGTATTTGTTTTCTGGGAAGCTGGTGTTGATTTCCTCGTGGTTACCACGGGCGGTATTCTTACCGGTATTGCTGTAGGTTATGTATTGAGCGAGGTCCATAAACGCATTTTGAACAATTCCATCATCAGTACTTCACTGACTTTACTCACACCGTTCATGGCATACCTCGCTGCCGAACATATTCATACATCAGGCGTGCTGGCCGTTGTCAGTACGGGACTGATGATGTCCTGGCGAGCACCAGAGATGTTTTCCTTTCAGACCAGAATACGCAACCGGGCCGTTTGGGACACGGTGATCTTTTTACTCAACGGTTTCATTTTTATTCTGATAGGACTCCAGCTTCCGCTGATCCTTTCTGAACTCGGTGGATATGGAACCGGAAAACTTATCGGTTATGGCTTGCTGGTAAGCGGAGTTACCATTGCGGTGCGCATACTTTGGGTATTCGGTTCTGCCTATTCTCCCTTTACCCGAAGGCAGATTGATACCTGGAAAAGTGTACTGATCGTTGCCTGGACGGGAACACGGGGTGTTGTTTCTCTGGCTACAGCATTGGCATTGCCCATGACTCTGGCTAATGGATCTGTATTTCCACAACGATCCTTAATTTTATTTCTTGCCTTCACGGTTATTTTCATCACCCTGGTTGTGCAGGGACTCTCCCTTCCGGTTCTGCTGAAAATATTGCGTGTAAAACCGCTTCCCGTTTATACAGACGAAGAGCGGGAGATCCGTCTGCTCATCGCCAGCAGCGTGGTGAATTTCATTGATGACGAATTTCCACTCATGCTTAATGAAGCCATGAAAGAGCGCATCAAAAAACGGTATAGGGAAAACATGAATCAGCTTTCAAAAGAACTGGAAGCCAGCGCTGCAGGTGTGTCCCTGAAAAAAGGAGTGACCTCCACCGTTTCAGATTTTTTTGCAGCACAGGCTGAGATCATTAAATTTCAGCGGAACCTGCTGATCAGCTTTCATAAAGAAGGTGTGTATGATCAGGCCACCATCAGACGGCTGGAACAGGAACTGGATCTTGAGGAATTGCAATTGAGCAAACGGGCCTCAAAAAAATGACCGGTATTCAGATCATTCTTTCACCACTTTGATCAATGCCTTTCCTTCATCACTGATAATTTCAATAAGATACAATCCGGCTTGCTGTGTTGTCATGTCGAATTTTCCCATCAGTGTATCAGGTGACGGCACAATCTTAATCTTTCCGATATACTGCCCCAGGGCATTGCGCACGATGGCTTCGCGAACATGAACCTGAGGTGATACGTTCAGTGATAACTCACGAACCACTGGATTGGGATAAACCTGTATGGCATTACTAAGTTCCGTTTCAATCCCGGTAATTTCTTCGGTACGGAGATAAGAAGCTTCTGTCGTGCACGATCCTATCGTAACCCGTACGCGGTACGTTCCAAAAGCTTCAGGAAAGAGGAGAGCGGATTGTTCACCTTCCAGCATCTCGTCATTGAAGTACCACTGAACACCATCATTGAAATTGACCTGGAGTGAATCGCCTGCCGCAGTGATCTCCGCATCAGTGAACTGCACAACTTCCGCGGTTACCGGAATACGTTCACCTTCACATCCGAGCACGTTGGCAATAGATGTGAAATATATTTTGGATGCATTCAATACCGGTGTGGTAAAGTCAGCGTAGGCAGACTCGAAGAGGGGAGTAAGCGCTGTTTCAGTCTCATACCAGCGGTAGGTACTTCCTTCAGGTGCACCGGCAGATGATAGTAACACAACACCTTCACGGCATACCGAGCCTCCGCTTACAGCAGATGGTGAGGTGATGCCCGCCACATTCAATACGATGTGTTTTTCATGGACTGTTCCGCATCCGTAAGGCGTGGCGCGAATAACGAGATTATTATTTCCGGGCTGTAATTTTTCCTGTGGAATAGCCCAGGTGAGTGTATCGGAGCCTTCTTCTGCAAACGCAATCTGTTCTTCGTTGATGAAAGCCTGATATTGACTTGCTTCGTTGGTACCTGTAAGCACAACCTGTCCGTTTGTTCCGGTGCACACAGCCGCAGCGGTAGCTGCGAATTCGGTGTTGGCCGGTACAGCATCTATGGAAAGCGAGAAACGTGTACTGGCTTTGCTCAGCACATCGGCTGTGATGACGAAAGCATAGGTGTCCTGCTGACGAATATTCACACGTGCTCCGGTGAACGCATCATGTAATACAATGGTAGTACTGGCTGGGAAAGATTGCAGGTCACTGAAGTTCAGGGAATAATTTCCATTGGCAGCATATTCAACGAGCAGGCGCAGGGAGGTATGGCATGATGTCTTCGACAGTGAGTTAATGGCAAGCTTGTCTCTTCCATCAATTTGCGTGGAAAGATTGATTCCGCTGTTCAGCATCTTGATGGCATCCGCGTTGATATCAAAATCTTCGGAAGCATCTTCCCGGAAGTGAATGATTGTTTCATCGCTGTTGGTGCCTTGTACAAGGGTGATACGCATGATCTCAGAAATTGCTTTCGCCCGGAAGAACGTAGTTTGCGTTCCAGGAGCTTTTACGTTTTCATTTACCTGTAGCACCGGTGTACCATTGCCATTGGCTTTTACCCAAACAGCCTGGCCGGTGGCAATGTAACGTGAACCACCATTCGTACCCACTACACCATTCCAGGTGGCAAAGCGGCTGATGGCATTTCCATTATCGCGGGTGTAGAATGAGCCCGTGATATTTGTTTTTGTCCAGCCCGATGCTGCATTCCAGTCGATGGTGGAGGGAAACGGATTAGACACCATGTTCCAGCCGTCTATGGCTGAATTGCCGGAGTTGGTATAAGAAACCGGAAGGGAAACCGGTGTTACGTTTCCGGCATTGATCACACCACGTACATCCCATTTGGCTGTAGTCAGTAAATTTCCCCTGACATATACCAGGTAGCCTCTTCCGGGTTCCATGATTTCGGTGTTGGTGTTATCCGGAAATTCTATCCATCCGTCTTCTGAAGTTATCACACCATTTTTATTGACATCGCCTGTAAGTGATTCATGGTACACATACATGGAGGGTGAAGCAGTATTACATCCGCTGCACGGACTTGTTCCGGTAAATGTTCCGGTCACAGGAATCTCCTGCTGCAGGTCAGCAACCGTTGCACCCTGCACCGGTGAACCGATGTAGCGGTACAGCCGGTTGCCGGCTCCTTCCTGTGACATAAACCGTTGTACAGTTACATTACCCGTTACACTGGCTCCAGCGGGAAGTATTCCGATAGCGGCATCTGCAGTCGGATTATCTGAAGTGGAAAGCAGCGTTAAGATCTTGTTGTTTGCAGCACCATCAGCGTCTACCACTACATTCGTACTGAGTGAAAGCACACCGGCAAGGTTAACATTGCTTTCCAGGCGTAGTCCCGGAGATGCAGATATATTTGTAACGTTGATGTTATTAAATGTACCGGTTACCGTTCCGGCAATCTGTTGTGTACCGGTTGTTCCCGAAAAACGTACGGTACCGTTGTTATGATTAAATGTTCCGGCTGTCAAGTTGAGCTGTTGTTTGAGATCAAGTACACCGGATGTTGAGGTGAATGTCACACCACTCAGGGTCAGGTTTCCATTTATCGTAATCGCCCCGGTACCTCCGGTGAATGTTCCACCCGAAAGATCAGCATTACCCGTAACACTTACCGTGTTGTTGCCTTGCGACAGAGTACCAGCATATCCAGTGCTCATCGTAATCCGCGCCACTTCGCCTGAAGCATCTATCGTACATCCGCCATCACGGACATCATCAAACCAAACGGCATCACCTGGTCCGGGTACACCGAGCCCTCCGGGACCGGCAGCCGTTGCTGACCAGTTTGCAGCATTGTTCCAGTTGGAAGTAGTATTCGGTATCCAGTGAAAGATTGTTCCGGGATATGCGACAGTCCACCAGGGATACAGATTTGTTCCGCTGAGTGATGCAATAGTAATGGTGTTGTTGGTGGTATTTACCGTGCCTCCTGTATTGTAATCGGTCCAGGTAGATGAAGTATTGTTCCAGCGTCTGGCTGTCAGCTTATTTTCTATGGTGGTGGTATTCGGAGAAGCAAACTCAGCATCCTGGTAGGTGAACACTACATTCGTCAGTGTAGGTTTCGTGGTGTACGATTGTGCATCGGTTTTCCAGAAGCGGTCTACGGCAAACAGTGACATGTCTTCACCGGCAGCGCCATTAAAATGGGTAATGCCGGTGGGAAGTGTTGTGCTGTTCAGGGCTGCAGTTGGCATTGTGGAAAATTCGAAGTAACCGCTACCCGCAGCAGCCGATGTAGTGAAAGAAAGCGGGAAGTAATTTGAATTGCCTGATCCCCACGGAATAGAATAAGTTCCTGTAGTTGTACCGATGCTCCATCGGATCCGGTTGTTCTGACCTTCACTGATGATATGACCGGATGTCCGTGTGATCGCATTGGATGCACTGTTGGCAACGACCAGTACGGCTCCGTTGGTAATATTCACTTTGCCGCCATTCAATACCAGGCGACCTTGTGCCAGGGTGAAGAACGGTGCAAGGATGCACACGATCAGCACGATGGTTCTCATCTTTCTCACGGGCTTGCTCATGATCGAAGTCAACTATTGAATGACTGTGATATCGAACGTAACGTTACCTACCGTGCGGCCTGTCGGACTGACGTTGGTAAAGCATATGGTAACACTGTTTGTAGCAGACACGCGTGACCAGGCAATGCCTACACCTTGTTGTAAAGCAGCACGTGGATTTACGATGATTGTAGCGTTAGCAGCTGCACCGTTTACCGTAACGGTAACCTGACGCATGGCGTTTTGTGTGATGTTGGTGTTGTCATTGATGTTCACCGATGTTTTGATCATGCCACTCAGCACTGTACCATCGGCACCGAGTTTATATGTTCCGGCTACATCGAGTGTAGCGGCAGGTGTGCTTGTTCCGATTCCCATTCGTCCGCTCTGCATCCGCATGATCTCGGTGATACCATTTACATAGTGATAACTTTTGAACACGATGGGCTCATCGCCATCATCACCGATTATAAAATCAAGACCTCCGCCATTGTTGGCACCGGTAGCACCGAATTCAAAAAGATCTGTTCCGGCAGAGCTTCCTTTCATACGGAAGTTACCATCATTGTCGGTAAAGAATTTGGGTTTGTAGAAACTGGCAGCGGGAGCTTCAAACTGAAGTGATGAGCGCAGTAAAGTTACTTTCTCTGTTCCGTCCGTGTAGTCAGCATAATTCTGTACGAGTCCGAGAGTCTGGCGGCTTCCGAATTCGGCATACGACTGGTTATTGGATTTGAAGATCAACTGGCGATCATCGGTAGTACCGAGAAAATTGGTAGCGGCATTGATGCCGGCATTGCCTGAAAGATTCCACGCTCCGTTTGCACCGGATGATGTCATGAGCGCAACCCATGCCGAGCCATTCCAGTAATAAAATCCGGGTACCACATTGTTGGGTACCGTTCCTGCGGTAGCGGTATTATAGATGAGCAGACTGGTTGCCGGTGATGTTACCGGGCCTGCAGCATTGGTAGCCGTTAATGCCACACGCGGTATCAGCAAACCTGAGTTGGTGGATGAAACATCCAACATAGCAGATGCATTGGGTGTGGCACCAGTAGCATTGATACCGATGTTTTGAGACAAAACAATAGTGACAAGCCCCAGGCATACCAGGGCAGAGAGTACGAGTTTTTTCATTTTTTAATTGTGTTGGATGGGCTCCTAACAGTTAATATTTCTTCTTCACTTTCCGCCAAACTCCTTTCAGCGTTTGGTACTGCATATGACAATACCGTACCAATGTGTTAAAAATACGCATGTTCAGGCGAACACGTTTGATTATCGGTTAAACAAACATTTTAACTACTCTTATAACTGACTTACTGAGATAAATTCTTGTTTTGGGATTTTCAATACCAGATCGATTCTCTGAGTCGATGAGATGGATACTGAAGATTGTTTTAAAGGTCGGAAACCGTGTTTCAATCAACTTATTCCGGATCAACAGACTTTCACGGAAGTTTATAGTGCCGATAACGAATCGGGAAAAAGAAATTCATCTTTCAAACCGGGATTGGTGATGTGCATGACATAGGGTTGTCACCAGGCTGAATTTCTTTTGGTGAAAAAACATGATCATTGAGAACATAAAACCATTTGATGGCCAGCACTGTGAAACCACAGCTACGGGTACACTCTTGCGCCAGCTTAATATTGAACTGTCTGAACCGATGCTCTTTGGATTGGGAGAAGGTCTTGGGTTTATTTTCTGGAATATGAAAACGATGGACTTCCCGTTTCTGGGCGGGAGGGTCAAGCCTGATGTGCTTACGCAGCACATCGCCAAAAACCTGAATCTCGAATTGACAGTTCAGGAAACATCATCACCACAGAAAGCATGGGATGCCGTGAAAGGGCTGATCGATGCGCGTCAGGTCGTGGGGCTGAAACTGGATTGCTATCACCTCGACTATTTCTCCAGACGATTTCACTTTGCCGGACATTATGCAGCGCTTTACGGTTACGACAACGAATCAGCATTTCTGGTGGATACCCGTCAGCAGGGGGGACTGGTGAAAACATCGTTGCGCAGCCTCGCACTGGCGCGTGGTGAAAAAGGACCGATGGCATCAAAGAATTTATTTTACACGCTGCAGAAAACCAGTAAGCCGTTTGATCTGAAAAAAGTTATGGTCACCGCCATACGGAATAACGCAGCAGATTATTTGAATCCGCCCATTACGAATATCGGATACAAGGGAATACTGAAAACCAGTGCAGAGATCATCACCTGGTTTAAGAACAGCCATGACATTGAAAATGAATTCAAGTCTGCTGCGCTGCTTATGGAGAAAGCCGGAACAGGAGGAGCCCTGTTCAGAAATCTGTACCGTGATTTTCTGCAGGAAAGTTATCAGCTTCTTAAACTCGATAAGCTGAAATCAGCGTACCAGGAATTTGCAGAAGTAGCAATACTATGGACTTCCGTTTCAACTTTGTTTGAGCAGGTAAGCAAAACCAAAGACTTCAAGTATATAGAACAGGCATCCGGTATACTAAAAACGATATCGGTAAAAGAGAAAAAAGCCATGGAGCTCTTACTTGCTGTCTGAGGGTGAAACCAGTGTGTGGGACCTAACGCTTAAAACTGATTTCAACGATCAGCTCTGACGTGACCGGTGTATTACCCTGACGAGCCGGGATCCAGTTGGGTGATTCCTTCAGTAATCTCACCGCTTCCTTATCGCAGGCAGGTGATATGCCTTTGATCACTTCAATACTTTCGGACACAATTTCTCCGGTGATGTCAATGGTAAAGCTTAACACCACCGGTCCTTTGGTCTGCCCCGGTTTTATCTCGGCCGGGTAACGGGTATTATTCTTTAAGTATTGTTTAAACGCAGGCCAGCCACCGCGGAATGAAGCCTGCTTTCGTACCTCGCCTCCAAAGTATGCCTGTTCATCAACCCGCTTTGTCAGAGCGAATTGCATATTATCCTTTTTGGGTACCTCTACTATTCCCTGCTCATATCCTTTACATTCAATGCTTAGAAAATCAGTTGTATCAGCACCGATACGGAAGTAGCCGTAGTCATTTGTCCGGGTTACGCTGTCTGTATCGATAACTTTGATGGTCGCATTGGGGATTGGTTTTTTGGTATCGGCATCAATAACCTTCCCGGTGATCATGCGCTGCGCGAGGGTTGCCTCTAAGCAAAACAGTGCCGTGATTCCGGCAAGCACAACTTTGGTAATATTCATAGTGGTATTAATACGATGGATTGAACCGGTCAAGTGACCGCCAGTATTTGTCTTTATAGATATCGTACGTGATCTGCTCACCCTGATGTTCGAGGGTGATCGCATGAAGGACCCGGGATGGTTTACGAAAATCTTTGCAGGCAAAGTAGATGTTCCGCAGGCCGTCAGCAGTCTGTCTGCCGATATTAATGTAGCCGTCTTTTTCGGAAAGATCCTGTACGATGCGTTCTTCAATATCGTCCAGCCGGGTGTAGGTTTCTTTATCAGGCATACCGTTGCTGGCTGATCCATCGAAGGTGATGCCTACACACAGTATCCACGGATGTGACGCTTTGTTTTCCCAGTTCAATATATCGGTGTTGACGGTGGCCACCAGTTTGTTTCCGTTCTCCAGCTCTGCTTCCAGCACAGAGTGTGTGGCGTCTTCACCATCGGGTACAACACCTTCATACTTCTCAATGAATTCTTTTTGCCGCCAGGTGAGAAAGGCCTTTAGCTTTCCGATGGGAACAAGTTCTTTTCCGGCTTCAGCCTTTCCCGCTACAATGAGATTGTCGATCGTGGTTACGGAATCCAGTTCACCGATGTAGTTATCAATGAATATATAGGTTCCGTTCGTGATGGTTGATTTATTTTCTTCCGTATAGTCGCGGTGAATCACCGTGATATCAATCTCATCCGGATAATCCTTCAGATCGTTGGAATAAAAGGAGAGCGTATCACGGTCAAAGGAATAATCACCCATGGTGATGCGCACACTCTCAATATCGAGTGCAGGTTTAAGTGCCGTAAATTTCCATCCGGGTATAACGGGAGCTGCGGCTACCAGTTCCTCAACAAAAACAATATTTCGGATCGCGCCATCCGGGGTGATCACCAGCTCAGCCGTATGCTCATCGCACATGCCGGTGAGGAAAAAATAACCTGACTTTAATTCATCCAGTTTGGGTGACAGCTTGTTGAAGAATTTCTCTTCGATGTCATTGCCGGTCCGGATGACGTGAAAGAATGTTCTTTCGTGTTTCCGGAACCATTCCCAGAATTCAGCATTATTCTTTACGGGCTCGTCTTTTTTAGAAAAGATGTTCTTGAGAAAACTCATTGGTATCGTGTTGTTTGAACCTGCCTGCCGGCAGGCAGGTCTGAATTAAAGCAATCCCTTCTCTTCCAGTTCCTTCCTGATCTTTTTGTTCCTTTCCCAGAATCGTTTCTCCATACCCTGCATAATGCTTTTAAACTCCGGAAGATCTCTGATAGAATCAACGGTAGGATCATCCCTGATCATCAGGATCCAGTACATGTAATTATCTTCCTTGGCAAACTCCCGCAGGTGCTCCAGCGCTTTTTTCGAATCACCCTTATAGGAATAATACATCATCAGGTGGAAATGTTTATAAATCGTCTGATCGTGATCTGCGAAATCCTTGAAGGTGGTGATGTAGGTATCTGCCTCTTTTGGAAAACCCATTTTAGCGAAGGCAATTCCCATATACAGGTACTGATCTTTGAAGAGATCAATTTTGTACATATTCATTCTGTCAATCATTTTCCGATAGTACAGGTATGCGTTTTCATAATCCCTGGTTCCGTAATAGAACCGGGCTACCTCTTTGACCACATCGATGCGGGTAGTGTCCTTCTGGTATTCCTTTATAAGCAGGTCTATTGTCAGGGCAACGTCCTTGTTTTTGCTGAAACGGAAGAGAGGGCTCACATACCGTGCAAACGGATTGTTCGGATTGTACGCTAATGATTTGTCCATGGCCTCCAGCGCCTCGTCAATGAAGCCGGCTTGTATAAACGCATTGCTCAGGTGAAAGTATTTAAAACTCAGCGTGGTTGAATCATGGAATGCCTTGTCGAGTTCAACACCCCGCAGGGAATACTCCAGGTACTTGGCCCGGTTAAAAACAAACATGCTGTAAAACTCGGTGAGAAAGTGAATTACCAGGCCGGAGTTGGGATTATACTCCAGCGCTTTTTCCAGGTAAGGAACAGCCTGTGCATACTCTTTCCGGTGTGCGAACGACAGCGCTTTGGCAATGAAGCTCTCACCACTTTTCGAATCATACAGCATCGCCTTGTCAGCATAGCTGTTGACTTTCTC
>DASXWH010000233.1:0-5875 GCA_036503775.1 Ohtaekwangia sp.
TTCAGCCTTTCCGGATAACCGGTGACTGGAGTATTCTGTCAAAGAACCTGCAAAAAAAATTCCCACAACTTACCGAGGCAGACCTGAAATTTGAGACCGGTGAGGAAGATGAACTCATCAAACGCCTGGAGACCCGTTTGAATAAAAAAAGAGAACAGGTTATTACCCTGCTCAAACACTAGAAGGCCGGTAAGGTAACATTGAAAAGTCATCGAGTATAGTTGGCAGTAAAGGCGGGAACTGAAAAGCCTGCCTTTTTTATTCCGTAACCATTCTATTATGGACACAAGCGAAGCTGAAAAATCGAAAGTATTTATAATTGTTGAAATATTGGAATACATACCTAATTCCGTGTTAATAAAAACCATTCTAAAAAAGACGACAGGTAATGTGACGGCTGTTTCATTTGATTCCGGTGAAAGCCTGCAAGGCCGGGTCTCACCCTTCGATACGTTTATCCAGATCATTGACGGAAAAGCCGAGGTTCTCATTGAGGACCAGTCAAACGTCCTGGAAACCGGTGAGGCTATAATTATTCCGGCTCATTCACGCAACACCATAAAAGCTAATGTCCGGTTCAAGATGATCTCAACGATTATCAAGAGCGGCTATGAGGAAATTTTATGATGTTACGTGATTCCGGAAAGGTTAACCGGTTGGCCCCCCCTTAAACCCGAGAATATTCGTGACAATCGTGTGGTAAGCACCGACCTGTGCCGGTTTTTGAAAACTGTGATTTACACCTATCTTTTTCAACGTTGCTTGCACATCGGGAGCCAGCGAAGTGGAAAGTACCGTGATTATCGTATCGTTGAATTCTTTCTGCTCCCGTAGTTTCTGAACGAGTTCAATCCCCGTCATACCGGGCATATTGATGTCCGTGAAGATAAAATCCGGGACCAGCACGAATTCTTCCCGTAATGCCTTCATCGCCTGAAGCGGATAGATGAAGCCCAGGCAATTGAGTAACGGATCTATGCCTGCGATCGTCTCCTTCAGTATTTCCAGGTCATCCTGATCATCATCTATCAAAATTGCTGTCCGTGTCAAGCTCACATATGGTTAACTCGTACAATCTAAACATATCATGGGAAAGAAACTATCCGCATACGTTATGTAGCACCTGAAATAACCATCAGCGAAAGCAGGTTTAAACCTTTAAATGCTAACAATTTTTTATACATTCAGTTAACCAAAAATCTATGTTCCTGAAGAATAAAAAATCAGTCGGTTACATTTTCTGGAAGTGCCGCTGGGATATATTACTTATCGTATTGATCACGGTGGCGATAAGTCCGGTAGATAACTATGTATTGAATGACACGGTATTCCCGTTGACAATCCCCTCATTGCTGGGAACATTGTTGTCCCTGATACTGGCTTTCCGAACCGGCCAGGCCTATGACCGCTGGTGGGAAGCACGCAAAGTGTGGGGATCCATTGTGAACAACTCACGATCACTGGTGCGCTCAGCTGAAGGCTTCAGCACGGGATCAGAAGAAGGAAAGCAGTTTGTAAAAGATATTGCCCTTCAGCAGATTGCGTGGACATATGCCCTGGGACAAAGCCTCCGCGGCAAGAACCCGATCGAAGGGATCGATTCTTATATTTCTGCCACTGAAGTAGCGAGGCTTAAAGGTAAAGCCAACATACCGAATGCGTTGTTGCAACACCAAAGTCAACGCATTAAAGCCGCACGGGATCAAAATCTGATCACAGACTTCGGACAACTGCGATTGGATGAAATCGTCAGGACCAACGTTGACAACATGGGCATGTGTGAACGCATTAAAGGAACGGTATTCCCTTCGCCATACAATTTATTTCTGCACATCACCATTTATGTATTTGCGGTAACGCTTACCATCGGTATCACGGATTTTGAAGGCTATATCGAAATACCAAGCACCATTGTTATCTCCGCCATCTTTCTCGCTATAGAGCGCGTAGCTGTATTACTGCAGGATCCTTTTGAAAATAACCCCAGCGATATTCCTGTGACAACGCTTGCCTATAAAATTGAAGTTGACCTGAAACAAATGGCTGGCATTGATAAACCGCCCCAACCGGTTCAGGCCAACAAGTTTTTTCAGATGTAACATCACATCTGAAATCTGAAGTTATTCCCTTTAACCAGACTGGTGAGTGTACTCAAAGCGCCTTGCATAGATGTAGGTTTTTCAACATAATCAAGGGCTCCGAGTTGCATACAGTGCTCTCTGTCCTGCGGATTATTGCTGGTGGTATAGATAACCACGGGTATATGCCTGAGGTGTGCTCTGTTTTTAATCTCTTTCAGGCATGATTTGCCATCCATGAGCGGCATGTTGATATCCAGAAAGATCATATCGGGTAACACCAGATCGTTTTCGAGGAAATCGAGTGTTTCCTGGCCATCTTTTGTATTAACGATCCGGATAGATGCGTCTACGGACTTCAACGTTTCGCTAAAGAAATCAAAATCATCGTTATCGTCTTCTGCGTATAGGACCATCATGACCAATCAAATTTAAATATCGTGCCGGTTTTCTGAATGGGCTTAATAAAGGAATTTCACACAATAATTCCGCAGGTTGTTGATTTTTGAAACACTCTGGAAAAGTTGCGATTATCTTCGATGAGGAAATAGAGAAGCACTGAAATTATTAACGGATCGGTAACAATTTCTACTCATAGTTTTTTTGCTCACCGCCAACGTTGTAAAAAAGAGAAAGGAGGATCGCTCCCCCTTTCAACTCATTTATCAATCAAACAACAAACGTTTCTTTAAAATACATTGTAACCGAGCGAGACATAATACATTCCACCGATCATTGGGTTTGCTGTACCGGTTGAATAGTATTTGTTCGTAATGTTGGTTGCGCCCAGCTTGATCGTAGAATGCGCACGCAGGATCTTATACCCCACCAGCGCATCGATCACCGTAGATGCCGGAACAATTCCTTTTCCTAATCCACCGGCCACATCATATTCGTATGACGGCTTGTAACGGAGTGTAGCATTGAATAAAAATTCTTTCTTCGCACCAAAGCCACTGTTACCCAACTCCAGATTCACATGATAGTTTGGTGTATTGAAACGCGTGGCATGTTCATCTTCATTGTTATCCTTCATGTGATCGGTGTAATAATTGATCTTCGCCATAAAGTTCCTGGGCAGATCAAGACCGATACTGGCCGCAAAGCCATAGGTATTAACACGCTCGGCTCCATTGTAGGCAATATTATAAACAACATAGGTATCACGATCCATGAACGCTTCAGGATCTGTGGTGCCGGGTGTATTCGCCACATCCGTATAGGCGATAAAATTTTCCCAGGTAGCATAGTATCCCAATACATCCACCAGAACACGTTTGGCGATCACGGCAGCATAGCCCAGTTCAAATGAATTGGCTGACTGCGGTTTAATGTCTTTCACAAAATATCTTTCCAGGTCTGCTTCATTACCAGACTTCTGATACGCTTCAACGCTTTCCAGCGTATACGGTACATACTGGTCAAACTCATAGATGTCATTCAGGAGGTAGGATGAGCCACCGGATGAAAATGAGTTATACCCATTCAATGTATTTTGCAACGACTGAATGTTGGACGGAAAACTGTAGGCATTCTGATACGAGAAGCGCAGGTAATTATCAGCTGCTACTTCCAGTACGGCAGACAACCGTGATGTTGGCTTCGCGGCTCCGAAAAGTGTATTCTTGTCGATGCGAAGAGAACCAGTCAATGCCAGTTTATTATTCATCACACGCTTCATGATCTGTGCATAGGCACTGTATTCTTTTACCTTGATCGGTCCGTCTTCATCCGGGAACAAGGTCCCTTTGGAATTCAGATTATATAAACGCCAGTTGACACCGGCAATGATCTCAGCCCATTTGATCACATCCGTAAAATTATACTGGAAGGCAGCGTTGTACAACTTACTGCGATCCAGGAAAAGTGTACCACCTTCCGTAATGGGTCTTGATGAAATACTATCCTTCAGCTGTTTGAAGTATACTGAATTAACATCAGGTCTTCCGATATCCGCATAGGATCTTGCCCCCCAGTGTGCACTGGTCAGGTCGGCTCCCTCAGACAATCCCTGCATCAATGCTCCGATGTACTCACCATACCATTGCTCGCTGGGTTTCCATGCTTCGTTGATGTATTGCGCGGTTGGTCCGGCTACGAGTGTATTACCCGAATTTTCCTGTGTAGTATAGGCACGGAAGAACCAGTTCCTCGCGCTTAGTTCTGCGCGATACTGACCTACCTTAAAATCCTGGAGCTGGTACCGTGTATCGTTGGTGTACACCACACTCCCCGTACCGAATGCACCCGAAACAATCGCCTGAATATTTGGAGTGATCTTATAACGGAATTCAGCACTGGCCTTGATCAGTTTGATATCATTGTTCAGGTATCCATATTCATCGTATCCGGTACGCGCGACAAGACTATCCTGTGGAAGTGCAAGCGAAGGATCAATAGACCTCAGAATTTCGTTGATGTTAACCGAAGTAGCACCACCATATTTATTCACGCCATTATAATTCGGATCGGTGTATTGCGTGCCAGGACCATTTTTATTTGTAGTATCCGTAGCTACCCAGTCGTTTGCTTTCGTGTACTGGAAGTTGATCTTGAACGCAGCGCGGTCATTGATTTTTTTCGCGTAGCGTAACGTGATATCTGTGTAAGGTGATTGGCCTACCGGATCATTGGCCTTTTTATTCTTCACGTGGTTAACACCCTGGTTGAGCAATACGCTCAGTCCCTGGTATTGAAAAGGATCTTTGCCCGTCATGACCATGGCGCCATTCAACCCGCGCGAACCGTACAATGCAGAAGACGCACCGGAAAGCAATTCGATATTATCGACATCAAGCTGAGTAAGACCGATCACGTTTCCTAACGGGAAGTTCAATCCCGGGGCCTGGTTATCCATACCGTCTACCATCTGCAGGAAGTTGGTATTACCACTGGTATTAAAACCGCGCGTGGTAACGGAGGTAAATCCGATACTGGATACCGTTACGTCAACGCCTTTCAATCCCTGGATCATATCATAATAATTCACCTGCGGTGAGTTGATGATATCCTTGTTGCCGATCCGTTCGATCGTTACCGGTGATTCAATTTTACGCTGCTCGGTACGGCTGGCCGCGATAACCACTTCCTGCATCAGGCTGGGTGCAGCCACCAGTTCCACGGAAATATTCTGGTCAGCTGAATTGACCTGAAGTTCCAGTGTTTCAAATCCGATAAAGGAAAAGACAAGCGTTACCGGAAGACCAGGAGCCTTGACGGTAAACTTTCCATCCGGAGAAGTGTAGTCGCCTGTGTGGGTTCCTTTGATCAGCACACTTACTCCGGGCATGGTTTCTTTGGTTTCTCCATCCAATACGGTTCCGGTGATTACCGATTGCGCATTGACTGCAGCACACGTCAACAGAAAGAGTACTCCAAAGAGGTAATAGCAGAGATACTTCATACAGTTAGGTTTTTAGGTTTAAGAGAATAGGTTAATGAGGATTGGTTTGGTGCTTTTATTTGGTGATCGAAAGCATGTACTCGGCCACAGCCTTTCGCGCTTCTTCCGACAGGTAGTTCTGCGGTGGCATTTCCGGATAGTCTTCACGCTTGTGAACCGGTTTGACGATATAATCAACAATGCCCTGCGGATTGTTTTTGTACAGTGCCTGAATGGTATTCACCGGAGGTCCAACGAGACGCGTGCTGTAGGCATGGCATCCGGAGCAAACGCCATAGTAGGTCATCTTTCCTTTTTCAACGAGTGATGTTGTGCGTGGCGCTACCGGTTTATCGAGCATGTATGACTTTACTGCGCGTGTATCGCGTGCCTGGCATGAAGCATATTTATCAAC
>DASXWH010000234.1:0-39224 GCA_036503775.1 Ohtaekwangia sp.
ACACTCTCTCCAGGTGATGCCCAGCCCCAGATGTTGAGTTTTGAATCCCGCTGGAGTACAATACCATCACTGATTAACCGTGGAAGTTTTATCTGACCGGATACTGTTATACAGCATACCATCAGGCCTGCCAGAAATACGATGAGCTTTTTCATGCTTTAAAAGGTAACAACTTCGCGATAAGCTTCTTTTGGATTGAGGTTATTATCAAATAACAGCGGATAATCTTTTCTGCCGCGCACCGGAAAATTATCCAGCCAGCTGCTGCGATCACTGATGTTCCAGAATGTAACTCCGCTAATGTACTGCTTATATTTTCTGAATGCTTCAAAGCACATCTTATATACTTCTTTTTGCTTTTGTGCCTTTTCAGATCCAAAGGTGGTGTCGAAATCCTCAGACTTCCGCTCACGTGCATTATGCTCTTTGGGGTAAACTGAAATATCCAGTTCTGTGATCTGAAGCTTCAGTCCGGTTTCAGCAAACCGGGCCAGGGTTTTATCCAGTTGCTCAGCAGATGGTTCGTTTATGGCCCAGTGTGCCTGGAGGCCTACACCGTGAATCGGCACACCAGCAGCTTTCAGCTCCATTACCATTTTAAAAATCTTCTCGCGTTTCACCGGATCAATTTCATTATAGTCGTTGTAAAAGAGTATGGCTTGTGGATCGGCTGCATGTGCATATTGAAATGCCTTTGCTATATAGTCCTCGCCACATATTTTATACCAAGCAGAGGGGCGATAGAACTCACCGGCCTTATCGGAGATCACTTCGTTAACCACATCCCATGCATATATTTTTCCCTTGTAGCGTGATACCACTGTTGTGATGTGATCCTTTAGTCGTTGTAGCAGTACATCCTTAGAAACTGTGTCACCTTTCGCATCGGTAAACATCCATTTAGGAGCCTGATTATGCCAGCACAGTGTATGACCTCTGAGCTTCATGTTATTGCGTTGTGCAAATGCTACTATAGAATCAGCATTTGTCCAGAAATATTCATTTTCTTTTGGATGAATGGGGCCCATCTTCATGGCATTCTCAGCTGTAATGCTGTTGAACTCTTGTGTGATCAATCGCGCTTCGTCAGTTTTTAACGCACCTGGTGAAACCGCTACACCAATCGGAAAATAATCAGCATAGTAATCTTTCAATCCTTTACTATGATCTTCCGGTGTATACGCAGTTATGGTTTGAATGGTACCATCACTGTTATACTTCAACTCAGCAACTTTGATATTACGAAGATGAGTCTTTCCGGTAAGCTGGACATCGTGATAGAAAATATACCATTTGCCTTTGAATTCAATAATCGAATGATGATTTGTCCAGCCGGTCACCGGATTAAGAACAACACCTTTGTACGTAAACGGCCCATAGGGTGAATCACCAATGGCATAACTAATGGTATGCGTGTCACCCGTAGAATAAGAGAAGTAATACTTACCATTATACTTATGCACCCATGATCCTTCAAAGAAACGTTTGTCATTTTGTTTCTCAGTAAACAGTTTACCGTTTTCATCAACAATTCTTATTTCCTTCAATTCACCTGCAAAGCTTTTCATGTCTTTGGAAAGTTTGGCGACACGGGGAAGAAAAGCTTCTTCGTCAGGTTTGCGAAGGGCTCCTTTTTCATCGTACTTATTATTGTTCCAGCGTTGCAATTGTCCTCCCCATATCCCTCCCAGGTACATGTAGTATGAGCCATCGTCATCAGCAAACACTGCGGGATCAATGCTGTAGCTTCCTGCTATCGGGTTTTTTTCAGGGACAAATGGTCCTTCTGGCTTCTTACTGGTGGCCACTCCAATGCGGAATACATCACCTTTATCTTTTACCGGAAAATACAGATAGTATGTTTTATTGGCATAGGCAGCATCAGGTGCCCACATTTGCCGGCTGGCCCAGGAAACATTTTTAATATCCAGCACTACGCCATGATCAGTCACCTTCCCGCCTATATCGTCCATGGAAAAAACATGATAATCTTTCATATCAAAATGACCACCATCATCATCCTGTGCAGTTGGGCTTTCAATATCGTGTGACGGATAGATATAAATTTTTCCATTGAACACATGCGCTGACGGATCTGCAGTGTATATATGGTCAACCAGCGGTTGTGATATGGGTTGTTGCCCATAGGCGTTAATCATTGCAGCGATCAGCAACATGGAAAACCAAACTATCTTTTTCATGAATCAGGATTTATGTTAGTCTTTAATATTTTCTATTTCATCAAATAACTTTCAGGAGGACCAAGGTAGCTTGGCTTTAAACCACCGGCATCGATTACAATCTTTTGCAGAACAATTCCAGGATCTACCCGCCAGAATTTTAATACATGTTGTCCACTGTGTTTCACCTTATGTTTCGACACAGATTGAATCACATTATCGCGCACCGATTTCTCCCATGCCTGAAGGGATTTGTCCTGATGGATATTCACAATCTGAGGCGGTTCATCGTCAATCGATATAGCGTATTTCAATCCTCCTCCGTTATGAAAATCAATAGTAGGTGATACTACTGTTGTTACCGAAAGTGTACTGGTATCAGCAACATTTATACTATACTCCAGGCAGGGACTGCTTTTATCCAATGCGATAGATGATTCTGTAACCGGGAAGGTAGTAACAGCAGAAGCTGTTCGCCCATGGTCAGGAAGCACGGTCCACGTACCCTTTGAGGTATTGATTGCTTTGGAGTAGTGGTGTGCCTCTATAGATATATATCCATTGCTTTCCAGAAAACCACTACCAACACTCTTTTGATTATAAACGGTGACCTTCACGGGAATTTTCTTTCCGTCTGAACCTTCTACCATTACCGAGGTTGAAAGTATACCGGAAGGAATGGTATTCCAGTCAATACTTACTTCAATGCGTTGGCCCTGACCTACGGTTCCTTCTTTCTGTGAAAGTAAAACCCATGGTTCGCCAGCTTTGACCATAAATGTCAATGTATTTTTTCCGCGGTTGAAAATATCAATGTAGTACGTTTGTTTATTATACGTGTCAAAATCAGGCAATGCAGCATCCGTCTTTTCAAAAGGCCACCATAGATTTGAATTCTCAACAGCAATTCCAATATCTGCTGCATCAGGTATTTCAATGGATTTAACTTCCGGTAATACATCTTTTTCCGGTTGCTGCCAATAGGTATAACTGATATGGGTTTGATTCATCATGTTATTCCATTTTCCTCCTGCCAGTTCTTTATTGTAGTAGCGTGAAAGTTCCTTATCGTGTTCAAATAATTCTGCAGCATAACTCGCCAGGTCATTGGTTCCAGTTCTTCCCTGTGAAGCATACAGCCTGTTCCGTGCTACCGTAAAATAAAGTTCATTCAGATTGGCACATGCCTTTACCGGATGTAGTACGAGTTGATAGTAAGCATCTTTTAATTCTGCAGGAATCAGTTTATAGATACGCTCAGCTTCCTTTTCCAGATTCTTGTAGTCACTTGTGATACGTTCAACTTCACGATAATGGGTGAGGCTATAAATTTCTGGTGAGAGTAATTCGGGTTTTCTACGGCCATTGAATTTTGTGTATTGCGAAATAATGTTCGCTATTTCTTTGGAATGCGTTTCACCAAATTGTTTAGCCACCCATTGACGTGTGTACTCTTCAAGATTGTCTTGTTTCATGCTCTCCGGATTCCAGGCGTGGTCCAGGAAAAATGAAATCGGAAATTCCATCGGTTTGAGATCGCCTACGTTGACGATCCATATTTCTGTAGCACCATAGCGGTACGCCAGGTCCATCTGTTCCCATACCCGGGCAATCGGACTGGTATTTAACCATTTGTAATTTCTTGGGCCTCCTACGTAATCAAAGTGATAGTAAATACCATATCCACCGGCACGAGGAGGATCTGTTAGCTTTGGAAGCTTTCTGTTGTTTCCCCAGTTATCATCACACAACAACAATGTAACATCGTCTGGTACACGCATGCCATTATCGTAATAGTCTTGGACTTCTTTATACAGGGCCCACAGTTGGGGTGTCTTTGTTACATCTTTTTTAGTTACATCCTGAATGATCTGCCGTTGATCTTTCACGATGCGTTCAAGTAGAGCAATGTTAGTTCCTTCACTCATGGCCATGTCTCCATCACCACGCATAGCCAGACTGATGATGGTCTCACGGTCACCTATTCTTCTGATGCCTTCCGTCCAGAATTCACGGAGCTTCACCGGGTTGGTATCATAATTCCAGGCACCGGCACTGCCATTGTATTTTTTCCATTCTGCATGTGCACGGTTCATTGGCTCATGATGCGTGGTGCCCATCACTACTCCATACTCATCGGCTATTTTGGGATTTAACGTGTCATCACTGTTGAAGCTTGCCCACCACATGGCAGGCCAGATATAATTTCCTTTTAGTCTCAGGATTAGTTCAAATACTTTTTCGTAGAACTTGTGATTGAATCCGCCATAATTTTCAACAGCCCAGCGTCCCAATGCAGGTTCTTCATCATTCAAAAATATTCCACGGTACTTAACCGGAGGTTCACCCTGAACATACCTGCCTTGCTTTACAAAAAGTGATTTCGATTTTTTAGGAGCCACATCAGCCCACCAATACCAGGGTGACACACCAATATTTGATGAGACATCATAAATACCGAAGATCGTTCCCCGCTTGTCGCTTCCTGCAATGACCAATGCACGGTCAACACCTTTCATAGGCTTATTAATTACCTGAATCACGAAGGTCTCCCATTTACCTTTGATATCCGTGACATCCAGTTTTTTAGATTTGATCAGATTATCAATGAGAGTATTCTTTCCGATTGTTCCGGCAATGACAATTTCTTTTCCGGATGGTTTCGTAAACAACAATTCAGGTGTGATTTCTGTGACACGATTGATATCTTGTTGGAGATCCTTCAATGCACGGATTACACCAGGGTAATCATTTTGATCCGAATATAGCGTAGCCGCACGACCGTCTGACGACAATTTAAATGCGTTGTCAGAATCAGTGAGTTGAACATAGTGTTGGGCTGACGCCATGAAAGCGTATCCCGTCAACAGAAAAAAAACAACAAAGCTCCTCCGCATCATAACACGATCATTTAATTAGTTCGAATCAGAATTTCAGATCAATTGATCACAAGCTTTTTATAAAATGTAGTAGCGCTGTTGTGGACTTTAAGTATAAAAAATCCGGACGATACCGGAGGTGTAATCTCTACCGGAACGCCACCTTTAACTTCGCTTTGATAAACTACTTTACCATTGTAGTCCAGCATGTCTAAATTAAAACGACCAGCTTCTGCGAGGTGCACCGTAAATTTGCTCTGGACAGCCGGGTTAGGATATACTTTGAATAATTTTTCTTCGTCAGCTTCAGCACCTACAGGTGGAAGACAAAATGTACCCCCGGTAGAAGAAGGCACATAAGATTCAAGCCACGTCAATGCAGGTCTCTTTGTACCATTGCTTCGAACAAGGTAAGCGTTTGGTTTCCATATCTGGCCTTGTTTATATCCCCACAACGTTATACCACGTACTCCGGGATGATTCCAGAACATGGGGAATTGTTCTTCATACTTTGCTTTTTGTGCATTATCATCCGCAATATCCACATCATATTCAGAGATGTAGATAGGTAAACCCGTTGCGTGCAGTTTGTCAAGATTTGTTCTCAGTGTAGTGATGGAGATGCTTTCAAAACCGTGAGCTTGTTCTCCGATGCCATCGATCAGGTCTCTTTCTTTGAGCAAATTGATAATGGTCAGGTAGTTTGTTGTCTGAGAATTATTGTTGATTATACCATAATCATTTAATAGTAGTTTGGCATTGGGGCAATGCTCGCGTGCTGTTTCGAATGACCATATAACCCAATCCCAGCCTGTAACTCCATCCCCGCCCAGTGCTTGCCTGTAGCTTGGCTTTGCATGCAGTGGTTCGTTCACCACATCGATCATATCCGTTTCAGGGAATTTAGTGCAATAACTTTCAATCCATTCTTCTACTTCCGCTTTCTGTTCTTCGGCTGTAAGCGCTCCTATCCATGAAGGCTCTTGTGAACCCCATACAAAAGTATGTTGCTTAAAGGGCTGACCATTGTCCTTGGCAAAGTTGTAAGCCATTTCAAGCTGCGTCCAGTTCATGACATCACGTGTCGGCTCAGCAGATTCCCATTTACCTGAATTCTCTGGAGAAACCTGATTCCAGTAAGTGTTGAAGTCAGTGGGAACAGATCCCGCAATAATGTTGCCGAGGAAGTTGCATTTTTCGTCAGCCAATTGGGCTTGCGTATGTGTCGCGAGCAGTACCAATACAATTGCGGTGATGAGTTTCAATCCAGCATGTAAAAGTTTTTTCATAATGGTTTACGCTTTGCTCAAAAGTACAATCAAAGCCAACAAAATAAGCTACCGTTAACAAAAGAGGACTGTAAAATATCAATTTGAGCCATTCTCTTCTCAGTAATTAAATGTGTAAGATTTTCCGCTTACAAAAACCTATTAAAAAAAAGAGGAGAGCGATAAATCGCCCTCCTGCATTTTTGAATGTAATCACAAAATTAATACCCTTCGTTTTGCGGATAAGGAGGACCAACCGTTGTCAGGTTTATCTGATCTAGCGGAATAGGTCTGAGCATGAAGTGATCCGGATCATCACTCGCATCCAATGTGGTTCCGGCCTCTGTCGGGTTCCAGGCCAAAACACGGTTCACCAATTGTTTGGTTCTCACCAGATCCAGCCAGCGCATACCCTCACCGTAGAATTCACGCGTACGCTCATCCAGGATAAAATCAATGGTAACATCGCCCGGATCTACTTCCATCGCTGCTTCAGCAGTAGCCTGATCAAAACCAGGTGCATATGGATCACCATTCACTGTAGAAGGAGGAGCTCCAGCAATACCAAACGCTCCGCCCGGTGCATAGGCAGCATTCGTACGGAAGGCTGCTCTTCTCCGGACAACATTGAGCATATCCGCTGCATTTTGCATCTGACCCAGTTTGAATGCAGCTTCTGCAGCAATCAGGTACACTTCTGAAAAGCGTGCTAGAACTAATGGCCTGTAAGAAGGGTCATTATAAAATGTTCTTCTGGGGTCAGCATATTTTTTCATATACGGGTAGAAATTATTGTTCTGCAATGTAGGCGTAACAATAATTCCTTTGAATGGACGAGCACCGAACGCTTGAGGTGCACCGGGAACTTCATAATCAGCATACCAATACGCTGTGTCCTGACCCGCCATGAGTTGCCCACGTGTACTGGTTACACTCGGCCCGGAATAAGTACCAACGTTAACAAATTGTCCGCCACCGCTTGCTGCAGCATTGGCCAGCCAAACGGTTTGGAAAGTTTTGTGGTAACGTGAATCAATATCCCTGTCTACGAAGGCCTGATCGAAAATATAACTCAAACCGGTATTAGGTCCGGTTGTCAGCGGTTTCATATTGGGGCGAACACGGATAAACGGCCTTCCAAATTGAATATCTCTGTTCAGCGCAACCGGACCTGCACCCACTAATACGCCACCTGTTACAGTAGCATCTACTCTCGCATTGCCGGGACCATTCCACAAGCCCATCCAGGGCGTAATGTTTATGCTGGCACCACCGGCCTGACCACTACCAGGAGTGTAGCTTCCGTATTTCGGATCATTGATGTGGTCACTTACAAAAATGGTTTCTTTACCATAATCATTCGCGGGTAAGAAAGCATCCGCATAGTTCTGCCAAAGATCCAGGCCATAATCCGCCCTTGTAGTGATCAAATCAGTAGCCGTATTATAGGCCAGTGTAAAATCATTATTGTCACCCAACAACCATCCTCTGGTGAGGTAAACTTTAGCCAAAAGCCATTTAGCGGCTCCTACGGTTGCTGCCTTTCCTAAAAAGGGTGCCGTGGGTGTATTGGGTAAATTGGTGATCGCATCCTGTAAATCCTGAACAATCACGGCATACACATCGGCAGGATCAGCAGGTGAAGCTTCCTGCGTGGGCACAGTGATGAACTCTGTATTCAGTGGAATATTTCCATATGTCTGAAGAAGATGAAAGTAGATGAAAGCTCTTAAGAACTGCGCCTGACCTAGGTAGGTTTTCAATGTCGCTTCATCTAATTCTGCCACAGTGGGTGCAATTTCAAGAACACCATTCAGTGTATTGATACTGGTGTAAAGAGCAAAACCTCCACTCGTATTGGCAGAAGTAAGTCCGTTGTAGGTAAAGAAAGGAAGACTTCCTCCAACACTTCCTCCTGCCAGCGTCTCATCCGTTCCTGCCATCTGTTGCAGCGTAAATCCTTCCGTTCCCCACGCAGTACGCATTTGATTATATGCTCCTGAAATACCACCGAGCAAACCAAGTGGTGTGCCGAATACGGTAGGTACCAATCCAGACTGCGGTTTCTCATTCAGCAAATCTGCACAGCCATTGCTGATGAGCATGGTGGCTGCCAACAGAACACTGGATATTATTTTATACTTTTTCATTGTCCTGGAATTTAGAATTTAAGGTTCAAGCCAAAAATAAATGACTTCGTGGCCGGGTTGTTGGCATTTACAGTGATCTGACGACCAATGGTTCCCCCTTCAGTGGATCCCTGAGCTCTGATTCCACCACCGAATCCGTTTCCTTCCGGATCAGGTCCATAACCTTCATCCACAAACGGAGCCCAGATTACAAACGGGTTCACGGCTGATACATACACGCGAAGTGATGTAACACTGATCTTGCTCAGCACAGTAGGTGCGATATCATATCCCAATGTGATCTGACGGCACTTGATAAATGAACCATCAACATAAGATAGTACCGAACTGAATTGAGGGACAGCCAGTGCATCGGGTTGAGGGAACTTGTTGGTTGGGTTAGTCGGTGTCCAGTAGTCAACTTTTAATTGGTTGTTGCGGCCTTGCATAAACCAGTTGTAACCGGTGAAATTCGCACCGCCTGCCTCGCTTGACAGATATGGAACGACAATTTCCGATCCTACCCTCGCATAAACTCCGATAGAAAAGTCAAAGCGTTTGAACTTTACTGTGTTGGTCATACCCCATTCAAAATCGGGCTGGAAATTACCAACCACCTTACGGTCCAGATCAGGAGTGATCCGGTTATCTCCGTCTATGTCACGCAATTTGATATCACCTGGTTGTTGGACCGGTGAAGTTTGTGTTGCCAATCCTGGATCGTCTGTTTGCCAGATACCCAGTTTTTCATAATCATAGATAACCGAGATCGGATGGCCTACGAACCAACCATTTTGAATATCCATTTTTTGATTCGGAGTTGACAGCTCCACAATCTCTTCACGATTGAAGTAATAATTGAAATCAGTCGTCCAGACAAGTCCACTGGTGGTTTTCACGTTAACACTGTTGATCGTGATCTCCATACCATGACCTTTTGTTTTACCCAAATTTAACACCGTATTGGGTGCACCACCGCTGGGTGGCAAAAGTACAGGCAACAAAATGTCCTTTGTCTCCTGACCATATACCTCGATGGCACCAGTGATACGATTGCCTAACACGCCAAAGTCTAAACCAAAGTTGTACTGAGAAGTACTTTGCCATTTCAAAGAACTATTGGGTAAATCTGTAACCAAGTAGGCTGCCTGAAAGCCTGCTGCTGTTGGTCCAAAGTTGGTCGCTGTACTACCCAGCTGTCCTAATGTTCCGTAAGGATTTATTCCTCCCTGACTGGCTGTTATGCCCCAGCCTGCTCTTAACTTCAGGTTGGAGATAAACGCTACACCCGCCATGAAATCTTCATTTGAAATATTCCAGCCGGCACCAAAAGCAGGATAGGTATAATGTTGGCTGCCCGGAGAGAGAACAGACGCACCGTCTCTTCGTACGGTAGCAGTCAGGCTATACCGGCCATCATAACTATAGGTGACACGTGCCATAAGTGACTCCAATCCTCTTTCCCAGAAATAATTATCAGTAGCTGTTCCAGCATTAACACCCGTTCCCTGGAAGATGTTTCTATTCTGCATATAATTGAACGGGATACCTTGGGCCTGAACAAAACTGCTCTGCGCATGATTTTTCTGAAAACTGTACAATCCCGTAAATCCTATTTTATGTTTTTCATTGAATGTTCTATCATAAAGCAGGAGGTTTTCTATAGTGTACTGATAGTTTTCTGTGTTCCGGATACTTGCCCGAGAATCTGCCTGGGTAGCACCCACCCCCATCAGGATCGTTCCGGGACCTGTATAGTTATCAACCTGGTCCTGGTAGAAATCCAATCCCACGTTAATTCTATACTTCAATCCGGAAATAATATCTACCTCCGCATATAAGCTGTTGAACGTCCTCAACCTGCGTGTGCTTGCCAGGACGGCTTCGTCCTTATCTTCTATTGTATTCGGGTTATACCACTGATCAGACGATTGCGTAAGAACAAGAGCATCAGACTCAGCTAATGGGGATAACCGCATCAATGTATTGGGGAGGTTGCTACCGGCAGGTGTGTTTTGATACGAAAGCGTGTTAATGGTAGTGAGTCCCAATTTTATGCGCTTGTGTAACTGATGATCCATTGAACTGCGGATTGTGTAGCGTGTATAATCCTGATTGGGAATAATGCCACCTTGCTTGAAATAACCCGCACTTAACGAAAACTTCGTAGCATCAGTTCCACCGTAAACGCTCAGGTTGTGATTCGTCATAGGCGCACTCTGGTAAACCTGTTTCTGCCAATTGGTAGATACTCCAGCATCAAGGGCAGCCTGCTCCTGTGCGGTTAATGCATAGGGTTGAGTTCCTGGAGAAGTACTATGACCTTGTGCTGCGTCAGCTTTAAATTGAGCAAACTCTTCACCATTAAAAACACGTAACTCATCCATTACCTTGGACGAACCATAATAGCCATCGTAACTAAAAACCAATTTACCACTGGTTCCTTTCTTTGTGGTGATCAGAATAACACCACCTGCACCCCTTGAACCATAGATCGCAGTAGCGGAGGCATCTTTCAATATCTCCATGCTGGCAATGTCGTTCGGACTGATATCATTCAAATTACCGTTATACGGAATACCATCCACTACTATGAGAGGCGCATCAGCCTGGTCCGCATTGTTCGCTTCGTTTGAAAATGTGTTTCCAGTCACATTACTCGGTTGTGTATTCGCCACCATGGTGCGGTTACCACGAATACGTATTTGAGAACCTCCACCTGGTACAGAGCTGTTTGAGGTAATCGTAACCCCGGCAGCATTACCTTTCAACTGATCTAATGCAGAATGCGATGCAGTTTGCATGAGCACCTCTGAATTAACCTTGGTTATAGCTCCGGTAATGTCTCTTTTATTCTGCACACCGTAACCAACTACCACCACTTCAGAAAGTGATTCGATACTCGGCATGAGACTAATGTCAAAGGTGGTGCGGCCACCAATGGCTTGTTCCTGTGTTTCGTATCCTATAAAAGAAAATACAAGTACGCCATCTGCACTGGGAGCATCAATGGTAAAATCACCATTGACATCCGTAGTTGTACCCGTAGTTGTTCCCTTTACCAGAACGTTAACACCGGGCATTCCTGAAGCATTCTCATCACTAACCTTTCCCTTGATCGTTACCTGCGCCTGTACTGCAGAAGCAGCAAAAATCAACATCAAAAGTGCTGACCTGCCGAGGTAGGTGCTCCTCGACAAACTCCGAAACATTAGTAGAATTGTTCTTTTCATAAGTATATAGTTTAAAGTGAGTCGTAATCGATTGCGTTTTCCGGGCATACTTAGTCCTGCTTTTTTCCTTAAACTCTTTCATCCTAAGTCCTACTAATCGCTGCGGGCTAAGTCTTGACCGGTTATAGTCAATGGTACACTAAGGTCAAGGATTAACCTTAATATTGCAACCGATTGCAATATTATTTTGAATATTGAAGCATAAATCAGCAAAAACGTCTTAATAATCATATTTCAATCGATTATGCATACTGCAACCGATTAATATTTTGGGGTTTTAATAGCCCTTCACGTTATTCAGGCTTAGAAACAGATGAGGGAAAAGTCTGATTCTCTACTAATTCCTGTTGGTAAAACAGAAGTAGACTATGCAATCGAAATCAGAGACAATGAAGGTTGTTAAGGGACTATTTGATTCAAAATGCTGCCGGATTTGTTCTAATCGCACTGTATACTAACACTCTCTATATTTTATATAGTAACTTCGAAGAAGTTGCAGTATTAATCCGTACTCAAGTTGCAGACCCTTTCACCTTCCTGTTTCAATGGTTTCTTCCATATAATTCCTGAACTAAACAGAATATTTTGCAACCGATTGCATTTTAATACACCACCACCTACCATTTTTTTGCTTTTTTGTACTAATTTGCCATGCAAGCGATTGAAATGAGCTCCCACAAAGAAATTACTATATATGATATCGCCAGAGCCCTGGAAATTTCACCTGCTACGGTTAGCCGGGGACTAAAAGACCACCCTGGCATACGGAAGGATACTAAAAAACGTATTTTGGAAGCAGCCCGTACTATGGGCTACCAACACAATACGTTTGCCAGCAGCCTGCGTGTTAAAAAGACCCACACCATCGGTGTGGTTATCCCCCGCCTTAACAGCTATTTCATGTCAGCGGTTATTGCTGGTATGGAAAAAGTTGCAAACGACCGGGGCTATATGCTCATCATCAGTCAGTCACAGGAAGCGTTTAAAAAAGAGGTGGCTGTTCTCAACACCATGTTCAACAGCCGGGTGGATGGCTTGCTCATTTCATTAGCGTATGACACTGAGAACATTGAACACTTTAATCATATTCTGAAAAAGGATATTCCTGTGATCTTTTTTGACCGCGTAGCTGACCATACCAAATGCACCAGCATTATCATCGACAATGTTAAAGCAGGGTTTGATGCTACCATGCACTTACTGGATCAGGATTGTAGCCGCATAGTATACATCGGTGGTAACTTAAATCGTAATGTATATGCAGATCGTCTGAAGGGTTACCGGCAGGCACTCACGGAGCGCGGCATTGCTTATGACCCGGAACGCGTTATCATAAATAACCTGAGTGACCAGGCTGCAGGAGAAGCAGCTCAGCAAATTTTGAAAATGACTCCATTACCTGATGGTATCTTCGCAGCCAATGATACGTCAGCCGTTGCCTGTATCCGTGAACTCAAACAGGCAGGCATAAAAGTACCGGAACAAATTGCAGTGGTCGGATTTAATAATGATCCTATTTCCCGAGTGATTGAACCCAACCTTTCTACGATTCATTATCCCGGTCATGAAATGGGTGAGATTGCTGCCACTACACTCATTAATACCCTGAACAATTTACCTTCGGCTAATCTGAACACCCTGGTGTTACGTCATAACCTGATTATCCGTCAATCGTCAATACGAAAAAAATAAAATTTCTTCGCTATGGGAAAACTGACTCTCGGTTTAGTGGCGTGGCTTTGCGCTGCCTTCTTTACAGTGACAGCCGAAGACGGATACAGACTTTGGCTTCGCTATGATCAGATCCAGGATGCTCAGCAACTAAAAATTTACACCCAGTCCGTTAAAAACTTTTATGTTGATGGCAATTCCCCAACGCATGAAGTGATTAGTCGCGAACTGACTTCCGGATTGCAGGGTCTGCTCGGAAAGTCATATCCTTCTACCAAGACAATTCAGGCCGGAACATTACTCGTTGCCCTCAACTCATCGCCATTACTTTCTCCCTTGAATCTATCCGAAAAATTAAAATCCGCTGGTGAAGAAGGTTTCGGGATTTATACTACAACGGTACAGGGCAAGAAGGTAATAGTTGTCACTGCCAACCATCAACAGGGCTTACTGTACGGAGCGTTTCATTTCTTACGATTACTTCAAACTCAACAGAACATTTCAAGTCTGGCGATAATAAGTACTCCAAAAATAAAAGTACGTGTATTGAATCATTGGGATAACCTGGACCGGACTATTGAACGTGGCTTTGCCGGCTTTTCGCTTTGGGACTGGCATAAACTTCCCGATTATCTCGATCCTCGTTACGTTGAGTATGCCCGGGCCAATGCGTCTGTCGGAATTAATGGAACCGTACTTACCAATGTCAATGCCAATGCACTGATTCTGCGAGAAGACTACCTGAAAAAAGTCGCTGCCCTGGCAGATCTGTTCAGGCCTTACGGGATTAAAGTATACCTCACCGCGCGCTTCAGCGCTCCTATTGAAAGTGGTGGACTTAAAACAGCTGATCCGCTGGACGATGAAGTAAAACAATGGTGGAAAAATAAAGCTGCTGAAATCTATAAGCTCATTCCTGATTTTGGTGGATTTCTGGTCAAAGCAAATTCAGAAGGACAACCTGGCCCTCAAAATTATGGTAGGTCACATGCAGAGGGTGCCAACATGCTTGCCGATGCCGTAAAACCTTTTGGCGGCATTGTGATGTGGCGTGCATTTGTCTATGATAATAACGTACCTGATGACCGTGCCAAACAAGCGTATAATGAATTCAAGCCGCTGGACGGAACCTTCCGCGATAACGTGCTGGCACAGGTTAAAAACGGCCCGATTGATTTTCAACCACGCGAGCCTTTCCATCCCCTGTTTGGTGCCATGCCCAAAACACCTATCATGATGGAGTTTCAAATTACCCAGGAGTACCTGGGCTTTGCTACGCACCTTGTTTTTCTTCCTTCACTTTTTAAGGAAGTATTGGATACAGATACTTATGTCAATGGAAAAAATTCAACGGTAGCAAAAGTCGTTGATGGTTCTCTCGACAATCATACGCTCACCGGCATCGCTGGAGTTGCTAACATTGGTAATGATCGTAACTGGTGCGGTCATCAGATGGGTCAGGCTAACTGGTATGGCTATGGACGACTCGCCTGGGATCATCAACTTACACCGGACCAGATTGCAGAGGAATGGACCCGAATGACCTTTTCCAACAAAGCTGAAGTAATCAGTGCTGTAAAAAGCATGTTACTGGCTTCTCATCAGGCGGTAGTCAATTACATGACACCACTGGGACTGCATCATATCATGGGATATAACCATCACTATGGTCCTGGTCCATGGATCAATAAAGGACGTGCTGACTGGACTTCTGTATACTATCATAAAGCTGACAGTGCCGGAATAGGCTTCAACCGTACATCCACCGGAAGTAAAGCGCTGGATCAATATGCTGCTCCGGTAAAGCAACAGTTGGAGTCTCTCGAAACGTGTCCTGAAAAATACCTGCTATGGTTTCACCATCTTCCGTGGACCTATAAAGTTAAATCCGGAAGAATACTCTGGGATGAAATCTGCTACGCGTATAACGATGGTGTCAATGCCGTTCGTAAGATGCAGAAAGAATGGAATAGTCTCGAAGGAAAGGTTGATGCTGAACGATTCTGGATGGTAAAGGATTTTCTTTCTATACAGGAAAAAGAAGCTGTCTGGTGGAGGGATGCATGCCTTTCTTATTTTCAATCGTATTCACATTTACCCATTCCGAACGGACTCGACAAACCTAAATATTCACTGGAGCATTATGAAAAATTATCATTTCCTTATGCCCCTGGTATCCGACCGCAATGGTAATTACTTTTGCAGATTAAAATTGAACGAATAACCGTAACCTATCATGTCAACCTCAAAAAAAATTGCCATCGTAACGGGTGGAGCTTCCGGACTTGGATTTGCGATTGCTAAAAAATTCACAGAGAATAATATCATCACCTATATCATTGGAAGAGATCAGAAGAAACTTAGCGAAGCACAAGGGCTTCTGGGAGATAATGCACGCACTCTTTCCTTTGATGTTACGCAGCTGAATAATGTTCCCAGGCTTGTTGAAGATATTGCTTCACAAAACAGTGGCCGGATCGACATCCTCGTCAACAACGCGGGTATTAACCAGAAGAAAGAAATTATTGATGTTACCAACGAAGATTTTCAAAACATCATTCTCACAAACCTGACCAGCGTATTCTGCCTCACACGCGAAGTAGCAAAAGTCATGATTAAGCAGCAAAGTGGCAGCATTATAAACATCAGCTCTATGGCCGCACAGTACGGACTACCGAAAGTCATTGCCTATTCAGCTTCCAAAACCGCTATTGAGGGAATGACTCGAGCGATGGCTTCCGAACTTTCTCCAAAAGGCATCCGGGTGAATTGTATCGCTCCGGGTTTTATCGTCACCAACATGACGGCAAAAGCTTTTGAAACTGATCAGGAAAGAAAACAGCGCGCCATTAACCGAACACCTATGGGCAAAATGGGGGCTCCTGAAGATATTGCTAATGCAGCTTACTTCCTGGCGAATGACGAATCAACATTTATGACCGGAACGGTGATTCCGGTAGACGGAGGAAACTCGATCGGATTCTGAAAAGTTTAAGGTCTAAAGTCTCAAGTTGGTTGCATTAAACTTTAGACTTTAGGCCTTGAACTTTTTGACTTTTTAAATCGCTCCATTTCCCGTGGCGATTCACGCTCCTCACGAACTTTTTGATACGTGTCCGTTTGTGTTTTTGACGTGTCGTACGATGTGAATTTCTTATCCGCATCGCGCTTTACAGAAGCCGTACGTTTCCCTCTGCGCAGAACTGCTTTCAATTTTCGTTTCATGAACTTCTATTTACTGCCGAATTTTTTAGCTGGAGTCTTACGCTTCTTCTCATAAGTCACTTCGTGCTTTTGGGACTTGTTCACATAGGATTTATCCTTTGGCCCATCTTTCTTTTGTTGTGTTTTCATATGATAGACTGTTTGCTTAACAAGCTAAAAATTGATGCCATAGACTCCGCAATCACGGCTAAATCATCGATTATCCTTCAGATCGTGGCTTTCAGATGACAAGCCTTTTAAAAGTAAAAACAAAGAATCATTTTTACATAAGCCTGACTTTCCCGGAAAGGTGCAGCATAACTAAATCACCCGACATGAAAAACAACCTGCTTTTCACCTGTAAACAAACATGCATTTTCTTGTTGCTGCTTCTTGTTGCTGCATGCTCTCC
Organism: Ohtaekwangia sp.; assembly: GCA_036503775.1. GTDB lineage: Bacteria > Bacteroidota > Bacteroidia > Cytophagales > Cyclobacteriaceae > Ohtaekwangia. The sequence continues at coordinate 16,977 of DASXWH010000234.1, forward strand.
AAAGACTAAATCTTCAGGAACAGCCTCGTTGAATGATGGCAAAGGAGCTTATGCAACAAAACAGTATCGAAATCTTTTCAAGGAAAATGGACATACAGAACCGGAAATAAACGCCAAAATCACCGCTGCCTTTCAACAACTGTTTCATGGGGATTCAGCCACTCAGAAATTATATTTTCCTGTTGGTGAGAATTCATATGGAGAGAAGGCCTATATACTTGACGTCAATAATAACGACATCCGGAGTGAAGGCATGTCATACGGCATGATGATCGCTGTCCAACTGAATAAAAAATCAGAATTCGATGCACTCTGGAATTATTCTGTTACGCATATGTACATCAGTGATCCTGCCCATCCCTGCGAGGGCTACTTTGCCTGGTCGCTGAAGCGTGACGGAACACCAAACTCAGAAACACCTGCATCCGATGGTGAAGAGTATTTCGTCATGTCATTATACTTTGCGTCTGCACGGTGGGGAAATGGCGAAGGTATTTATAACTATAAAGCATGGGCTGATAAAATTCTTACAACCATGCGCCACCATCCTGAAAAAACTGGTCCTACCATACGGAGAACGGAAACCGTAGGACCAATGGTGAATGAAGACAGGAAGATGATCCTCTTTGTTCCTAATGGTGCACCCAACAGCGGTGGCCGCGCCTTCTCTGACCCTTCGTATCATCTGCCACACTTTTATGAACTCTGGGCACGCTGGGGTCCTGAAGGTGACAGAGCTTTTTGGGCAGCAGCAGCCGATACAAGCCGTAACTATTTCAACAAGGCAACGCATCCTCAAACAGGTCTTGCCCCTGATTATGGTCATTTCGATGGACGACCAGTGGTCACTCAATTCAATCCAAACTCTAAAAACTTTGCTTATGACTCGTGGCGTACAGCAATGAACTGGAGCGTGGATTGGTCGTGGTGGCAAAAAGATCCGCGGCAGCAAACCTTAAGCAATCGGATACAGGCATTCTTCCACAGCGAGGGAATGAATACATATGGAAGTGTATACACACTTGACGGACAGGTTGTAAATAAAGGGCATGCCGAAGGGTTAGTGGCTACCAATGCAGTTGCAAGCCTTGCTGCTACGCATCCACTGGCAAAAGATTTTGTGGAAGCATTATGGAAGCAACCCATACCTGATTCGTTTGGCGGAAGGTATTACAGCGGGTTGCTCCACCTGATGAACCTGTTGCACTGCAGCGGGCAGTTCCAGATCTATACTCCGAAATAAAATAAGCAACGTCCTAGGAGTTTTACTACCCTGCGGATTTTACAGGGGCTTTAATTTTTCCGGTATAAACCGGCTGGCAATCTTTGCCCACCACGGCATTGACAAAATTGATCACTGATCCCAGCAATGTTTTAGCAATATTGATCTTGCCGTATTTCAACGCTCCGATCTTACCATACAATTTCTGATCCATCAGGCTGCAACCGTTCTTATCCACAACAGCTATGGTGAGGCCGGGAATGGAATCATTGGTAAAATCAATCTGTCCGTTAAAGGCAATGCGATTTTCAGATGTAGCCAACGCAACATCTGTTGTAGTAATGCTGTTGTTTTTCAGCTTCCATTGCGCCAGCAAGGTTTGCACGTTAGTGTGATGGAGAGAATCATGGCTTATGGTTGCCAGTGTAACAAAATCAGTTCCCTTGGTAACTGCTAACCCCATGGGCCCGGCAATGATTACAGCACCCACATCCGTGAGATTAAAATTCTGGCTCTTTTCAAATTTCTTCAACGCGTCATCAACATTTATTCCATACAGTTTGAGATGTTCCCCTTTGATCTCAATGTCACCGGTCAGATTCTGTTTTATCACAGACCATTGAGAACCATAGGTACGAAGGTTCAGGGCGTAGTCTATAGAACCTTTCATCAGCTTGTGTTTATAAAATCGTTTTATCAGAACTTCCAGGTCTGCGTCTTCAACAACATAGTGTAAATGCCAGGCAATCTCTTTCTTTGAAATATCCATAGAGAGGTCTCCGCCTTCCCTTTTAGCTTTTTGTGCTGTTCGGGTGAATACAATATCCAGCAAGTCATCAGCGCCTTTAATATTCATTTCTACGTCACCCGGAGTCAATCCAGGAATGTTGAGTTGCTTGCAGCGAATAACACCATTGGTACGGAGAAGACCTGTAAGTGCACCCGAATTTTCCGGATGTTTGAAGGCCAGCTCATCCAGGTCTATATCGATCTTCTTTGCCGAAATACTTGTGGCATCCGGCATCTGGTATCGGACTGTACTGTTCCGCACCTTTAATTCCGTAATATCGAATGGATAGGTGATTATTGCTGCAGATAGGTCAATGGTGCCAGTAATCGTTTCCATTTTAGACAAGGGAAATTTCTTTGCTGCGGGTTCCTTACCGCTTTGTATTTCTGCGGACAGATCACGGATGTAATTCCAGGGAAATTTTTCCAGGGTAAGACGTGAATTAAATTTCCATGTACGTGTCCGGGGAATAACCAGATCTCCCGCTACCTGCACGTTTCCGTTTTGCAGGTTAGTCGTCAATTCATGGAGAGTAAGTTTGAATCCATCAGGTGTATTTCCGAATTCACCTTGTGCATTCAGCATTTTGATATCAGCCAGTTTATCAAAGGTTGCCGAAAGGGTTGATACCTTGAATAAAACCTTTTGAGAGTTGAGTGTATCCGTGGACGTACCCTGTGTCTTTAACTGAAAGTCCATATTCAGGTTTGTGATCCGGTCTTGCACCGCTGCGGATTGCAAAGTATCCAGGATAAAATCTTTGGTAAACCACTGGCGGGATTTTAAATTTCCAGACACATTGATTTCACTTTCTCCTTTGATGAGAAAATACACCAGGTTATCTACGGTGGCGTTCAGCGTAACATCATTTTTTCCATAACGCAAGGTAAGTTGGTCTATCGTGGCGCGATTGTATTTGTTATCGATCTTTCCACTCAAACCAGAAACCTGCTGACCATTTTTTGCAAGTACAAAAGATACATTGTCCAGCACAATGGAACTGGACCGAACACTATCAGCATGGTGTGTGGCTAAATCTCTGAGTGGGCCCTGAAAATTTGCCTGCGCTGCAATCGTGCCTTCGAGATTTTTGACGCTATTGATTTTAAAAATCTGATCGTATCCATCCAGTTTTAATTTCGTATCCAGATTGTAATGGAGAAAAGGGTCAACAAAATTTTTCAGGAGAAATTGCCCTTTGACAAATCCACCGGGACACTGACCATGAAGGTTCTTGACTTCAAACACAGCCTTCGAATAATCGGCTGCGTTGCCGGATATAAATCTTCCTTCAAAACCAATATTCCGGAAAGTTCCTTCACTTTTGGGCAGGTTAAAGGTAAGTCCCTTAACTCCAAAGGAAATATCAAACTGGGGTTGCCTGTTTTTTAGTTCACCAAACACTCTTCCCTGCAGGTAAATATCTCCTTGCTTTAACAGATCAGGATTTTTATGAAGTACATCCGGTTGTATGATCGCTGATAATAATTCCAGGTCATTCGATGAGGCATCGAGTTTAAGATCAAGCATTTTATTCTTTGCTGCAAAGGTACCTGACACTGACATGGAGAATACATCATACTGCAGAGTTGTTTCCTGTATCGTTAGCTGTTGTTTACTCCGATCATATTGCAACGCTGATTCCAGGACTATATCACCGGGTGGCATTACTGAACCCATAACATGCAGGGACTGTACATGGTTAACGGTATACACGCTGGCCTGAACCTCATTTCCATTGTTGATCAGTTCAGCCTCCATAGTTTCCATAAACACCGTTGAGGTGTCTGAAGCGTGAAATGCGATCCAGTTCACCTGAACATCATTCACGTTTACCGATTCAAGATCCACCTGTATGACAGGTGCAGGTTTTGCTTCCGTTTTTGCTTTCGGTTTAGTGGGCTTCGGTTTGGCAGGCGTTGCTGTGGTTTTTTTCTTACGTATTTCAGAAGTATCTTTTTTTTGAATCTTTTGTTTTGACGGACGAGCCAATGCCAGTTCGATATTCAGTACGCCCTTCCGATGCTCAGCAATATTAATTTTGGCCCGGCTAAGATTGATATCGGATACCCTAACTTCGTCATTCATAAGTGGCAACAATTCAACAGCTACAAAAAGATGTTCAGCGTAAAGGATAGGTTGTTCTCCGGGCGTCCGTAAAGAATCACGATGCTCAAAATATTTTATTCCTTTAAGCTCAAGGGTAACATCAGGAAAGTTCTTCAGCAATTTCAGGTTGACGGATTCAATCTCTAATTGCCCAGATTGTTCTTCATCCAGGTACGATTGGAATTGCTCCAGGAACCAGGTGTTTTTGTTTTCAAATACAATCCAGGATATGACCGTGAACAAAAAGAGAATAGCAGCCGCAATGATTCCACTGATCTTCACTACACGCCAGAATATTTTTCGAAACCGGGAAGCCGCCTTAGTCATAGGGTAAAGAACGATATCCGAAGCATGGCAAACAAGACATCAACAAGACAAGGTTCAGAAGCACAAATTTTAGTAAATTTCATTAAACAAGTTAAAGATGTGTGTCAGAATCCTCTCCCTTACTTTATTGTCCTGCTTAGTCCTTTTTGGTTGCTCCTCGGGCCCCAGGAAAAAATGGTCAATCGCTATCGCTTCCAACAATTCAAAGTATGAAAACAGTGCCCTGTTATGCCAGGAATTGTTTTCAAAAAAAGGCTATACCCTTGAGATCATTCGTGTCGGTTCGAGTGTGGAGGCTGCCACCATGGTAGCTCAAGGCAAGGCCGACTTTACCATGACCCTTTCACATTCTGATGGAATGATTACTCACCTGGGAGAATCATCACGCGAACTTCGCACGGTCATGCCGTTGTTCGAAAATGGTCTCTTTATTTTTTACCGTACTCCCAAGGCCCCTCCGACTCAACCCCGGTCGATCATTGACCTGTTGGAAAATTCACGGATCCACCTTGAAGTAAATGATACATTGAGCGAACAGTACATAGGACTTCAACGGGTAATGGAATTACTGAATGTCCATGGATACGAATTTGTTGCTGACAGCGCACATGCCACAATTATACCTGTATGGGGAACATTTTCAGGGCCAATCGTGAAGCAATTCCTGGCTAAAAAATGGGACCTGTATTCTATGGAAGAAGAATTCATTGAATATACGCGTATCATGGAACCGCGTCTGGGTAATCTCACGCTACCTATCCGTTATGCCGGGCAGGGAACAAAGGGTATCAACACACTATTATCAACTGCATTCCTGCTCACCGGATCATCTGTAGATAAAACCGAACTATACGATCTTGTAAGCATGCTTTATGAAAACCGCGTTCACTTCACTTCCCACGATAAGAGTTACATGGCCATTCGTGAAGACTTTAAAACAAGAGATCTTAACTTCCCATTGCATACCGCAACCATCAACTATCTGAAACGTAATGAACCTACCTTCCTCGAACGCCATGCCGAATATTATGGTCTGATCATATCTCTGTTGATTCTGGCTTTTGGTTTTATCCAGTCTTTCCGTAGTTATATCTCACGTAAAAAGAAAGATCGCATTGATGTCTACTTTCAGGAATACCTCGCCATTAAACGGAATCAGACATTCACACTGGTACAGCGTATTGAAGCGCTGGAGGCGCTTCAAACTAAAGCCATCAATCAGATGATTCTTGAGCGATTGGATATTTCAGACTTTTTTGTTTTCAGCCAGGCGATTGAATGGGAACGGTTCCTTCAACAGAATAATGAAAGGAAGCGGTCATGATTCAGGACTTCCCATACATCTTCAACACTGGATTGCTCAGCGGTGTAGCAGGGTCTGAGCAAAGGTAGATCATCCCTTCAGCAATATCATCCGGATTCACCCATTTCGAAAAATCAGCGGTTGGCATGACTTCACGATTCGTAGGTGTATCAATAGTGCTCGGAACGATCACCGAAGCCACTACATTTTTCTTTGCACCTTCAGCATTCAAAATATCAGCCAGTTGAAATATCAGTGACTTAGACAAGGCATAAGCCAAAGACTCCTTTCCATCCATCGGTTTGATGGCAGTTCGGGCACCTACCACCATAATTCGTCCACCGTGAGTCTGTGTCATCATGTGATTGAACAATGGCCTCACCGTATAATAGGCTGTTTCAAAATTCAATGCGATCATCTTCTTCAACATCTTACCATCGGTATTCTGAATATTTCCGGATGCATACCCACCTACCAATAATGCAACAGCATCAATTGTTTTATACTTTACAATCCACTCGCTGACCAGTTTCGTCACAGAAGCCTCATTCGTCAGGTCAGCTTCATACACATCAATATTTCCTGATACAGCATATCCCAATGTCTTACCCGGGGAGACTGTAGCGACAACACGATAGCCAGCGCCAACAAATTTTTTCACCACCGATTGTCCGAGATTGCCGGCTGCTCCCGTTATGATTATAGTTTTATTCATATTCTGATTTCAAGTTCCAGAACGCTGAGCTCAACAGATTCTTTATAGAATCAGGAATTATTTTTTTCTGGATTCAATTTGTTTCCGTAAGGCTTCCACCGCCTCTGCTGTCGCTTCTTCGAATGATTTACTTTGACGTGAAGCAAACAGATCATGACCACGGACAACAAGCTTTATCTCGCAGATCTTATTTTCACGGCTGTCGGACTTATCCATTTTAAGCAACACGCGGCTTTCCAGTATTTCATCGCTGAATCGTTCCAGCTTGCTTACTTTTTCATTTACAAAATCAACCAGCTCAGGTTGTGGTTTAATGTCGGGTGCCTGAATAAGTATTTTCATAAGTGTGTCTTTTGATGTACGAAGTTAACATGATTTATGAAGAGGATAAAAAACCGGTGCTTCAGATTGTGCGGGAAATCCATCCATTCTGAAACCTACCTTCCAAAATCATCCTGTACTCTTACAATATCATCTTCATTGGAAGGATTTTCTGCATCCGTGTGTTGCCATATTTCGGAGATCATTCCCCAACCCTTCAGTCCAACCAAACGATGACGCTGGCCGCATTCCAACCGGATGATCTCATTGAGTTTTAATGTCTGTAATGATCTTTCCTGATCGGTGGAACTGGTAATCACGCCAGCCTCACCCGCAACGAGTTTCCAGATCTCTGCTCTGCGGTGATGATATTGCCAGGATAAGCGTTTATTGGGTTGTACCATCAGGATCTTCGGACTAAGCTTACCGCTTATTTTCAATTCATTGATTTCAATGCCGGGAAAAAATTGTTGCGCGAATTGCTTCGCCTGAGATTCATCAATAACAAAAAAGCCACCCCAGGGACGTTCGAAATCCTTTGCTACTACCTTCAATCCATTTGAATCGAGATAAGCCTGCACCTTGTTAAAGGTTTGCAGCTTTGAATCGGTGTTTAAAAAAGTCAATTCCATTCGTAATTATTAATTACCAGTCGGCAATTAACAATTTTCAATGAACAATTGACAATTGTTAGTACATGGGATTGGTTTTAGTTAAACTATCCGGAAGTTTTATTTCACTAATGATTTTCCGGAGGTATAGAGGTTTTGAATATCATTTTCAAACAACGTATATGGATCTTTATAGAATACCACAAAATCATCAGCAGACGCATGACCCGGATACGGTGCGTAGTGATGTTTGGTATTTGCATTGCGCCACACCATAAAAAATGAAAGTTTGATATCGGGATTTTCTTTCAGCGGGTTTAGAATGGTTTGTGTAAACCAGTTCGGGTTCGTAATGCCCTCCTGGCCGGTTTCTGTTAGCGCAGCGGCTTTCTTTTTTTCTTTAGCCAGATCAGAAAGTGTGCGAAGCCCTTTCACCAGATCAGCAAGCTGTTCCCGCTGTGTTTTTTTATTCCAGGCTATACCAACATCCATGTAATTATCATATCCCAGCAGATCTACATAATCATCTCCCGGGTAAGCGTAGAGATAAGATGCTCTGACATCATCCATATTGAAACGGCCCCGGTCTGGTGAGAACGAATAGATCAGGTGATGAAGATTTTTTTCATTTTTGAGATACTCAACGGTGAAACGCCACAGCTGAATATACTCCGTTTCAGTACAATGTCCTTTACCCCACCAGAACCAGTTTCCATTATGTTCATGATAGGGGCGGAAGATAACCGGAATGTAAGTCGATCCGCTTTTAAGTGACGAGAGAAAAGATGCGATGTGATCCAGTCGCTTTACAAATTTCTGATGATCTTTTCCTCCAGGCAGAATATGGCGCACGGAAGCCACGGTATCCCATGCATTGCCGAGGGTCGTTGGATTGTCAACGTGCCAGGAAATAGCCGTGACTCCGCCCCGGTCATAGGTTTCTTTAATCCACTGCCGGATCTTAACAAACTCAATACCGTCTACATTTTTATCCGTTTCCTCCCGGCCTATGTCCCAACCATGTACAGCAGGCAAAGCACCACATACTTCCTTCACATCGGATTTTCCAGGAATACCTGTCCAGCCCACACCATAGGCATCGGTCTCCTGGTGCCCGAATAAGATACCCTGTTCGGAAATCCGGATCAGATTTGAAAATAAGGCCTGGGTTTGGGGAGTAGCCTTTTTATCAATAAGGTTCTGCGAATGGACAGGCCCCCACATGATCAGGCCAACGCTAAGGAGTGTCCATATTTGCCGGATTGCGTGTATTGATCTCATCATTCTCGAAAATTTAATGAAGGTTAACGCAGGCAAATTGCACAAAGAAGGCAGGACAAAGGTTTGTGGAAACCTTTGATTTGGTGCCCTAAAATGATAAAAATGGGGACCGTTTTGTTAACTAACTGATCATACCATGCTTATGATCCGCCTGACCGAAACGATTTATAGTTTAACAAAGAAACCCTGTAATACCTTGACCCCTTTTGTTACTTTTGAGACCCTTGCGAGGTAGTATCCTGTGCTGTATTAATCATATTGCGCTACCATACATCTCCTGGGTTTTCAATCACTATTAACAACCAACGCATGAAAATTACGAAAGACACAGTTGCTGCCATTCACTATACCCTTCGCGACAATGAAGGTACTGTTATCGATTCAAGTGCCGGACGCGAACCCCTTCACTATCTTCACGGAGCAGGTAACCTGATCATCGGCATGGAAGAAGGCCTTGAAGGAAAAGCAAAAGGCGACAAGTTTCAACTGAAAATAACACCCGCTAAAGGATATGGCGAAAAGGATCCTTCCATGATCCAGAAAGTTCCGCGGTCAGCTTTTGGTGATCAGGAAGTAAAAAAAGGCATGCAGTTCTCTACCAATCAGGGTGGTGTTGTTACCGTTACTGAGGTTGGTCTGGATTCCGTAACGGTAGATGCGAATCACGCTCTTGCTGGTGTTGAACTCAACTTTGAAGTTGAAGTCATGGAAGTTCGCCAAGCCACCAACGAAGAGCTTGCGCACGGACATGTGCATGGACCGGGAGGTCATCATCATTAAAAATAGTCAATGGTCATTAGTCATTGGGAATCCCGAATGACTAATGACTACAATTTGAATAGCACCTCCACTCTTCTATTCTGCTCTCTCGCTTCTTCCGTTGTGCTATCAATCAACGGTTTGCTTTTACCATGACCCGCTGTTTCAATTCGTTGCTCTGCTATCCCTTGATAGTGTAAATAGGCAGCAACACTTCTCGCACGGTTTTCTGAAAGTTTCTGGTTATACCGTGTTCCTCCCACATCGTCTGTATGGCCAGATAAGACTACTCTTGCATTTGGATGTTGTTCAAGCCAAAACACTACGCCATCCAGTTCTTCAAAGGAAGATGACCGAAGCTTATAACTGTTGAACTCAAACAAAATATTTCTGAGAACATAGGTCTTGTTGAGCTCGGCAAACCGTGGCTCAAATTCGGGAAGCAGCTCGTCATACCGTTGAGAATGCTGGATCACTTTAACATCGTCAATGTAGTAGTAAGCACTCATCTGAAGCATGTCCTGTTGATCAGGCGTGAATTGAATCCGATAGAATTTTGTCTCATCATTCGTAAAGAAGTTGCCCAGTACCAGAAACTGCTCCCCTCCTTTAGCTTTGTAATCAAAATGGGCCTTCTCCCAATATCCTGTCTTTTGTGTTAATGCGGAATCCTTTACCAGGGAAAACGTAGGTACTGCATTGATGACAACATCATGATCAGATACAACCGCTGAATCGGTAAGAAATAATCCAATACGATCTATAGCATATCTTGAATATGAAGAGAGTTTAAAGCGAAAGTCAACGGTGTAAACTGAATCTTTAATGAGTGATGTTGTCAGCCGGCACTGCAGGTATTCGCGGTAGTCTTTATGGTTATCCATCCACAGGTAAATGCCGGTAAATCCTTTTCCATCAAAAGCCTCAGACACGCCAGCCCAGTTATGTGGTACGCTGGCATTACCGCGACTGCATGAATGGAAATGATCAGGGGTGCCTTGTGTGGCAGACCACCATCCTTTTACACGGAACTCGGATTTGTTCTGACTGAAATCACCAGGGCAGGATGTAAATTCCTCAAAGCTCCCGTTGGGAACCAGGTTCTGTGCAGACGCAGCGAATGAAAAAATAAATAGAGTAACCGTAAGGAATACCTTCATACCATCTTCAGGTAAGACATCCTTAATAACTGAAAAGAATTACTTATAGTATGTAACCTGCACCCTGAATCGGGGATCGATAGCTCCCAGCCTGTCGTAAGCCGACTTGGAGATTTTGATAACGAGTTTCTCGCTCATGGCATTATCCGGAAGTTTACCCATCACACGGACAAATACTTCGCGGTTGTTCATTTCATTTTTCACTTTCAGAATGGTGCCTACAGGTGCCGTGCGGTGAAGCGCAAGGTACTTTCTGTTTCCATCGGTACCTTCAATCAACTCGGCAAGACCGGCTTCCAGAATTTCATCTCCGCTCCGCGATTCGGAGATCCGGATGGTAGGTTCGTTCGTGCGCGCAGAAGCCTGCGAGGGTTGTGTATTTGTATTCTGTGTAGCCGTGGGTGTCGTAGTTTCAACGTGGACCGTTTCAGTTACGGTTTGCTGAGCTGCTACTACCTCAGTATTCGGAGTAGATGAATTGGATGACACCTTTAGCTGCTGCCCGATTTTCAATTCATTCCCTTCCATGCCATTCCAGTCTTTCAGCTGCTGAACTGTAACGCTGTATTTAGCCGCTATGGAAAACAATGTCTCTTTCGCTTCTACCGTGTGAAACCCTTTGGGAGCAGCAGTTTGTGTTGCACTGGTGGTTTCAGTTACGGTTGTCTCGGCAGCGGAAACCGTATTCCGCTTACGGATGGCCAGCTCCTGGCCAATGCTGATAGAATTATCCGGAAGGTTATTCCATTTTTTTATTTCATCCACAGAAACACCATAGGCTCTTGAGATCGAGAAGATCGTTTCCTTGGCTGTCACTACGTGAATCAATCCTCCACCACCCGAAGCCGGACGTGAGGCCAATACAGCGGTTGACGTTTTGCCGTAGGGCACTTTTAAAATTTCACCGATATCCAATACCCCATCAGCAGCCGATGAATTGTGTTGAACAATAGCATCAACCGTTGTACCATAACGTTTTGAAATACCATACAGTGTTTCTTTCTCACCAACCTTGTGGACAACGAAAAGTTTTCCATTGATGGTTTCAACGCCCAGAGAATCCTGAGGCTGCGGTTGAAAAAATGAGGCACCCGCTAAAATGAAAAGTTTGATCATACGATGAAGTAGCTTACCAGTTCCCTTCTATTCTTTACGAAAAATAAGCAACCGTTCAGGATGAAAAAAGTATCCAGACCGATTCCTTTCTGCGGTTCATCCAGTTTTTCATGCAACAGAACGGCCCCGCTCCCGTCCAGTACCAACAAATAATTCACCAAACCGTTTTCCGTCACATTATAGGAGATGAAAATCAAGGATTCATACTCCAGGTATTCCAACGCTATAATGGGCGACAAATTTAGTTTCGACCGTAAAAAAGTTTGAACGGTTGCAAAATGACCAGTCTGGTCGTTATACTGGAAGGGGCGCAACAAATCACTTTTGGGTGCCGGTGCATCATGTACCCCGACATTCAATGGTTTTCCGGATTGCAGCTCCAACACGGTTTCCCGCGAGAGTTTAGAAACATAACCCAGCACCCGATCCTGTATTACGGAAATCAGGGAGAAGTCATTATTCCACCAGATCATTTTATGTTCCTGTAAACGAAAGGCCAGAAGCGCTTTCTTGTCTGGATTGTTGGTTTCGGTGTATAACGTATACAGGATCACACCATCCGAAACGGCACTGAGATTGACCCACCAGGATTCTTCCAGAGATTTGTCAGCCCAGAGGAATTCATTTTTAGCAAAGTTAAGCGCACTGAATTTCACCTGCTTCTTTTCAGCGTCCCGGATCTCAAGCAACAACAGGTCCTTTTCTGCTACTGCCAGCGTGTTCCAGATAACTCCTTCAAAAAGCCGGGAAAAGTTAAATCTGAGCGATCGGTCCAACTCTTTATTAATTGTTATTTTTATGCAAGGTATTGAAGATTGTAAGATTCCTAACCATGAAAAAACAGGCATTACTGCTCGTCCTTTTTCTGATAACAAGTATTTCCTTGTCTGCACAAAAGCAAAAGGTAATGTTGATGGAGATAAAGGATGAAATCGATCCGCGTATGACGCGGTATGTTCACCTGGCGCTTAACCACGCAGAGTACATTAAGGCGGATATTGTTGTTATCGACATGAATACCTATGGAGGAGCGTTAACCGATGCCAAAGACATCGTAAAACTTCTGCTGGATTTCAAGAAGCCGGTATGGGTTTTCGTGAACTCCAATGCCATTTCTGCGGGTGCACTGATTTCCATAGCCTGTGATAGTATCTACATGGCACCGGGGGCGAGTATTGGTGCAGCTACGGTAGTAACTGGTGATGGTGAAAGGGCCATTGACAAATATCAATCCGGAATGCGGTCATTCATGCGGGCAACTGCCGAAGAAAATAAACGCGACCCCCGCATTGCTGAAGGAATGGTTGATGAAGACGTAGAAATTGAAGGCGTAAAGAAAGCGGGCAAGATCATAACCTTCTCAACTTCCGAAGCTATTAAGCACGGATACTGTGAGGGAAAATTTGAAACGCTTGAAGATCTTCTGGCAGCGCGGATAGCTGATCTTACGCAGGAAAAATTTGAACTGGGAACAGCAGACAGTATTATCGCTTTCTTTCTGAATCCATTCATCAGCAGCATACTTATTCTGATGATCCTCGGAGGAATTTACTTCGAGATCCAGGCTCCCGGTCTGGGATTGCCTGGTGCCATGGCGCTGGTGGGCCTGGTCTTATACCTGGTTCCGTATTATCTGAACGGATTAGCAGAAAACTGGGAGATCATCGCGCTGTTTATCGGTATTGGATTGGTCGCAGTTGAAATCTTTGTCATCCCGGGGTTTGGTATAGCAGGTATCAGCGGTGTTATTGTAATTATCGGATCATTGGTACTCATCATGGTGAACAACGATGCTTTTGATTTTGAATTCGTTGCCATGAACGACATTATTATCGCTATCGCAGTTTCTTCAGGAGGTATGTTGGGTGCCACGGTTCTTTTTTTTGTTGCCGCTCCACGCATGCTCCAGAGCAAGCGCTTCAGTCGCATTGCCCTGATGGATACCCAGGATAGTACCAAGGGTTATACAGCTAACTTTGTTAAAGAATCACTGAAAGGAAAAAAAGGAACAGCACACACCATTCTCAGGCCCAGCGGAAAAGTATTGATTGACGGAAAGATCTTTGACGCCTTCACACGGGGGGAATATATTGAGAAAGATGAAGCCATTGAAGTAGTGGATGACGAAACTACATCACTAAAAGTAAAACGTGTTATCGCATGAAGAAGATTCTGGCCATCATTCCTGCCCGTTACGCTTCAACACGTTTCCCTGCCAAGCCTTTGGTTGATATAGGTGGTAAATCGATGGTACAGCGTGTGTATGAGCAGGTCAAGAAAACACCCGGGATATCAAACACCGTAGTAGCCACGGATAATCAAAAGATCTTTGATCACGTCATTGGATTTGGTGGTGCGGTATGTATGACCAAAGAAAGTCACGTAAGTGGTACAGATCGCTGTTATGAGGCATTAACCATTCAGTCAGGTTCCTATGATTATGTGATCAACATTCAGGGCGATGAGCCCTTCATTCAACCCGAACAGATAAATCTCCTTTCAGAATTGCTGGATGGGGAAACCGAAATTGCAACCCTGGCCAAACAAATTGAAAGCCCGGAACAGGTCTTCAATCCGAATGTGGTGAAGGTGGTCTTCTCTAAAAATCAGGAAGCTCTTTACTTCAGTCGTTCAACGATCCCGCATATCCGGAATACACTAGAAAATGACTGGCTGAAAAAACATCATTTCTACAAGCATATTGGCATGTACGCTTATCGTGCTGATATTCTTAAAAGACTTACCGAACTTCCTGTCTCAACGTTGGAGAAGGCAGAATCACTTGAGCAGTTGCGCTGGCTGGAGAATGGATTCAGAATTAAGGTAGCAGAGACAAAGCAGGAAACGATCGGCATAGATACACCCGAAGACCTCAAACTAGCCTTAACTCACCTAACCTCTCTATGATTTGTAAAAACTGTGGCGCAACGATAGACACTAAATTTTGTCCTGACTGTGGCCAGAAAGCAGAGACTCACCGGATAACCATCGGCCACCTGGCCCATGAGTTTTTTCATGTGATGACGCATGCCGACAAAGGTATTCTGTTCCTCATAAAGGAACTCATCAGACGACCAGGATTTGTAGTGAAAGAGTTCCTGGAAGGAAGACGAAAAAAATATTTTAATCCGATCAGCTTCATCGTCATCACATCAGCCCTGGGAGCCATTGCCAGTTTCAAGTCAGGATATTATTCAGCACTCGGCCGTGTTCAAACCGGACAAGCGAGTGAAGCCAGCGAGATTGCCGCAAGCAACTCCAAACTACTGGGACTCTTTCTGATCGTGCCGATCTACTCGCTGCTCTCCTGGCTGTTCTTCTGGCGCCCGCGATACAATTTTGCCGAGCATGTGGTGTTGCAGAGTTATGCCATAGGTATGCTCTACATTGCTCAATCCTTGATCTTCGTTCCTCTATACCTCTTGTTTCCGGAAACCGTAAGTATGAATAATCACATTCTTCACCTCGTTTTCCTGATCTACATGGTGGTGATTTATAAGCAACTTTTCAACAACCATATATTGATAGCATTGCTTAAAGCGATCGTGATCTTTGTAGCCTTTGTTGCTGCGTTCTGGTTCTCCATACGCGGATACCTCTACCTGAAACATCTGCTCTTTGCAGCATGAAAAATAAAAAAGCCCGATCATCGAACGGGCTTTTTTTCTATTCTGTTTGCTGGTTAAGCGATTGTTACACGCTTGAATTCAGCAACCGTAAGACCTTTTGTTACACTATCCAGGTATTGAGCAACCGTCTTCGAATTGTCTTTTACAAAAGCCTGGTGTAATAAGGTAGTTTCCTTGAAGAACTTCTGCAGTTTACCCTGAGCGATTTTCTCAACCATGTTCTCTGGTTTACCTTCCGCCAGGATCTGTGCCTTGGCAATCTCCAGTTCTTTTGCGATGATGTCTTTATCGACAGATTTTTCATCAACAGCAACCGGATTCATAGCGGCAATCTGCATACCTACATCTTTACCGGCTTCAGTTACATCTTTTCCGTTAACACCTTTCAGGGATACCAATACACCCAGTTTAGAACCTGCGTGAATGTATGGAACAACAGTTTCACCTGTCATACGGATGTATTCGCTGATCTCAATTTTCTCACCAATCTTACCTACCAGTTCAACGATCTTATCATTGAGTGTCAGGCTGCCCGCGCTAAGACCCAGAAGTGCTTCTTTGGTAGCGGGTTTCTGAGAAGCTGCTGTTTCAGCGATCAGCTTACCCAGCGACTGGAACTCTTCGTTCTTCGCTACGAAATCCGTCTCACAGTTTAAGGCTATCAGAACAGCTTCTTTTTTATCATCACTTACCTTTACAAAAACAGATCCTTCTTTAGCTTCCTTATCAGAACGGGAAGCAGAAACCTTCTGACCTTTTTTGCGCAGAATCTCAATAGCTTTTTCAAAATCTCCTTCAGCTTCGGCAAGGGCTTTTTTACAATCCATCATACCGGCACCAGTCATCTGGCGGAGTTTGTTTACATCTTGTGCTGAAATAGCGGACATATTATTTATGATTTTAGATTTACGAACTACGATATACGATTTGGTGTGAGCAAGTGTGTGTGCTTGGGTATCCTTATAAAAAATCAAACATCGGCTGTTGACCGATGTTTGATTGTTATATCACAACCGAGTTTGCCTCCGTTTCGGAAACACATCGGTGAATAGACAAATTAATTAGCTTCTTCTACAGCTTCGTCAACTTTTCTCTTTTCGTCTTCTTCCTTCTTGCTGGCTGCGTCTTCCTTGTCCTTCTTACGCTCCATCAAACCTTCCTCAATTACCTTACCGATGTACTTGGTAAGAATAGAGATTGATTTGAAAGCATCGTCATTAGCCGGGATCGGGAAATCAACACCACCTGGATCAGAATTGGTATCTACCAACGCAAATACAGGAATATTCAATTTCTGAGCTTCAGTAACCGCGATGTGCTCACGCTTCACATCAATTACAAAAAGTGCCGCAGGAAGTCTGTTCAGGTCAGCAATACCACCCAGCAATTTCTCAAGCTTTGCTTTCTCGCGGGTGATCATCAAACGCTCACGCTTCGCCAGGTTGTTGAAAGCTTCGTCTTTCATCAACTTCTCGATCTGTGAAAGCTTCTTCAGTGACTTACGGATCGTTGCAAAGTTAGTGAGCATACCACCTAACCAACGCTCCGTTACGAACGGCATGTTCAGGCGTTTTGCTTCTTCTGTTACGATGTCTTTAGCCTGCTTCTTCGTAGCTACGAACATGATCTTGCGACCAGATCGTACAACGTTTTTCAGCGCGAAAGATGCTTCATCAAGACGAGCTAAAGTTTTGTTCAGGTCAATAAGGTGAATTCCGTTATTCTCCATGAAGATGTACTCAGCCATCTTCGGGTTCCACTTGCGGGTGAGGTGACCAAAGTGTACACCTGCATCCAACAAATCCTGATATGTTAATTTTTCAGCCATTCTCTTTAATGATTAACGCTTGCTAAACTGGAATCTTCTTCTTGCCTTTCTTCTACCGGGTTTCTTACGTTCTACCATTCTGGAATCACGTGTGATGAAACCTTCTTTTCTCAAAGCAGGCTTGTTCTCAGCATTGAACTCAACCAAAGCGCGGGCAATACCCAGGCGAACTGCTTCAGCCTGACCTTTTACTCCACCACCTTCTACATTCACGGTAACATCGTACTGGCCATCAGCCTTTACCGCTACGATAGGTTGTTTTACTGTGGTCTGGTGAATTTCAGAAATGAAGTACTCCTTCAATTCACGATCGTTCACCTTGATATCTCCTTTTCCAGGTTTAACATAAACTCTGGCGATGGATGTTTTTCTCCGGCCTATTGTATTGATGATCTGCATGTAATCAGAACTTTATTTCTTTTGGTTGTTGTGCAGTGTGAGGGTGTTCAGCTCCGGCATAAACATGCAGACTTCTGAATAATTCGCGACCCAGTCTGTTTTTAGGAAGCATACCACGAACGGCATGTTCGATCAGACGCTCAGGATGTTTGGAACGGATCATCGTTGGCGTGTGCTCACGCTGTCCGCCTGGATAACCAGAGTGCGTAAAGATCACACGATCAGTCCACTTCTTACCCGTCATTCTTACTTTTTCAGCATTGATAACGATCACGTTATCACCACAATCCACATTCGGAGTGTAGCTTGTCTTATGCTTTCCACGGATAATGCGGGCAACCTGACTGGCCACACGACCCAACACCTGGGCATTGGCATCCACCACTATCCAGCTCTTTTCAACTGTAGCCTTGTTGGCGTTCAGTGTCTTATAGCTATTATGATCCATTTTGTTGTTAAAAATTCAATTAAAAACACCACCCCTTTCAAAAAGGGACACAAAGGTAAATTGCTGGTATTTGAAATGCAAGCCGATCTCGTGAATTTGATCGGAGAGACCCAGAATCCTAACTGTTTTGCTCTAATTGCTTGACTAAAACCTGGTAATCTTTAGGATATGAAGCTTCTATTTTATGCGAATTTCCAACTAAATCAACGAATTCAAGGGAAAATGCATGAAGGGCCATTCTTTTCATCAGGGGCTGCTCTTCAGTGCCTTTCTTTAAATTAAAACCCCTCTTTAACGAAGATAGATACAGGGGCTTACCTCCATAGACATCATCCCCGGTTATTGAGGCCCCTAAAGTAGAAAGGTGTATCCTTATCTGGTGCATGCGTCCGGTAATGGGCCGACACTCTAATAAGGTATGATTGCGGTATGATTTCAGGGACGTAAAATAGGTCTGTGCAGGTTTCCCTTCCCGCTTGCTGATTTTCACAATCCCGTCATCCTGTTTTAAAATAGGCAGGTCCACCAGCTGATCCTGGAAATTATGGACACCATCAACGACAGCATGGTATATTTTTGTGACTTCACGATGTTCAAACTGAATGCTGATATGGCGATAGGCTTCCGGATTTTTAGCAATAGCCAAAACCCCCGATGTATCCTTATCCAGGCGGTGGCAGACCTGGGCAGTCGGAACATAATCCCGGGCCAGACCTAATAAATTGATCTTTTCCTGACGGTCTTCCAGCGTAGAAAGAAACGGAGGTTTATTCACCAGCACCAGGTCATCATCCTCAAAAAGGATGATTTCATCAAATCGAATTTTGGAATTTTTCAAAGGAGGCTAATCACCGGGTTCTGCTTCCGGTTTTACGCGCGGCAATTTAAAACTAAAAGTTGATCCTTTGCCGGGCATGCTTTCTACCTCCACTTTTGAATGGTGCCCATCCATGATGTGTTTTACAATAGCCAGACCGAGACCGGTACCTCCTTTTTCGCGGCTGCGGCTTTTATCCACGCGGTAAAAACGTTCGAAGATCCGGGTTAAATGCTCCTGTGGAATGCCTTCACCGGCATCCTTTACATACGTGACCACATTCTTTTTGGTGATATCAAAACTCACCACTACCTCTGAGCCATCATCAGAATGTTTAATGGCATTGGAAATCAGATTGGTCATCACCTGACTTATGCGCTGCCAGTCGGCATAAACCAGGGCCTTGTTATGACTGGGGTTTTCTACTTTAAGCTGCACATCTTTCTTGTCGGCCTTACCCTCAAACTGTTCAAAGACCTCCTCGGTAAGCTTAACCATATCAATGCTCTCAAAGTGCATTTTAATCTGGCCAGTCTCAATGTGTGAAAGGGTCAACAGATCCTGAACCAGCATATCAAGTCCATCCAGGCTCTTGGCTGCTTTCTTCAGAAATTTTGTACGAACGTTTTTATCATTGACCGCACCATCCAGTAAGGTGTGAACAAATCCCTGTGCCGCGAAAATGGGTGTTTTGAGTTCATGTGAAACATCGGCTATGAATTCTCTCCGGAACGCCTCCAACTTCTTCAACTCATCAATTTCTTTTTGCTTCAATTCAGCAAAGGAGAATATTTCTTCATTGATGGTCTTAAGCGGATTCAGCGGTGCTGACTTCTGTTTATCCAGCTTGGTGAGTTCTTTCTTTTTGAGTTTGTCAACCAGCTTGTGAATTTTATTGATCTCCCGGAAAACCAGGAATTCCAGAACGATGAAGATCAGTAAATACGATCCTGAAAACGTGATTCCGAAAGCTACTACCAGTACCCGTGTATCGGCACTTTCAAAAAGAGATAAAAAAAGCGTTGTGATCAGGGCAATGCAAAGTGCCAGAAGAAGGGCTAGTCCGCGGGAACTGTAAACCATGCGGGAAGATAGTCGTTATCGGTTATCTGTTAAGCGTTAATCGTCTTAACTTTTCAGGAACCTGTCAGCGGATCAGAATTGATGAAAATTAATTCAAGCTGAACTTGTATCCTACTCCCTTTACCGTGGTGATATAATCTTCTCCTATTTTTTCACGCACCTTCCGGATGTGAACGTCAACTGTGCGGGCCAATACGTAAACATCCGAGCCCCAGATATTCTGCAACAGATCTTCACGACTGAATACTTTATTCGGATTCTGTGCGAGAAAATATAGCAGCTCAAATTCTTTTTTAGGAAGATTGATCTCTTTGTCCAGCACCTTAATAGTATAACTGGTACGATCGATGGTCAGATCGCCAATGGAAATTAAACTGGAAGGAGAAGTCTTTTTAGAATCTCTGCGGAATAATGCACTAATACGACTCATCAACGCGCGTGGCTTGATGGGTTTGGTGATATAATCATCAGCACCTACATCGAATGCGGCTACTTCAGAGTACTCTTCCGAACGTGCTGTCAGAAACACCACGAATGTTTTTTGCAGTTCTGGGATATCGCGTAGCAGGCGGCAGGTTTCCACACCGTCCATCTTGGGCATCATGATATCCAACAATACCAGGTCAGGTACAAATCGTTTGGCAATGTCAACCGCTTTCGATCCATCTGAAGCAGTCTTCACTTCATAACCTCCTTTTTCAAGGTTGTATTTCAGAAGCTCCAGGATTGGTTCTTCATCATCAACGACAAGCACTTTGTGCATTTGCTTGTTTCCCATAGGTCAACTATTTGTTTCAAAAATATAGAGAAAAAAGGTCATTAAAACCGTGAAATCGTTTCTTAACAATTCCTTAAGCTGTCTTAACAATTCGGTAATTCGCAATACGTTTCAGCAATCGAATGAAGCGGCTACAAAAATGGATACTTCCCGCTCAGCCATTTTATATATTGTTTCAGGTCGCTATTAAAGTCTGTTACAAACTCATTCCAGAAAACATCCTGCTTGGATTGGTATTGTCTGAAATTCATGAAGTAGGCATTGTTGGGAAGTTTGTCTTTGAAGCGTTCAGAGGGATGCTCTGTAAGTTCAAGCGACAAGGTATCCATAGCATCAACGATCCTACGGATCATAGCCTGTTTCACGGCTTTTTTAGTACTAACCGAATCTGTACTCCGAAATGAATTGTACAGACTGTCAAGACTTTTGCCACCACGCAGCATATGATCTACATACTTCAGATAATCCTTGTCTTCCTGAATATAGGTAACATACTCGCTGGAGGTTATCCCATACTTGTGAACCAGAAATTGCTCGGCACCGCGATCACCGATAAATGTGGCCAGATTTTCATTGAAGTCTACACTGTCTTTTACAAAAATAGTGGCATGCGACATCTCGTGAATGATCAGGTTGGCCAGATCACCCTCACTACGATTAAGCATTTTACTCAGGATCGGATCCGTGAACCAACCCAGAGTAGACCATCCCCCCGGGTTCCTGACAATGACATCATATCCTTCAGCCTCGAGTTCTTTCTTCAACTCAAAAGCCCGGTCACGGTTAAAAAAACCTTTATACGGCACTGCACCAATAACGGGGAACTTCCATTCCTTTGGCTTCAGTTGGAAAGGTTCGCAGGCGAGCACCACCCACATGATCTCTTCACCTTTCTGATCAAATAACGTTTTGTAATTCTCCGTATCCTTCAGCCCCAGAGAATCGATCGCATACTGGCGTACTTCGTTGATGAAAAGCAAACGAGCCTTGAGGGAATCGGGGAATGAAGGATCTGCCAGAAATTCTTCCACCGGCCTGGCATTCCAGACAATATTCAGCTGACCATACCCCTGACGAACACCATAACTCACTAAGTCCCAAAAGACTATTACCAATACCAACAGGATTGCAAGAAGGGCAAGCAGCGTCCGCTTTATTATTCTTCCGTACCGCCAGCGCATGGATAAAAAATTCCTTTCATCTATAGCCGCAAGATAAAAGTATACGGCAACTTTGTACATAAACCGTGAGGTGAAGCCCGGACATCGGGTGATCTTTAAAATCCTGGTGCAGAGTATTTGAAATACTAATTTAATTAGTACATTGCCTCCGGATAACTAATTATAATAGCGTAGAAAATAATAACTAACTATATGAGTGACGCAAAAGAGAAACTAAAAGCCCTCCAGTTAACCCTCGACAAGCTGGAAAAAACCTACGGAAAAGGAACCGTAATGAAATTAAGCGATGAAAAGGTAATGGACGTACCTGCCATTTCTACCGGATCATTGGGATTGGACATCGCTTTGGGCATTGGAGGTATTCCAAGAGG
>DASXWH010000235.1:0-10781 GCA_036503775.1 Ohtaekwangia sp.
AGGTAGTTTGTATAAAGCGTGGATAAATGCTCAAACGTACCTTCACCTTCTGATATGCTGTGTGTTCTGTTCGGATAAGGCATGTATTGGAATTGCTTGTTGTGTTTGATCAATTCATTCAATAACATCTCTGCATTCTGGTAGTGTACATTGTCATCACCAGTTCCGTGGATATACAGTAAGTTTCCGATCAGATTCTTAGCATAGGTAAGAGGAGAGCCTGTTCTGTAATCTTCAGGGTTCTCCTGGGGTAAACCCATGTAGCGTTCCTGGTAGGCATTATCATACGTAAACAGGTTCGTCACCGCAGAAACAGCAATACCGGTTTTATAAATTTCAGGAAACTGGAACATCAGGTTAAGTGTTGCAGCCCCGCCACCGCTCCATCCCCATACAGCTGTGCGATCAGCATCCACAAAGGGCCACTTCAGGATTTCTTTAGCAGCCATAGCCTGATCACGGATGTTCACAATACCGATCTTCCTGTAAATGGATTTTCTCCAGGCTGCACCTTTAGGCACCGGTGTTCCGCGATTATCCAGAGAAATATAAATGTATCCGTCCTCCCGCATATCACCAGCATACAGGAAATTCTGTGATGAACCATAACTATCCGTTACATTCTGTCCCCAGGGTTCAGTATATACATAGAATACTACCGGATATTTTTTTG
Source organism: Ohtaekwangia sp. (assembly GCA_036503775.1). Taxonomy (GTDB): domain Bacteria; phylum Bacteroidota; class Bacteroidia; order Cytophagales; family Cyclobacteriaceae; genus Ohtaekwangia. The sequence goes on from DASXWH010000235.1 coordinate 674, forward strand.
TGGCATCGAAGTTTTTTGGTTTTACCATCCATCCGTCCATTTCAATACCATCTTTTGTTTTTACTTTGAAGAATTCAGTAGTCTTCTCTTCCTGAAGTTTGCTGAGCTGTGCGTTGATGCTTTCTTTTTCATTCAGCGCAGTATGCTTGGGTAATGCAATAAGCTCTCTTCCGGGTTTCATGTTGGCATTGGAAAAGGTATGGGTGGCAAACTTGGCAGTGGGTGAGATACTGTAGTTATGCGTACCGGACAATCCGGTTGGTGTTACCTGCTCCGGTTTTCCTTTGCCATCGAGCTTGATCCGGTAGAGATACTTCTGTGTGGCGTTTGCTGGTGATGCCAGAAAATACACGTAGCCACCTTTCTCATCAATACTTTTGAGCGCGATCACATCATAATTTCCAGGCGTTACCAGGACTTCTTTTTTGCCATCATTGCTTATACGGTAAAGGTGACGCCATCCGTCTTTTTCACTTGCCCATAAAAATTCTTTTCCACCGGCCAGCCAGTCGATGTTGTGCTTAAAGTCTACATTGTATGCACCTTCAGCACCTGCAGGTGTGTACACATCAACCCACGCAGCATCCGTTTCACTGGTGATGGTAGTGGCCACGCCTGTTGAAGCATTACAACGTATGATCTTGCTTTCGTTTTGTTTCCGGTTCAGTTGCTGGATGAGTATTTCGTTGGTGCCGGGAATAAACTCCATGCGCACGATGTAGTGCTGACGGGGATCCCCGGGAACATTCATCCAGTTTGTTTTGCTTGTAGCAACGTCAATAACCCCCACGCGACACGCAGATGGTTTTTCACCTGCCATCGGATATTCAACCGGGATGACCTGGGAATAAATGGAGTCCGTATTGTTGATCATAAAGAAGTCCTTCGTATCACGGGCATCCAGTTGCCAAAAGGCGATCGACTTACTATCAGGGCTCCAGCGTATTCCATCCCGGCAGGCAAATTCTTCTTCATAAACCCAGTCAAAGGTTCCGTTGATGTACTTACGCGTACCATCGGTGGTAAGTGCCTTAATGTCATTTGTATTCAGATCTTCTAAATAAATATTGTATTCACTGACATAAGCGACTTTGGTACCATCCGGTGAGAACTTGGCAAACATTAATGAAGAGGCAGGCCTTGATGCTCCTAATTTCTTCAGGCTGTTGTCAGCCAGATTCAGCAGCCAATAGTCACCGCGTGTGTTGATACGCCAAACACGAGAGGTATTGGTGTAGATCAGTATCTTCTTTTCATCAGGTGAAAAAATGTAATGATTGATTTGTAGCGGAGCAGGTTGCCCGGCCGGTGTCAGTTGTTGTTTGCTGACCAGCACTTTTTTGGTATTGGCTGGCAACGTGTACTGTACGATTTCATTTTGTTCTGTCCGGTAATATGAATTACCATCAGAAGCCCATCGAGTTCCGCCTTGCTGGGCAGTTGCAGGGATCAGGGTGATCGCTACAAGCAGCAGGACGAGGATGCTTTTTATTGCGCGTGGTTTGAACATAACACTATATTGTTTGGGTTAATTGAGTTAATGACAGGGCTTGTACTGATATTTCAGGATTGCAATATTATCTGGTTTATTAAGTGTACCTTTGCCGCCTAAGTAAATTATTTAGATTGAAATACCCAACACTGGCAAGTCCGCCAGTGCTACTTAGAAAAGGGTGTTCTTTCTACCCTTTTAAACACATATAACGAATGAAATCTTTTGAAACCCTGGGCCTGTCCAGGGGTTTGGTTGAGTCGGTCCAGCTGATCGGCTTCGAAATGCCAACGCCCATACAGGAAAAAGCTATTCCTGTTTTGTTAACCGGAAACCGCGACTTCGTAGGCCTGGCACAAACCGGAACAGGTAAAACCGCTGCCTTTGGTTTGCCCTTGCTTGAATTAGTAGACGATGAAAGCCGTAATACACAAGCCCTGGTGCTCGCACCAACACGTGAATTAGGACTTCAGATTGCCAGTGACCTGGAAAATTTCTCTGAAAAATTCAAGCAATTCAATATCGTAGCAGTTTACGGAGGAGCAAGTATCAGTGAGCAGATCCGTAAAGTAAAAAAAGGAGCACAGATCATTGTGGCTACCCCCGGACGATTGATCGATCTGATCGATCGTAAGGCTATTAACCTGAGCACCATTAAATATGTTGTGCTCGATGAAGCCGATGAAATGCTCAACATGGGCTTCAAGGAAGATCTCGATAAAATTCTTTCATTCACTCCGGAAGATAAAGCTACGTGGTTATTCTCAGCCACCATGCCGCGCGAAGTACGCGCCATCATGAAGAACTACATGAGTGATCCGTTTGAATTGACGGTAGGTGAGCAGAATACCGGTAATGCAAATATTGAACATCACTATGTTATTGTTCAGGAGAAAGATCGCTACCTGGGATTAAAACGCATCCTGGATTATAATCCTGAAATATTCGGATTGATCTTCTGCCGTACCCGCATTGATACACAACGTGTAGCGGAGATGCTGATGAAGGATGGATACAATGCAGATGCTCTTCATGGGGATCTCACACAGCAGCAACGTGATAGTGTAATGATGAAATTCCGCCAGCGTACGTTGCAGATTCTTGTAGCAACTGATGTAGCAGCGCGCGGTATTGACGTTGATGATATTACTCACGTAATCCACCTGAATATTCCCGATGAGATGGAATTCTATACGCACCGCAGCGGCCGCACCGCGCGTGCAGGTAAGAAAGGTGCATCCATCGCGATGATCTCCAAACGTGAGCTGGGCAAAGTAAAGCAAATTGAAAAAACGCTGAAGTCGCCTTTTAAAAGGATGATGATCCCGTCAGGCCCCGAAGTTTGCCAGAAGCAATTGCTTGCCCTGATGCATAAAGTGCACGAAGTAAAAGTAAATGAAAGTGAGATCGCAGAGTTTCTCCCGGCTGTTGAAGAAGAATTAAAAGATCTTTCCAAACAGGAGTTGATCAAGCGTTTTGCTTCTATTGAATTCAATCGCTTTCTGGATTACTACCGCAATGCTCCGGATCTGAATGCAGAAGGAAAGCGTGCCGATGGAGGTGGGGAAGAACGTTATTCCAACGGAACCCGCTTCTTTATAAATCTCGGTAAGATGGATGGTCTTGATGTTTCCAGACTGATTGAACTAATCGATGATTACGCAGGTGTTGGCAAGAAGGATCTGGGCAAGATAGACCTGAAAGGTGCATACTCTTTCTTTGAAGTTGAAAAGGAACGTGCTGAAGATATCATGAAAGGTATTCATGGTATCGAATATAAAGGCAGACAGGTTCGTGTTGAAATAACCGAACGGAAGGAAAGCTCGGGTTCAAGAGGTCGTTCATCGGGTTCCGGTCGTGACTTTAAACGAGGTGGTAACAGTGGTGGAGGAAGATCTTCAGGAAGAGGTTATGGAAATAAATCTTCCCGTTCAGGGTCTTCGGACTATAAGAAGAAATGGAGATAATCAGTTAACAATTGACAATAGGCAATTGACAATGAATACTTTGTCAACTGCCTCTTGTCAACCCTGCAGGCATCAGCTCTTCCTTGTCGGAAACACGCTGAAATTCAAAAGCTCATTATGCCGTATCACCGAGATATCTATTGCGGTGATAATTTCTTTTCGGCTCAGTTCTTTAAATAATTCATGAGAGCTGTTTATCACTTTATTGTTGAAGGATATGATGATATCTCCTTCTTTTAATTGAGACAGTGCAGCCGGTGAATTCTCTTCAATTTTAGTGACGAATAATCCTTTCTTGTTTTTAAGATCGAAATGCTGTTTTACTTTGGCGTTGATCTGTACTTCCTGTACCATCAATCCTAAATAGGCTTTGAAGACTTTGCCATCTTTGATCAGTTGCTGCGCAATTTCCTTGGCTGTATTAATGTCCACCGAAAAACTCAACCCCTGTGCTCCCTGGATCATCGCTGTGTTAACTCCGATGACTTCACCATCAGTCGTGATCATTGGCCCTCCTGAATTGCCCGGATTCAATGCCGCATCGGATTGAATTACATTATCTACCAGTCTGCCCGATTGGGTTTGAAGTGTTCGGCCTAATGCACTCACCACGCCTGTGGTTACGGTATGTTGATAGCCATAGGGATTTCCAATGGCAATAATGAATTGACCAATCTGGAGATGCTGGGCGTCACCCAGTTTTGCTACCGAATATCCCTCGCTGTTTATTTTAAGGATTGCCAGGTCTGTATCGGGATCCTTTCCGATCAGAATTCCTTCAATCTCATTTTCATTCAATAAGCTGATCATGATTTTCTCAGCACCATCAACTACGTGGCTGTTGGTAAAGATCAATCCGTCAGATGAAAAAATAAATCCCGAGCCTGATCCGGCCGCACGGAGTACATTGTTCTTGTCTCGCTTGAAGACATCAATTTTAACGACCGCGTTTTTGGTTTTTTCCACGGCCTCGATAATGATTTTTGAAAAAGCATCCATAAGAGTTGTCCTTGATGCTTGTTGTCGTCAAAACCTTATCCATTGTTAATTCCAGGAAACTATGACCGGTGGTTCAGTTTTGAAACCTCATTTTCAGGCCAAATTGGCTGTTTATCACTTTTAAACTGCTGACATTACCTAGACGTATGTCCGTAAATTTATAGGTATTGATTATTTGGTAGAACCGAAGAATACCGATAGAAAAATTTGAAAACGTTGCCATTCAGAACATTTTTTCTTGCAATCGATTGAATTTGGACGGGAAATTCCGACCTTAGAAGCGTCTAAAGTGGTACTTAATCGATTGAAACTGCATTTTTTGATTATTTAATGTCAATTTAACGGGAGATTAAACCGCGAAGAGAAGCCCATGAAACAAATCAATCTGCACCACTTTCTTGGTTTGCTAATCATGTTTGCCAGTTCTGCCATTTCGATGGCGTTAATTGCATTCATCTTGTTTTAGCGCGCATTCCATATAGATTTTATATGGCAAAGTAAAAAAGCCTGCTGAGGGAGTTCAGCAGGCTTTTTTATTTCCATCAATACCCGCTATTCGTACCGTAATGTTGAAGCCGGGTTGGTCAGGGCAGCTTTTAAGGTCTGTGCGCCAACGGTAACGATGGCCAGTAGTATCGCTGCTATAGCAGCAAAAGCGTAGGCCAGCAGGTTCATAGTAGTGTGATAGGCAAAAGTAGACAGCCATTTATCCATGAAGTACCAGGCTACCGGCCAGGCGATCAGGTTTGCGACCAATACCAGTACGATAATTTCTTTTGACAACAAGGCCAGGATGCTGGTAACAGAAGCACCCAATACTTTCCGGATGCCAATTTCCTTTATGCGTTGTAAGGTGTTAAAGGTTGCCAGTCCGAACAATCCCAATCCGGCAATGAAGATGGCTAACCCGGCAAATGTGGTGAATAGCTGACTCTGTTTTTGCTCGGCTTCATACAGGTTTCTGTAGCTCTCACTGAGGAATGTATATTCGAATGGTTTTCCGGGTAAGAATGACTTCCATGCTTTTTCAATTACCGCTAATCCTTCCTGCATATCCTTAACGGCAATTTTCATAGACAGCACGTTGTAGTTGTCTCTGCGTGCCAGAAATATCATGGGCACAATGGTTTGATGTAACGACTCGAAATGAAAATCTTTAACCACACCAATGAGCTTGCCATTCGTTTCATTGTAGTGGAATTCCCTGTTGATATTTTCTTCCAGCTTATTCCAGCCGATAGTTTTGGCAGCGGCCTCATTAATAATGAAAGCCAGGGAATCATCGGTTGGAATTTCCTTTGAAAAATTACGGCCTGCTGCCAGATCAATACCGTAGGTCTCAAAGAAATCTTCATCCACAACAATGGTTTTCAGATCTGCTTCTACATTGATCAGACTATCGCCTTTTAAGACTTTGGCTCCGCCATACGAATCCAGCAGACGCCCTGTAGGAATACGTGAGCTGCGCGCGATGCTACTGATCTTTCCGGAGTTGGTCAATTCATTATAAAATCCGTCATAACTGCCGGCCAGTTCTCCGTAGTAAGCCAGCGTTACAATCTGGTCTTTGGTATATCCTAAGTCACGGTCGTTAAGATATCGTAATTGCTGGAATGTGATCAGTGTGGCAATGATCAGTACAGTTGAAATGGCAAACTGTGTAACCACCAGTATTCTTCGTATGCCGATCTTGCCGGTGGCAGAAAGTTGTTGTCCTTTTAAAGTAAGTGCAGGCTTAAAGGAGGAGATTATGAATGCCGGATAGATTCCCGCCAGTGTTCCGATGATCAATACAACAATCAATACACCCCCGATAAAGCCCGGCTCGGTAAGCGTGCTGATGGTAAGTTCTTTTTCAGCAAAATCATTAAGCCAGTTCAGGCCTACAGCGGTAAGCACTGCTGCGAATAGAAGTGCCACCAGTGCGGTGAGTATAGATTCGCTCAGGTATTGTCCGATCAGTTGATTACGGAATGCGCCCACTACCTTTCGCAAGCCTACCTCTTTCGCACGCTTCGTTGCCCGGGCGGTTGAGAGGTTGACGAAATTAAAGCAGGCAATAAGTATAATGAATAAACCGATTGCACTCATCATGTAAACAGTATTGATATTTCCATTGGCCTCTAGCTCATTGTCCAGGTGAGATCGTAAATGTATGTCTGTTAACTTTTGGAGATAAAGATGTGTTGATTTAGAGGCGACCCAATCCGCGGCAACATTCCATTCACTGTGAGCATATTTTCCAAAGTGTTTATCCAGAAAGGCAGGAAAGGCTGACTCCAGTTTTTCAGGATCTGCACCTTCATTCAGGAGTACATAGGTTTCAAATGCATTGTTCCCCCAGTTGGTTTCAAGCCCGGTGCGACCATAGATATTATCATTCTCCAGGGTGATAAAGGAAACGAGGAACTCCGGATGCCAGTGTGATTGCTTTGGAAAGTCTTTAAATACTCCCGTTACTTCCAGGTCGAAAGCATTGTTGGCACGAAGTCTTTTGCCGATAATATTCTCATCATTAAAATATCGTTTTGCTGCCGCTTCAGAAAGCATTACGGTAAAAGGCCTTTCCAGTGCTTTAGCGGGATCACCTGATTTTACGTCAATGTCAAACATGTTGAAGATGCCAGGCTCCGCTACAAACAGATGATTTTCATTGTTGGATATTTTGACTACCCCGCTCTCTTCCAGACTTACAACAATTCCGAAATTGATGGTCCGCGCCATGACTTCAATTTCCCCGAAGTCGTTTTTAAGCAGCGGACCAACCGGTGGAGCTACCGTAGCCAAATGCAGGTTTTGAACACCCTCTTGCGAATGGAAACTTCGCGTGACACGATAAATACGATCTGCCTTTGTGTGATACTTTTCATAGCTCACTTCATCCTGAACGAATAGGTATATCAGCATGGCACAAGCCATGGCCAACGCCAGACCTGCTATATTGATGAAAGCTGTAAGTTTATTACGAAAGATGGAGCGCCAGGCTACTTTCAGATAATTTCGGATCATGGGGTTTGTATTTAATGATGTTGGACCTTGGACTTATGAGGCAACACAAAGACTATAGCTGTTACGTAAAGGTTGCTTGAGAAGTTTAAGATAGTAGAGGATCAGATAATCAACCGGCTAAATCGTTTGGAAACGGCCAATGATTCCATAATAAACCATTTACATAAGGATAATCCTGAAAAAAAGGTTTTCATTAACTTGTTGCGATTAATTCCAATTATGAAAAAAGTAATTCTCGGTGTTGTTGCTTTAGTTTCTGTTTCCACCATTTCGGTTGCGCAGTCAGGTTCTCCGGATAGACCCAAATTGATGGTCGGGATTATGGTTGATCAGATGCGCTACGAGTACCTGCATCGGTTTTACGCTAAATTCGGAGAAGGTGGATTCAGGCGTTTGATGAATGACGGATTTATGCTGAAGAACGCTCACTATAATTATATGCCGACAATTACCGGCCCGGGCCACGCTTCGGTCTACACCGGAACAACACCTTCTATACATGGCATAATCGGAAATGATTATTATGATAAAGAAAAGGGTAAGACAGTAAACTGCGTTGAAGATCAGAGACACAAACCTGTTGGCTCAGCGAATGGTAACGGAGATGTTTCACCCTGGCGCATGCTGTCATCTACTGTTACAGACGAATTAAAACTATTCACGCAGAAACGGTCTAAAGTCATTGGTATCTCGATAAAGGACAGAGGTGCTGTGCTGCCTGCCGGACACATGGCTGACGCAGCATACTGGTATGATGCAAAGAATGGCAGGTTTATTTCGAGTACATACTATATGACACAGCTTCCGGAGTGGGCAGAGAAATTCAATGGTAAGAATCTGGCTGACATTTACCTCGCTCAGGAATGGAAGACTCTGTTACCTATTGAGCAATACACCGAAAGCGGTCCTGATGACAGTCCCTATGAAAGAAGGTATACTGGCAAACCCAAGACTACTTTTCCTTACAAGCTTTCAGAACTGCGGGCGCAGAATGGAAACTTTGATTTGCTATCCTCTACACCTTTTGCATCAGACTATCTAACCGAGATGACGAAGGCTGCCATCACAGGTGAAAAATTAGGGAAGGACGATAACACTGATTTTCTGTGCATTTCCTATTCAGCAACAGATGCTGTGGGCCATCAGTTCGGGCCTAACTCGGTTGAAGTGGAAGATTCCTACATCCGCTTAGACCGAAATCTGGCAGACCTCTTTAAGTTTCTGGATAGAGAGATTGGTGCAGGTATTTATACTGTTTTCCTCACCGGAGATCATGGCGTTGCTGATGTGCCACAATACCTGACGGATAACAAAATGCCCGGAGGTTATTTCAATGAAAGCCGCACTAAAGTCTTACTGGACGAATTTCTGAATGGCTATTTTCCCGGTAAAAAACTGATCTCCAGTTTCAGCAGCGATCAGGTATATCTGGATCATGATGCCTTTCAACGTGATCCGAAATCATCAGGTATTGATATGTTCATTGTTGCCGAGCTGATTGGAAAATTTATGATGACGCAGGAAGGTGTAGCAAACTACTATACAGAAGGAATGATCCGGCAGGGACGATACGATGAGAAGGGAGCAAAAGGAATGATTATACGAGGTCATCACGCCAAACGATCAGGTGATGTAGTCTTTCTTCTTGAATCGGGTTGGCTTGAGGCCGGGTCGCCTCAGGGTACTACGCATGGATCTCCCTATGCATACGATACACAGGTTCCTGTTTTATTTTACGGTAAAGGTGTGCGGAAGGGATTTACCACGCAGTATCACACCATAACGGATATTGCCCCTACTATATCCATACTCTTAAACATTAAAATCCCCAGCGGCTGCACGGGTCAACCGGTTTCTGAATTATTCGGGCAATAATTTTTTATAAATGATTTCGCAGACTGAACCATAGCCCTTTTAATACGTGTTAAGGACTATGTATTCAAAGTCTAGTCATGTTTAAATCCATCCACCCTTTTGATCAGTCTCTTGTTGAAGAATTCCAGGAGTTAAGTGCTTCGGAATTGAAATTCAAAATTGATTCTGCTGCACGCGCATTTCTGCACTGGAAGAAAACTTCTTTTGTGCAACGCTGTGACCTGATGATGAAAGTCGCGGGTGTGCTTAGGCTGAACAAGGAAAAGTATGCGCAGGCCATTACACGTGAAATGGGAAAGATCATTTCTGAAGCACGGACGGAAGTGGATAAATGTGCTGCGGGTTGTGAATTTTTTGCCCGGCAGGCTGAAAACTTTTTAGCGGATGAAATAATCCAGACAGAAAGCAAAAAAAGTTTGATTGCTTATCAGCCTATAGGTGCAGTCTTAGCGATCATGCCCTGGAATTTTCCGTTCTGGCAGGTGTTTCGTTTTGCGGCACCGGCATTAATGGCTGGCAACGTGGGTCTGCTCAAACATGCTCCGAATGTAACACGATGTGCGTTGATGATCGAAGAGATTTTCAGGGATGCAGGTTTTCCGGAAGGAGTTTTTCAATCGCTGTTAATTGATGTAGATAAAGTAGAAAATGTCATAGCATCACCGATTGTACAGGGTATTGCATTAACCGGGAGTGAACGTGCAGGTGCAGAAGTCGGTGCGATAGGAGGAAGGAATATCAAGAAGACCGTGCTGGAACTTGGAGG
>DASXWH010000236.1:0-22997 GCA_036503775.1 Ohtaekwangia sp.
GCACTTGAAGGGCTTTCCCGGATCGCTGTTTCATTGCCTGCCGCCTATAATAACGGAAACGATCTGGAAGCACGAACAAACATGGCCTTCGCTTCATACCTGTCGGGAATAACATTGGCCAATGCCGGACTTGGTGCTGTGCATGGCTTCGCTTCTTCCGTAGGCGGATACTTTGATATTCCACATGGCGTAATCTGCAGCGCACTGATGGCACCAGCAAATGAAGTAACCGTACGAAAGTTACAAGCCGCAAAATCAAAAAATGCAGCATTAGAAAAGTATGCACGAGTGGGAAAGCTGTTTTCTCCGGACAATACTAAACCTGATGACTATTACATTGATTCTCTGATCGCGCTGATAAAAAAATGGACTGCAGAAATGAACATTCCAAAACTTTCACAGTTTGGTGTGAATTCATCGCACATTGAAAAAATTGTGCATGTTACGGATAGCAAAAACAATCCGGTTGCACTGAACAAAGAGGAGTTGACCGAAATACTTGAAATCACCGGGTAAGAACACCAAAGCATCGTGGCAAAAAAAGAAGTAGGCTCTGGACCTACTTTTTTTTCGGGCTTTCAATAAAACCTTTGCATCGATCCAGTATGGCTTTGTCGCGGAGAATCCTCACGTGGCCGAGTCCGCTGGTCATTTCATAAGTCGCCTGCGGGTAAGCGTCTGCCAGGCATTTGGCATTCTTCAAGGAAGCTTCCTTATCGTGTTCATCGTGAAGTATAAGCATGTCGATTTCACGCGGCAGTTTTTTGATAAAGTGTAATGCCATAAATTCATCGAACGTTCGGTTGAGCCGCAGCTGAATAGCCTGCTTAAGGAATTGCTGCGCCCTGACAGAAGCATTGAGCCGTGAAGCAAATTCCTGAATGATCTCATCACCTATAGAGGGTGTAGCTATGGTGATGAGCGTATTTACATTTAAGCCTTCACTGAGCGCATATAAACTCGCGGCACCACCCAGGGAATGACCGATAACAGCGTGAATCTTACCCATTCGCTTTTCGAGTTCAAGTATCGTATCCTTAAAGTCAATAATGGTAGTCTCTTTTCCTTTGGACAAGCCATGTGCCGGTGCATCAAAAGAAATAGTACGGTAGCCAGCAGTTGTGAAGTGATCAACAAAACTCTTGAACTGAGAAGCTCTTCCAGCCCAGCCGTGCACCAGCAAAATTACCGGTCCCTCACCCCAGGTGTAACAAACTACTTCCTTCTGTCCTATCGGTACGATAAATTGATTTGCCCGCTGAAGAATTTCTTTTTCCTGTGAAGGAATCGGATACTTAGGCGGAGAAAAAAACAAATTCACAAACCACTTATGCGCTGCCTGCGGAACAACACTTTCAAATTTTGGAAAAGCCCATTGAATAAGCCTTAGGTTAAAGGGGATCTGTGGCTTACGACCAGATGTTCCGGAAGATGTCTTGTGGCGTGTTGCACTTTCCATAGTAAGTTCCATATTACAGAATAATGAGTTTAACAATAACACCTTTCGTCTTCTGGTTGATCGTACCGTTCAGGATCAGGTTATACGTTCCTGGAACAGCTTCTGTAGTAGTTGCTATACTTACAGAAGAAGATGTGATAACACCGGTTGAGGGTTCATAAACAATGGTAACACCTTTGGGAAGGGACGAGCCTGTTCCCAGTTTTACATTACCCTTTTGAAATTGTTTTGACTTTTGAATGGTAAGGTCGATCCGGCCACTTTCGCCCCGGCTTACTTCAATCGATGAAGAACTGAATTCAAGATTAAAATCCTTAACCAATGTTTCAGAAGACTGAGCCTGTACCCAAATGCTGAATAGCATACTAACGGATGAGAGGAGAATAATTTTCATGAGTTTCTTTTCAGCTAATGTAGTGCGTAGAGTATAGTCTACTGTCAAGCGAAAAAAGTAGATAATTTTTATGGCATGTATTACCTTTAACCTATAACCACAACCATAGAGTATACTCTATGGTCGTTAACATGTACGCGTATGCTTATCGGAGAACTTGCTCAAAAAACCAATTTGTCCCGACACACCATCCGGTTTTATGAAAAAATGGGACTCATTAACGTACCTGTAAAATCCAGGCGCGACAATAACTACAAAGAATATCCGGAAGAAACATTGAAGCAGCTCAGAGCAATACAGCACATCAAGTCACAGGGCTTTACACTGAAAGAAGCACGCGGAATCATAGATCTTATTCAAACCGGCACACTCGATCCGGAGCGTGGCCGAAAGTACATCCTTAAAAAAGTGCATGGTATCGAGAAGCAAATCGAAGAGCTTCTGCGTGCACGAAAGAACCTGCTGGTTATGGCTGATAAATGCGGCACGGAAAACTGTGATGTAGATCGCATCTTAAAAGAATCCTTCCATCAGGCTGTCAGCCGTTGATTAAAGGTCCTTAACGAACCTGACATTGAACCGGTAACCGGGATCTGGATCGCTGGCATAAAAGACAATTCGCAGCGAAGTAAAATCTCCTCCTTCCTGTATGCTCAGTGTTTTACCTTCACTTGTCCAGAACTCTGCAATGTCACCATCAATAGGTGAAACATCACCAATTGTATAGCCCGCAGGAAATGCATTGAATCCGGAGGAATTATTTCCGGCTACGTTATTCCAGTTTGTTTTTGAAGTGAGTGCTTTTATTCCATCGGTATAGATCTTGTAGCTTGGAATTTCAACACCGTGAGTTTTGGCCAGTGTAACACAATCCGCCATGGTGGGAATCCGCCAGCCTTCCGGTAATTCGATACCACCAATTTCCTGAAATGTATAATATCTGCCATATTCAGGTTTAGCGTTATCGGCATCGAAGGGAATACCTCCGGGCCCTTCATAGTTAATGATTGTCCATTGCTGATTTCCAATCGTAACGGTAGGGTATTCTTTTTCTTCAATGACTACGACATCGGTGACGGGTTCCGGATCAGGACCAGCTTCATCCGTATCGCAGGCTGTAGTTACAATCAGGAACAAACTCAGTACAGGCAACAATGAACGCATAGGATTATTTTTAAAATCCTGTTTACGCTATCATCGTTTCCAGGGTTTCATTCCACATCTTCATGTAGTATTGACCGAATCAGAACTACCTGAAAACCGGTATTTTAATGCAGCTCTGTTCAGAGCAAATGAAAAATAGAATCGAAACTCCGTATCTTCGTACATACCCTCACCGCCATGAAAACAAAAATCCTACTCTTCTGCGCAAGTATGTTTATTTGTACGATATCTGCCTATTCGCAGATCGGTGCAAAAACTCAAGGCAAAATTCACGGGATATGGATTAATTCAGATATGGGTTTTCAGATGACCCTTATGCTGAATACGGATGGTAGTGGTGAGTTTGACGGAGAGCCGATTCGTTTTTCCACACAAGGCGACAAACTTTCTGTGACACAGAATGGAGTCTCAAACACCTATACCTATGTACTTTCAGGAAACTTCCTGAAACTATCCGGTGGTGATCTGGATCAGGCCATTACCTTTACTCGTCAGGGATCAGCGCCCTCAAATCAATCTGCAACAACAGCTTCGACTAATCAAACGGCTACAAATCAATCCGCTTCCCTTCCTAAAAATCTGATCGGTGTCTGGTCAGGCTACAATGAAACACTGGAGTTCAAAAGTTCAGGAGAATGTGTGTATCGGGGGCAGGCATATCGTTATTCCGTGTCTGGAAATATCATTACACTTGAGACCGTTCAGGGAAATTTTCTCATGGAATATGCCGTTACCGGAAATCAACTTAACCTGACGGTGAATGGACAGAAGGTGGTTTATACGAAAGGTAACGCTGCTAGTACAAATACAACAGGTACGGTAAAATCCGGAAAAGGTAATCTTGACATGACACTCGTGGGTCAGTGGTGTTACATGAATGTATACTCAACTTATTCCGGAGGTTCAAGTTCACAAGAGTGTATTACCTTGAAGGCCGATGGCACCTATGAATACTTTTCAGAAAGTTCACGCAGCGTAAACACCAATACGGTGGTTGGCGGAACATCATCACAGAACAGCGATCGCGGTACATGGTGGACAGAAGGTAATCGCATTTATTATAATTCCCCCACAAACGGACAAGGTTCATATCAAATCGAAAAACGTAACCATCCCAAGAATACGAGCGATCCCATGATTGTACTGGATGGAAGAACCTATGTGACCGCTACGCGCAAGAATCCCTGGTAAGAATCTGAAATAAACTTTCAGAGCTGCGTTCTCCTTTTTAGGTTTTCGGTACTTTTTCTTACATCAACTCTTCCCTGAGGTAAGACGATAGGTTGTAGACTTTTATACTCAACACAGTTCAGGCAATAGGTTTCCTAATATCATCTGCTGTTGGAACAGGTTTTTTACGTCTATAGCAACTAACTAAAAGTAATCTAAAACATTATGGATGGTACCTTGCGGATTCTTTGCCTGGAAGATCAGGAAGACGATTTCGAAATTCTGAATTTTACTCTTGAGGCAAGCGGGTTGGAGTTCATTTCAAAGCGCGTAGATTCAAGAGAAGAGTACCTTGAAGCGCTGGAAACATTCCGGCCGGATATTATCCTCTCCGATCACGCCCTTCCTCAATTCAATTCGACAGAAGCCCTTAAGATCTGTCAGGAGCAAAACAACAACATTCCGTTTATACTCGTGACCGGTGCGGTGTCTGATGAATTCGCAGTGAATTGCATTAAACTCGGTGCCGTGGATTACCTGTTAAAGTCCAGCTTAAGCCGGCTTCCCAGTGCTATTGACGGGGCACTAAAGCATAAGAAGGCCGAAGATGAAAAATCGCACGCTATTTCAGCACTTGGTGTTCAGAACGATCAGCTTCTGAAAATAAATGCAGAGCTCGATAGCTTTGTTTACAGTGTCTCACACAATTTACGCGCTCCACTGATGTCTGTTCTGGGTTTGTTACACCTGGCTGAACAGGAGACCAATGTAACCAACATGCGTGCATATCATCAGATGATGGAAACCAGTATTCAGAAACTGGATGAAACGCTGAAAGAAATTCTCGACTATTCCAGAAATGCGCGGCAGGATATCCGGAACGAGCCGATAGAGATCAGAAAAATTATTGATGATAATCTATCACGCTTGCAATTCATGCCTGGATTTAAATCGCTTCAGATCATACAATCAATTGATGACACCACACCTTTTGTATCCGATCCCTACCGGATTTCAGTGATCATGAATAACCTCATTTCAAATGCAGTTAAATACCTCGATCAGGGAAAGGAAAATTCATTTTTAAAAATTTCGGTAGCCATCGATCCGGAATATGCCACACTTCTGCTGGAAGACAACGGAATCGGAATTGACCACGCCCAATTGCCAAAAATATTTGACATGTTTTTCCGGGCAACCGAACAACGTGAAGGTGCAGGACTGGGTTTATACATTGTTAAAGAAGCGATCGAAAAACTGAAAGGAACGATCAGGGTGGAATCAAAGACAAATCAGGGAACACAGTTTCACATTCGTATTCCGAATCTCGCTGACGGTTCATCACAATAAGGGAGTTGGGTTGACTATATCTTCAGAGAGTGAATTCTCCAGGTCAATGGAGTAATGAAAATGCGGCTGAAATTTCTGAAAGACCTGCTCCAGTTCAAATTGCATAACATTCTTAAGATCAGAGATGATGGTCAATTTACGCTGATCGTTATTGAGCGCCACGCCCTTTTCGGTAAGCAAGGCGATTTGATAAAAATGAGTCTGCCACAACTCGCCTATTAATCTGAAGCGTACACCAATTTCAGGTCGCAGGGCCCTGAGTTCAAACAGCAGCCGTCTGAGTTCTGCAACTGATATTTTAGTATGAGAATTGATCTGATCCATGTGGCTTATGGAGTAAATATAGTCCGTAGAAAATCCAACAGCTCCGAATACTGATAGTCTTTACGAAAAAAAATAAGATGTTCAGTATTATCAATCAGGTTGAATGCATTCAGGTCTCCATACACCACAACCGGTTTTTTAAAAAAACCGTCTTCGTTGCGCATGGATTTCAACAACGAATTAATCCGCATACCGTGCATGGACAGATCCAGAAAAACATAATCGGGTTGATAAGTACTACTCCCATCCTTTAACAAAATCAGCGCTTTCTGACTATCCAGAATATTCATAACAACTGTTTTTTCCGAAATCTGGGATATGGCTTCAGAGATCGTCTGGTGGTCATCGGGGTCATCCGTCACCAGAAGGCACGTACGCAGGGTCATTTCGGTCATCAGCTGATGGTTAAGACACGTATAAGTTAATTCAGGTAATTATCTTTTACGATAACCACAATTGATTCACACAGTAAAATCTTATGCCACATACACCGGCATTTATTTTTCAGTGTAATTAATGGTTATCTAATGGATTTATGAAATCACAGAAGTCATTTAACAAAATTCTAATGAATGTTGGAGCCAGCCTGGCTGAGCTCAGAGAAAAAAAAGGGTATACAACCATTAAAGAATTCGCTGTACATCACGATTTGCCCGAAATCCAGTATTGGAGAATAGAAAAAGGAAAAGCGAATATAACCCTCAAGTCGCTTGTCAAAATCCTATCTATCCACAGGATCTCACTTCAGGATTTTTTTTGCCTGACAGGGGTTGATGAACACGCATGATTGTGTAACCGATTGATAAAGTGTGGATTTTTTTTCTCGATTACCACAAAAGATAATCGGAATCAGTCAACACTATCTTTCAGGCGGACAGCGTACAAAAAGCCATCAGCGCTACCGAAAAAGATGGTACTTCTTTCAACGGCTGGAGATGACACAATAGGTCCCAGGGAATAAAAGCGTTTCATAACGTCTACCGTACTCTGGTATAACGAAAGATCCTTTCCGGTACCCGCATACTGAAAATCGAGGAGATCTTTATTCAGAACAGCAGGTGCATTTTTCTTTCTTTCCTCCACTGCAAATTCATTCCATCGCTTTCCACCCGAATTCAGATCAAGGGCAAATAGCTTACCAGTAAAGTCTCCAAAGAAAACGGTATTTCCGGCAATGGCAGGTGAAGAATAAATATATCCATTGGCTTTAAACCTTGATTTTTCTTTTCCGGTCTTTGCATCAAGGGTCAACAGAAGAAATGAATCAGAAGTACCGACATAAATCTCATCATCGTTTATCGCTGCTGAGCTTACTACCCAGGATTTTGCTGCATCATATTTCCAGACCAACTCACCGGTCGCTGCCTGTAGCGCATAAAAGTAAGCATCGCGCGCTCCAAAATAAATGATGTCATTGGCTCCAGAAGCAGAGGCCTGAATGCCCGCCATTCCAAAATCACTCCCGGTTTTAAACTTCCATTTTAATTCTCCGGTGGCAGCATCTATCGCATAGAAATAGGTATCCCAACTTCCCGTGTAGACTGTGTGATTATAGACTAATGGAGTGGTGTGTATGATCCCTCCGGTACGAAATTTCCAGTTGACTGAACCACTCTCTGCATCAACCGCATACAGGTGTCCATCACTGCTGCCAAAATACACGGTTGCCTTTTCTTTTGACTCCGCAATAACTGGCGAAGAAAGAAAATAATCCCAGGGATCTTCCATGTACTGATCCTGAGGCTTCATGCCAAAATATCCCTGTCCGCCAATCCACTTTTCACCGCCCGTTTTCACTTTCCATTTTTCACGGCCGGTTTTTGCATCCACCGCATAGTAATAGCCATCAAAGCTTCCGAAGTACACCATTTGATTATGCACTGCGGGTGTTGAATGAACTGCTCCTCCGGTTTTAAATTTCCATTTCTGTTTTCCGGAATCATCAATAGCATATACACAACCATCTTCACTACCAACGTAGGCAACTCCATTCACCAGAACCGGAGACGAGAATATTTTCCCACCGGTCGCGAATTTCCATTTTACATCCCCAAAGGTCAGGTATTTTTCGGTTGATGGAACGCTGGTTTGAACGCGGTTGGGTTGAAATCCGGAAGATGTCTTGTTTTGAGCCCACGAATAAGATGAAAGAAAAATAAACAGAAGAAACAGGTAGAATTTCAAGAGAATTAATGTTTGGTAAAGTCAGCAAAATAGAATGAAAATCGGAATTTTTATCTGTGGACAGAAAGGACATGCTATTTCTTTCCTTTACCACTTAAAAGCTCATCAAATCTTTTCTTATAACCTGCAAGATCAGCCTGCTTCAAATGCAGCTCAGCCTGCAAGGCCGCTTTGAGAAGATTGAGGTTCTGGATTTTATCATCGAGCTGCGATATCAATTTCGCCTTGGTAAGTTTGGATTCAGCCATAGTGTTACAGTTATAAATCGGATAGGTATATGCGAGGCTAAAGTTAAACAGTCCCGATAATACTTTTACGTGATCGTCATCCGGCAATGCCTTCCACCACAAGTCATTTCAATTGACTATCTTTGCCCTTCAGTCCTCCGAATTCAGTGCAGGCACTTCCGTGCAACGTTGGTTTACGAGGTAATTTGAAAGCAATCTGCCTCTGGTTTAAACACAAATCATGTCATTCGAAAAACTAAATCTGATAGAGCCCATACTGCGTGCATTAAAAGCAGAAGGGTACACAAAGCCCACACCTATACAGGAAAAAGCCATTCCTGTCATTCTGGAACGAAAGGATCTGCTCGGCTGTGCACAAACCGGAACGGGGAAGACAGCCGCTTTTGCTATTCCACTGCTCCAGCTGTTGCACCAGGATGAGCTATTTAAAAAAGGACCTGAAGGCATTAAGGTACTGGTGCTTACCCCTACCCGCGAGCTTGCCATTCAGATCGGAGAAAGTTTTGCAGCGTACGGTAAACACCTCCGGTTAAAACACACGGTGATCTTTGGTGGTGTTTCCCAAAAGCCCCAGACGGATGCACTCAAGTGGGGTGTTGATATCCTGGTGGCCACACCCGGCAGGTTGCTCGACCTGATGGATCAGCGTTTTGTAAAACTTCAGAATCTTAAAATGCTGGTACTCGATGAAGCTGACCGGATGCTCGATATGGGATTCATCCATGACGTGAAAAAAATCATCGGAAGAATTCCGGCCAAACGGCAGACACTCTTCTTCTCTGCCACTATGCCTCCTGAAATCTCTAAACTGGCAGACACCATCCTCACGAACCCACAACGCGTGGAAGTAACTCCGGTTTCTTCTACAGCGAATACCATTCAACAGTCGGTTTACTTTGTTGAGAAAAATAACAAACGAAAATTATTGCTCCACCTGTTGCAGGATAAGAGCATTAAATCTGTTCTGGTCTTTACCCGTACCAAACATGGTGCCGACCGGGTAGCTAAAGATCTCACCAAATCGGGTATTCATGCTGAAGCGATACACGGCAACAAATCACAGGGCGCCAGGCAACGAGCATTAAGCAATTTCAAATCACGCCAGACTCGTGTATTGGTAGCAACCGACATTGCTGCCCGTGGAATTGATATTGATGACCTCACGCACGTGATCAACTTTGAAATTCCCAACATACCTGAAACCTATGTTCACCGCATCGGAAGAACAGGGCGTGCCGGGGCTAATGGGATCTCTATTTCATTTTGTGATGAAGAAGAAAAAGAATATCTCCACGATATTCAGAAGCTGATCGGAAAATCTGTTCCTGTAGTAGAAGATCATCCGTATCCCATGGTACATGTGGGTATGCCGGTGAACAAACCGCTTCCTCGGAAATCACCTTCTGCAAAAGGCCATCAGCCGAACCAGGGATCATTCAAGAAAAAGAAGAAGTGGTATGGCCCGAGGAAAGGCAAATAATTTACCAACAAACTAAGCTTTAATCCCTAAGCCTTATTTTGTGTGAAGCGCTGACAATCTTTTCAACAGCGGTGGATGGGAATAATGAAAGAACACATAAGCCGGGTGCGGATACAAATCACTAAGGTTATCTACTGAAAGTTTTTTAAGGGCATTGGAAAGCGCTGTTCCATCAAACGTGTCACGCGCATAAGCGTCTGCTTCAAATTCGTTCTTCCGGCTTAACATATTCATCAGTAAGCCGGTGATACCTGAAATGGGCGAAAATAAAATTCCAAAGGCAAGCAAGTTAAGATGGATCGCCTGTTGTGTACCCCCGAGCGCCAGCGAAAGGTCTTCATTAAAGATCATCAGCGAAAGCACAAAAAGTGTAAGTACGATCTGCACTACCGCCAGAATATATCCCCAGACAATGTGTTTCTTTTTGAAGTGACCTACTTCGTGTGCCAGTACAGCAACGAGTTCATCGGTAGTATGATTGGTGATCAGGGTATCAAACAAAACTATCTTTTTCTTTGAACCGATGCCGGAGAAAAATGCGTTGGCTTTGTTTGACCGTTTGGACCCATCCATGACAAAGATATTATCCAGCGGGAAGTTTACTTTTTTCGCAAATACTTCGATAGCCGTCTTCAGATCGCCATCACCCAGGGGAGTCAGTTTGTTAAACAGGGGCAATATGAGTGAGGTATAGAACATATTCATGAACAGAACAAAAGATGCGGCAATCAGGGCAAACCAGATCCAGAATGTGGAACCAATAGCCTGAGTAAGCCAGATCAAAGCCGATAAAAGTATTCCACCAATCAAAGCTCCTAACACATATCCTTTTAATTTATCCAATATAAAAGTCCTGATGGTGGTTTTGTTGAAGCCATATTTTTCCTCGATCACAAAGGTGCTGTATAACTGAAAGGGAAGATTCAGAATATCCGATGCGATCATGATCACACCAAAGAATGCCAGCGCCAGTGGTATTTCAGATGTTATAAAAGATCGTAGCCACCCGTCAACCCAGCCAAAGCCTCCAGAAATCAACATGAACAAAGACAGTGCAACACTGAACGCAGACGTGATAAAAGAGAACTGCGTGAGCTCTTTATGATATGCCAGGGACTTGAGATACTTTTCTTTGTTGTAGAATGATTCAATGTCGGCCGGAATATCCTGCCGCTGCGATTTGAGATTAATATAATCCAGTAGCTGATCGAAGATGTAACTTACCAGTACGATACCGACAATGACAATTAGTATAGTTTCAGAATTCATATTTCAAAATACCCGGCTGCAAAAATATAAAAATGTATCACAACTACCGGAAAAAACAGGTGAACCTCCGTGTGTTTGCGAGGCTCAATCATTGTGTAGATAAAATGCAACGCGAACTTTTTTCAGTTCATTCTTTTTTCAAATCAGGAACTTTATACCTTTAAATTCATGAGTGACTTCAAAAAATACGCTCCGTATTTTGAGTATATTCTGAAAGTACACAGACGGGAAAAAGCCAGTCAACTGCTGGCGGAACTGGAAACTGAATTCTATAGTATTCAACCTGATCTGGTCTTCGTGCAAAATTCTCCGAATGCCATGGATAAGCGCATTGTGGTCTCCGCTATGTTCCTTGCCTTTATAAAAGTACTTGACCGGCATCAGGAAAAACCGGTTACTATTCGCGCGCTTTGTCTTGAGGTAGCCTACGTCTATGTAAGGCCTAAAAGTTTTTTACACGGTAAACTAAAGTCGCTTACCGGCAAACTGATCAATACCGTTGCAGGAAAGTTTCTCATCCGGTGGGTGAAAAAGAAAACGCAGGCATCTCATCCGGATGGATTTGCTGTAAAGATCATCACCGATCCTCAGGAAACCTTCGGATTGGGTTATGGTGTTGATATCCTCGAATGTGGTATCTGCAAGCTCTTTCACAAACACCGCCACGATCACTATGCCAATATCTTATGCGAGGTTGATCATGTAACAACCCGGCTGGCCGGTCTGACATTATTCAGGAATGGAACCATTGCCAATGGTGCTGCTAAATGTGATTTCAGGTACAGGAAGAATTCGTAAATTGTATAGCCAACCCGCACATGAATGACACCAGCCTTATATACCTCCATTATAATCGTGCTTCTGGGAATAACTTCCTGTGGTTCTAAATCGGTATCCGATGCACCCACGCTTGCGCTTCAGCCTGAAAAAAATTATGACTCGCTTCTGGCGCTGAAAGAAATTTCAAAGATTGAACGAAAACTGACTACACCCGATCCATCCAAAGAAGCAGTTGCACTTTATAGGTACTTGCTGGATATCTACGGAAAGAAAATGTTATCCGGACAAATGTGCGTGCCATGGGGATACGGAGAATTGAAATACCTGCAGGAAAAAACCGGTAAGCAGCCCGCCCTGAGGGGCATCGATTTTATTCATCAGCGCGACAATGACGATGAGGTACAACATGCTATCGACTGGTGGAAGAGTGGCGGCATACCCACCATCATGTGGCACTGGGGCGGTCCTGGTATTGGTGAAGGATATGAAAACAGCAAAGGGAGTTTAGATATTGAAAAGTGTTTTATAGAAGGGACAAAGGAACACACAGCATTCTGGTCTGAACTGAAAACCAAAGCTGATTTACTGGAGGAACTCAGGGATGCCCATATACCGATCTTATGGCGACCCTATCACGAATTCAACGGCCACTGGTTCTGGTATAGCAAGCAGGGACCCGAACCCTTCAAAAAATTATGGGTTACGATGTACAACTATTTTGTCCATGAACGGAAACTGAATAATCTCATCTGGGTACTTTGTTATACCGGCAATCCCGATGTTAACTGGTATCCGGGAGATGAATATGTTGACATTGCAGGTGCTGACACGTACGATGGCGGAGATGATCCGCACCTGGGGATGTATTCCGGTGTAAAAGAAATTGTAAAGAACAATCCGATGCCCATCTGTTATCACGAATGCGGTGTTCCCCCTGACCCCGATGACTGCTGGGATCAAGGCGCGATATGGTTGTGGTGGATGGAATGGCATACCGATCACCTGAAAAAGATCGATGACGATTACCTGAATAAGGTGTACCATCATGACCTGGTCATCACAAAGGATGAACTCCCGGATATTATGAAGGTATATGGGGAATAAAACCGGTCAAAGGTTATTGGTCAATAGTTGCCAGGAATGCAGAACGATTGACAACAACATCAACTATTCTATTGACTATTGACCAATGACTTTATTTCACTGCGCAGGCCTTTTGCTTTCAGTAACTGCCCGACAACGGTAATCAGCTCAAGTGACGCCTCCACTTCTTCCTTCCGGATGGCCACACTTTCAATATTAAATCCAAAGGGAATAGAACGTTCCGTACAATACTGAATCAGATCCTTAGCAATTGAAATGGCGATCTCTACCGAACGGCCTACCGGATTGGTGCTTACCTTAAGTTCTTCCTTGATGTCTTCCGGAATATGAATACCCAGCCACTCCATAAAATGCAGCGTTCGTGAAGAACCACATACAGTAAGGGTGAAGATGATGGTAGGCAGTTGCTGCTCACGGTTACGGCAGGTATTCTGCAGATCATCGAGTATGCGCTTCGTATATTCTACATTGAAGATACACTGCGATATAAAGAAGGAAACACCACAATTCACTTTATCGAGAATGCGGACGTCTTCGTCCTTCAGCAGTGCATGCCGCTCAGGAATAGTAACGGCACCGATCACTGAGTGTGCTTCATGATGCTCACGCCAGATACTATACGCTTCCTTGAGACTCGTCTTCACCACATAGTCGGGTGTTGGCAGGCCGACAAATACCGGATAGAATCCATGTTGTTTGAGTTCCATCATCCACTGTGATAATTCTTCGGTAGTAAATTTACCGGCTGGACGATAGATTATTTTAGGAACCGTCAGCGTCTGTAAATGCTGACTGGCATATTCAAAGGGATCAAGTGAATTGAAAAACTGAAATGGTCGCTCTTCAGCCGTGCGGGCTGATTCATCCTGCACATCATAGACCACCAGTGCATCGATATCCAGGGGGCAAAGAAACTGCAGGGACTTTCGGGCTGACTCGCTTACTTTTTCCGGAGGGGTCTGGGCCTTGGGAGGTGTTATGCCATACAACAGTATACCTGATTCTCTTTTCCTGATCTTGGTGAGGAACATTAGTTTAAGGGTTGTGTAAACCTCAAAAGTAGGAAATTAATTTGAGGGTTTGGTCCTTACACTTGTTCGGAAAGCAGCTAAGATCACTTGATCAATTGCAGGTGCAGATCACGTTGATCACAAACATTTTTTATCTGTGATACAACCATGGCGGAAGGCATGGAGAAACCGGGAACACGGGTTGGTTGACTTATCCAGGAAATATTCTGTCCGGCCGGCATTCGGTTGAGCAGCACACGGAGATTGTCTGCCTCCGCTACGGTGATTTTGATCCAGTCCGTTTGCTCAACATTTGCATCTGCTATGATTTCTTCCGGTGTCTTATTCCGGTTTGTTCCCGTGATCAGCGTGAAATGCCAGTGGCCGGATTCTTTCCAACTGTACAACTCATAACCCTTCATGGAAGCCGGTAATAGTATGGGTTTGTTTAAATCTGTTTCATTGACCGGTTCCTCACGGGTAGAACAGCCCGAAAGAATTATCAAAACAGAGAGCATGAGGTATAGCATTCTTTTCATATGTGCTACTTTAAGAATACAAATTCCGAAAAAGACACTAATCATACCATCCCGTAAAACGGAGTAAATACTCCAACCCTTACTGCAGAACACTGCTTAACGGCTTCCATTTTTCTTATGTAATGATTATGCCAATTCCCCGAATATGAAGCTTGAAAATAGCATGATCGTGCTATTACCCTTACTGTGATTAATTGCGTCCTTTGAGTCCTAAACCCTTTCTTCATGAAAAACCTGTCGCTATTCCTGATCGCAATTCTGCTTTGGAATTGTGCGTCCAGATCGACCACCGAAAACACCTCAGCAACCACTGACTCCCTTATCACCACGGCCAGTGTCGTTTCAGAAACCACAGACACTTCAACAGCAGAATACACCACATCCCTAGACGAAGAACAAGCACCGGATGGTGACGAGGTTTACGGTGAAATAGGCGATGACTTTCAGGGAGATTATGATGATAGCAATGCGCTATCCCGACAAGATGAAAACGGTATGGTACACTTCGTGACCAGCAGGGATTACGAAAGCCAGGCTTTCCCGGTCAGTCTGTTCAATGAAAATGACAATCCTGTAGAAGATGTTCCGGCATATCTAAATTCGAAAGGAATTAAATACAGCCTGGAAAAAATTGAAGCTTCATCTGATCCGGAAGATTATGAGTCTACCGATGTCTACACCTATACCTTCGGTGAGTCTGTGATACAAATAAGTTATGGCAACGTGAATGAGGCCACGATCTACTCACCCGAAATTGAATTACAGGATGGCGTAAAAGTAGGCATGACCAAAGAAGACTTCCTGGCAGTTTTCCCACAGGTGCAGGAGTATACCGGCATAGATGAATTCCGCTTACATCCCTACGCCTTCGCACAATTCTGTTACATGACATTTTATTTTCAGGATGGCAAGATCAGCAGTATTACACTGACAATCGCGCCACAGGATTGCGGGTAACTCCCAGATATTATCCAAAACACAAACCAACTACTTCCCGTGTATCTTTGTTATTCTTTGTGTACTTTGTGTAATAGCTTTGCTTTCACACAAACACGTTCCTATGCGAGCCATTTTCCTTATCGTTATTTTTTTAATAAGCGTTCTTTCCATTTCAGCGCAGCACATACTGGTTCCTCCTTACCTTCAGCCCGGTAATGCTTCAACGTTCGCCAAAGAGCAAAAAGTAGTGATCTGGGAAACAGACAGTGTGCCGGCTACATTTACCGTTACCTTCCATTTAAAAGGTGATGCAGCAAAAATACAACATGCAAAAATTCAACACATTCCCTTACAACTTCAGGGAAAGACAACACGGCTCTACAGAGCAACACTTCCCGACTTAAGGTTTGACACCGTATATACATATGAAGTGAAGTACCGCGATTCAGTGGTAACCCGTGCTTCATTTTCTACGCGAACAAAAAAACAACATACACGTTTTGCTGTACTGGGAGACTTTGGTGCCGGCACAACACAACAGGGCTATATTGCTCATCAGCTCTTTCTCCAAAAACCGCAGTTTGTATTAAGTACGGGTGACAATGTGTACCAGGATGGCCTGGCGTCTGAGTATCGTAAGAACCTGTTCCCATTCTATAATGCGGATAAGAATGATCCAACAAAAGGTGCCATGCTGATGAATACAATTCCTTTCTACATGGTGCTTGGCAATCATGATGTACGAAGTGACAATCTTGATAAGTATCCGGATGGACTTGCCTACTTTTACTATAATGATCTTCCTTTGAACGCACCGCTTTCAGCCTTTGCCTGTAAAGTGAGTGGCAGTACTGAACGGGTAAAAGCGTTTAAGAAAAATACAAAGCCACGCTTCCCGCGTATTTCAAACTTCTCCTTTGATTACGGTAACATTCATTTCATCTGCCTGGATGCCAATGACTATGTGAATCCACTTGAACCTATGATGGTTGACTGGATAAAACGTGATATCAAAGCCAGCAAAGCACAATGGAAGATTGTTACATTCCACCAACCGGGATTTAATTCCAGTGCATCACATTATGATGCGCAGATTCAGCGGCTTCTTTCCCCGTTGTTTGAATCCCTGGAGGTTGATCTGGTACTGACCGGGCACGTCCACAACTATCAGCGTAGCCTTCCACTCAAGTTTATCCCCGAAAGAAATGAAACCGGAGATCAATATGCTATCTCTCCTGAAGGCCGGGTCAACGGAGTCTTCACACTGGATACCACCTTTGATGGAATTACAGACACTACTCCTGAAGGGATAATCTACATCGTGACGGGTGCAGGCGGTAACGCACTATATGACATGAAGATCAGTGAGAAACCGGAAAAATGGCAACATGAACCGAAAGAGAACTGGGTTCCTTTTACGAAGAAACTCATTTCACACATTCATTCGTTTACTTTCATTGAAACAAATGGGAAAACCCTGGACCTTCAGCAGATCGATCTCTATGGCAATGTTATCGATCGGATCCGTGTTACCAAGTGATCATTTATCTGTGCGACACCCGTTCAGGATATTCGTTGCAAACTGACCATCACTTTTCAATATCCGGAAGAACTGATCCAGGTATCCATGCATATCCTTCAGATCATTTTCATTAAAGTGAGAACCTTCTTTATCGATAAGGCCATGAATAGCCGCTTCTTTATCCAGGTACTCCTTCCGTATCTCTTCCATAGCCGATTTCGATTTACAGAACCCCCGGTACACGCGCTCACGCGGATCACCTGTACCTAGCTGAGGCGCATTGATGTGTGAATAACCGGCATTGACAAATCCGGCCATATCAAAATCGTATGACAATGCAATGTATTTTCCGTCCGCATACATGACATTCGAATTATGCTGATACACTGCCGACCAGTCTGCATTGCCGATCATGTACTGAAAGAAATCATTTCTCACCGATTGCTTTTCCTCAAAGACATCCGGATTTAATCCACGAAGCTCCAGAATTTTACCCTGGCTCCGTTTAGCTACCTGCGAATTATCTTCCACCAGAAACGTAAGCAGTGCAAAGTCGCGTGGCTTTTTCCGCGATACCTCGGTAAGTTTCAGTTTGGCCAGTCGGGTCTTGAAATAATAAGGCGACAACGTTTCATAGAACTGATAGCATAAGTACTCCTTCCGGATCAATGTATTTTTATCATTTGCATTCAGGCAGGGCATGACCAGCTTCAGACTTTTGGTGCCTTCAAAGAGAGAGCCCTTTACATCACTCTTTTTGAACTTGAGCTTTAGCGGGGGAAAGAAACAATTATTCAACCGATAGTTGCCGCGTACTCGAGCTTCGGTGGGAATCGTGATCCACTCACCAGGCGCTTTCTCATACTGAAACTTTCCCGTCACGAAAGTGGAATCATTTGTTTTCTTTTTGATAGATTTGATTGAACCGCTCGCCTGAAGATCCAGAGGTTCTTTCGAATGAAAAAGAGGAACATCCTGAGCAATAGAAGAAGTAGAAAGAATCACCAGAATCAATAACGGCAGGCCATACTTGCTTTTCATCGCTATGAAAATTTTGAGTTACTTCAATATACGAACTTTAGTGGCACTCCTACTTTCACAGTTCGCTACTTTTTTAGCCATTCATTACGGAATCCGCTTTAACCTTAACCTCATGCTCTTCGGTCTTGTGGTTGTCTTTCCGCTTCACTTCACTATTCAATCAGCCTTCAAGCGCAGGGAACGTGCCCTGGAATACTTCAGCTTATTCAAAGGACGCCTGATGGCGCTGTACTATTCCATTAATATTGCTGAGGATCTTACGCCAGAGAAAAAGCAGGAAGGAACAAACTTACTTAAAAGGGTAAGTGATCAGGTAGCCCAACAGCTGGAAGCACGAGAAGGGAGTTATGAACTCACCCAACGGAAGCTTAACGAAGTTTATACGTTCATACAGGCCAACCTGGAAGAACTTTCCAAACGCAATGTGATCAAAATGATCCGTTACATGAGTGATGTTACGGACAGTACAACGTACCTGATCACCAGCATTACCCATCACCGTACCATAGCCGGCTTACGGTTTTACAGCATCTTTTTCATCCTTGTTTTTCCGTTTCTGCATGCCCCTATCCTGCTCAGCAGACTTGAAGGGCTCGTTTCTATCCCGGTATTTTATGTGCTGGCAGGTGTGGTGAGTATCTTGCTGGTAACCCTGAATAATTTTCAAACGATGATTGAGTATCCCTTTGATCCGAAAGGTGTTGATAATGTAAAGTTGAAAGAGTTCAAGCTTGATGTTTAGCATTGTTCAAGGTTTAATGTTTAAAGTTCACACCTAACATTAAACGTTAAACATTGAAACTTTAAACTTATTCATCATACATAACCACCATTCTCCTGATCCGGTCTTCAATTTTTTCAGTAGTAAGCTTCTCACGAAGACGATCCACCATGATGGGAAAAGCAAATGGTGTTGGTTTCTCAGGATGCGTGATCATGATCTTTTGTGTGGCTATTCTTTCCAGGGCTCTGCGCAGGCGGGCTTCCTCCAGCTGAAAATCCATAACCTCTTCATAGGCTTGCAGCAATAACAGATTGTGCCCTTCGTAGTCGTGGAACACATTAAAGAAGAGTTGTGATGAAGACTGAAGATGACGGTCTTTCACTGGTTTACCCGGATAACCTTTGAACACCAGACCGGAGATCGCGGCAATGTCACGAAACTTTCTCCGGGCCATCTCGGTGGAATTGACGCTGGCCTGAATGTCTTTCAGGAGATTCCCAATACCAAGCACGTCTGTTTCCACAGCCTCCTCAATAGGAATAGGTTGATCGGAAAGTAATTCAAATCCATAGTCGTTCATGGCAATTGAAAATGTAATAGGCTGTATCTGGGCAATGCGGTACGCAACCAGGGCAGCGATACCCTCATGAACAAATCTTCCTTCGAAGGGATACATAGTCACGTGATACCCTTCGTCACTTTGAAAGTATTCGATCAGAAAATCTTTCTTACCAGGTAAGTGTGATCGCTCACGCTGCAAATCGAAAAGCGGTTTAAGAAATTTCATTTCTTCATCCTGTTCTTTTCCCTGCACTACTTCATCGAGCTTCAAACGGATCAGTTCACTCATCTGTGATGATAACGGCATTCGCCCACCCTGCCACGAAGGAACAGCGCCCGATTTTCGATTCGACTTCCGCACCTGTGCTTCCATGTCTTTGATACGAACGAGTTCAAGATTCCTTCCGGCAAACCAGAACACATCTCCGGGACTTAGCCTCGAGATGAAATATTCTTCAATCGTACCCAGGTATTTTCCCGATACAAATTTGACGTGCATGGACGAATCACCAACAATGGTCCCGACCGAAAGCCGGTGACGCATGGCAATCATGCGGTTGTCTACTTTATAAACACCGTTGTGGATAACGATCTTCCTGTATTCATCGTATGCCTGCAACGAATCGCCACCGGTTGTCATGAACGTCAATAACCAGAGCCACTCGTCATCACTTACGCTGGCAAAGCTGAATGTGCTGCGGATCTCTTTTAAAATAATATCCGGGTCAAAGCCATCTGACACAGCCAGTGTCATCAGGTATTGCATCAGCACATCAAATGAACGGACATAAGGCACGCGGTCTTCAACCACTTTTTGTTTTATCGCCTCCCGGATAGCGGCAGCTTCCATGAGTTCCAGGGAATGCGTAGGCACAAAGTAAATACGACTGACAGCACCGGGTTGATGGCCGCTTCGCCCTGCACGCTGAAGAAACCGGGCAACACCCTTAGGTCCGCCAATCTGAATGACTGTTCCTACCGGCCTGAAGTCAACACCCAGATCAAGACTGGAGGTGCACACCACGGCTTTCAGCTTTCCCTCATGAAGTTGTTCTTCCACCCAAGTGCGTAATTCCTGACTGATTGATCCATGATGCATGGCAATGAGGCCTGAAAGCTCAGGCGCTTTGTCAAGCATCTTCTGATACCAGATCTCAGCAAAAGACCGCGTGTTGGTAAAGATTAATGTAGTAGTACTTTCTTTAACAATATCCACTACTTTCTGCAGCAAGTGAATTCCCAAATGTCCCGCCCAGGGCATACGATCAACGGAATCCGGCATCACAGAGATTACTTCTATAGTTTTATGAATATCCGACCTGACAACCGTGTATTTCTTCTCGTGATAATAATTGCCCAATAGTGCCTGAAGGGCTTCATCCATATTACCAATGGTAGCCGAGATTCCCCACACCTTTAGTGCAGGCGTGATCACTTTTAACCGCGACAAAGCCAGCTCTACCTGAACACCGCGTTTACTTCCCATGAGTTCATGCCACTCATCCGCCACCAAGGCTTTCAGGTCTTTAAAAAATTCAGGATAACCTTTTTGTGCCAGCAACAGGTGAAGACTTTCAGGAGTGGTGATGAGCAATTCCGGTGGGCGCTCTTTTTGTCGGGCTCTTTCTTTCACCGAGGTATCTCCTGAACGAACACCAACTTTCCAGGGCAGTTCCAACCCTTCTATCAATCGTTTGGCTGACAACTCAATTTCTTTCGATAAAGCACGTATGGGAGTGATCCAGATAATCTGCAGGCCGTTATTCTTTTGCGTTCTATACTTCGGGTTCTGTTGAATGAACTCCAGCATGGCTGGCATCATCAGCGAATAAGTCTTTCCGCTTCCGGTAGGCGCATTCACAAGTCCGCTCTGGCCATCCAGATAAGCCCGCCAGGCTTCAAGCTGAAAAGGAAAAACCTTCCAGCCCCTGCCGGTAAACCAATCTTTTCCTACTTTTATAGTGTCAGAACTCATCGAAATTAAAATTAGGACTTCTGCTCATGGCAAAAAACAATTTTGAAATTCCCCTGTTTTAGTGACAAAGGAAGATGGGGAAATATTCAATCAAAGAGCTTGAAAAGTTATCCGGCATAAAAGCTCATACTATTCGGATCTGGGAAAAACGGCACAAGATCATTGAGCCCGCCCGTACTTCTACCAACATACGCTTCTACTCTGACGATGATCTCAAAAAGATCATTAACGTTTCCGTACTGAACACGAACGGAATAAAGATCTCCCGTATTGCCGGCATGACGCTGGATGAAATGAACCGCAAAGTTCTTGAGATCAGCCATGTACAGAATGATGCCACCATTCATATTGACCAACTGGTAGTAGCGATGATCGATATGGAAGAAGAACTCTTTGAGAAGGTTCTCAATGCCATGATCCTTCGGTACGGTTTTGAGAAAAGCATCACTGAAATTGTTTATCCTTTTCTCGAAAAGATTGGTATTCTCTGGCAAACCCATAACATCACGCCAGCCCATGAACATTTTATATCAAACCTGATCCGCCAAAAAGTAATCGTGGCCATAGACGGGCTTCCCGTTCCTTCCAAAATGGCAAAGAAGATTCTATTGTTCCTGCCGGAAGGTGAAGCACATGAAATAGGACTTTTATTCTATCACTACATTGTGCGCAAGGCAGGACTCAGATCATATTACCTTGGGCAAAATGTTCCGCACGAAGATCTGATCCGCGTATGTGAAATGCATCAGCCCGATTTATTGCTCACGTCTATCACTTCGGTGCCTCCCCTTTCCGTGGAAAGATATTTCACCAGGCTCACGAAAGACTTTCAAGATCGTTTGATTCTGGCCTCTGGCGTTCAAACCCATAGCTTCAAAGGAGCTAAGGTGGGTAACATTCAAACCTTTATAAACGCCCTGGATTTGAAGAATTTCCTTTAAAATCTGATCAGACCGTTTTCTTCGTATGTCCCTTTCAAGAAACCAGGCAGGTCTGAAGTTTTAATCTATGTCCCTGAACCTGGCTTTTTCGCAATTCTGGCATTTATTTTTGTTTAATCATAAACTAAACTAATAAAACAAAAATATAGATATCATGTTAAATACTTAGTTTTTGTTTAATACTTTTGATAATTAATTAAACATATTGCTTATGACCGCTGTAGAACTTACCCACCAGATTGCCAGTCTCAGAGGTACTCTTCAGGCCTTTACCAGACGATTTACACGTAACCGGGAAGAATCTCATGATCTGGTACAGGACACTATGTTAAAGGCGTTACAGTACCGCGACAAGTTTCGTGACAACACAAATCTGAAAGGTTGGCTCTTTACTATTATGCGGAACACTTTCATCAATGGCTATCGTAAAAATCAACGATCCAGAACTTCACATGACAGCACAAAAGACCTGTACTATCTCCATGTAGAAGATGAGTATACCTTCAACCGGCCGCAGGAAAGTATGGAGTTTAAAGAGATCTGGCGCAATATGAATGCGATCAAAGAAGAGCTTCTCATTCCGTTCAAAATGTATACTACCGGATATAAGTACGAGGAGATTGCGAAACACCTAAGCATACCGGTAGGCACTGTAAAGAATCGCATCTTTCATGCACGAAAGGAGATACAGAAAAAATTGCAGGGGTATTGATTTGAGGATTGATTAATTTGATGATTTGGCGATTGTGAATTATCAAATTATCAAATCACCTCATTTCAAATCGATTGAATCATCAAATCAAATCATCATCAAATCAT
>DASXWH010000237.1:0-23281 GCA_036503775.1 Ohtaekwangia sp.
CGGCATCCAGCTGTTGGTGACTGTGTAGCGATACGAACCGGCATCATCCACCGCTGCTGTAGTGCGGACGAAGCTTTGTGGCGAAGAGCTATAGTTGAGGTGGTTAATATTGGTCCAGGTGCCGTTGATGAGTTTCTCCCAGAGATAAACACCATGCACACCGCCATGGGGAGCATCGATGCGAAGCTCTGTAGTTAACATAACCTGTTGTGCAGAAACGGGTTCAGCCAGTTGCTGACCACTGTAAAACAAGGAATCAAACGGATGTGTATTTACACCCGTGAAATATCGCTCAATGTCAGCAATGGGGATGCGGTTGTTCTCGATATGAATTACCAGGCTGGCCTTGTCGGTCCGTGCGGAAAAGTCGGGTAGTGAGGTGAACTGGTTGTTGTTCAGATCAAATGTCTTGACCGAAGCCTTGTTCATCAGCCACGCTGGAATGTCTCCCGAAAGACTGTCATACTTCAGGTCAATGGTGGCGAGTTGATTCAGGCTTTGCCACGATGAAGGGATGGTTCCCTCCAGGTCCATCATGTACAGGTAAAGTCCGGTAAGGTTAGCAAGTGTGCTGTATGACGAAGGCAATGTTCCCTGTACTGCACATTGACCAATGGACAAGGTTTGCAGCTGTGTTAAATTCCCAAACGAAGCAGGAAGTTCTCCTGTCAGGTTAGCATTATCATGAATCCACAGGTGCTTAAGATTGGTAAGACTTTGCCAGCTTGAAGGTATCGTTCCGCTAAAATCATTTTCAAAAAAGTAAAGGGTTTCCAGGTACGTGGCGTTTGATAACGAAGAAGGTAGCGTGCCGGTAAACTGGTTCCGATACATCCACAGCGCTTTCAGGTTCACCAGGTTCCCGATCTGCTCCGAGATAGAGCCCTCAAATTCATTTTCATACAGGTAGAGCCCGGATAGTGAAGTGAGGTTATAAAACTGGGCGGGCAGACTGCCGGAAAAATTATTCCGATACAGCCACAGCTCTTTCAGGTTCACCAGGTTTCCGATCTGTGCCGGAAGGACACCTTCAAACTCGTTTTCAAAAAGGTATAAATCGGTGAGTGATGTCAGGTTATACAACTGAGATGGAAGCGTCCCGGAAAGATCATTACCGTACAGGCCAAGCCAGGTAAGGTTAGTCAGGTTTGAGATCTGTGACGGCAGGTTACCGTTGATCGAAGTACGGGCTATCATCAAAAATGTCAGGTCGGTCATCGTGAATAAACCCGCTGGCATTTTTCCGGTGACGCCCGGGTTGGTATAGAACCGGAAATAGTTAACCCGTTTAAGCTGGCTAACCGCAGAAGGGATTTTTCCAATTAAATTATTTGCACTGTAGTTAATCCGTGTCACATCGCCATTCACTACCGTCAATCCAAACCAGTTGTTGAACTCGGTATTGTATTTATGTCGGGGCCATGTGCCCGTGGGCCAGTTCGTTTTAGTTGTCCAGCCAGCTCCACCCAAACTGTCATAAAATGTTTTCAGTGCTTCATATTCTACACGGTCTGGCACTGTACCCTGACCCGGACCAAACGAGGCATACACACCCTTGAATGTTCCCAACTGATTATAAAAGCCTACATGAATATACAAGGCTCCTGTACTGGGAGTGGGTGATGTGTGGTAAAGTGTTCCGTTGAAATAATATTTTATCTGGCTGCCTTCACGCGATATCCGTACAACCGAATTCGTTGTGAATTTACCCATGTATGTACTGGTTGCTCCATTGACAACCAGATGCATGTTATCGTTATCGAACTGTATACCATAGGCTACTCCGGACGGGTTAACGTATGTAGGGGAAGAAGAGAATCCGATCATGCGTCTTCGGTCTAGCTCGTTCACCGTCACTTCTATCCAACCGCTTTGACCCGCAGGCAACGAAGCTACCGAAGCGGCACCTGAATCACCATAACCAGCAGAAAATGAATTTGTCCGCAACAGATTATCACCGGATATACTCATGCCCTTAACACTGTTCCATTGAAGGACAGGATGTGGCGAAGGTCCAAATGATGTTTTCATATTCACCAGTGATGATCCATTCGTGTAAAGCGATACATCCACTAAAAGCGCGGTGGTTAATCCATTACTATGCGTATGTACAGTAGCACCATTCTTTTTGAAATATACCGTTGACCCCGAACGCTCAATGCGCAATACATCACCTATAACAACGGGCGTGTTGGCAAGCTCAACAGCGTTATTGAAAATATATGCTTTTGAGTCAGCACCGATATTAAAACAATAATCAATCGAACCGGAAAAAGTATTACTGTTCAGGTCAGACAGTCCAAAGGCTTTCCGGTTGATCGCATCCACCGTATACTCCAGAAATCCATCCGTATTACTTTCCAGGTAATGTAAACCGGTTGCTGCCGAGTTGCCCCAGCCGTCTGCTACATTCTTGGTAAGAGTATTCCCTGTAACCGTGCTCCCGACCAGATCCGACCATACTACATTATAGGTTGTTTGAGCAACCGACAAATGACTCAGGCCGGCAAACAACAGGAACACGAAAAACTTTTGGAATACGCTGGACATATCGTAAACGGGTTAAAGAGTTGTATAACTGCCGATCGCAAGCATATAAGTCTGGGGAGTTGCATCCGTTTTGTAAAGCTGTATCTCAGCGGAAACAGCACCTCCGCTTCGTTGAATTATAACTTCACCGGGCTGCCCTTCCTGCCGGAAGTTGAAATGGATGAATCCACCTTCTGCAATGTTATTCCAAGTTCCTATGGTGCTAATGATTTCAAAACTGAATTTCAGATTGCCGTTCGCATCCTGCCATTCGACCCGGTCTCCGGGATAAGAGATCAGTTTATCACCGGCACCATCGTGTGTTCCCGCATTCATATTATGAACATCCGTTACATTCCATTGTACAGTGGAGGTGCTTACACTTTGCGCCAGGGAAACTGTGCTGGCAAATGCTATCAGAAAAAATATCAGGTAAGTTGTTTTCATCGTATTCTATCGGTTTGCGGATTTATGGATCTGGTCAGCGATCATTTTATTATACATCGGGTTATCTGCGCTGAACTTTTCAAACGAAGGTGTTTCATATGTTTCAACGGACGGCATAAACCGGATGAGTGGCTGGTGACTCGCAATCATGTTTTGCATTCCCGGAAGAAGGTGATGGATACGTGCCGGATCGTGCGCACCCTGCCCCGGTGATGCCGCGAACAGATTGTTCAGGTCGCTTTCATAATAATCGAGGATCATACCGAACACATCGTTGCTGTCGCCACCGGGATCCTGTGATTTATCGGGATGATTGATCTGCGTTAACCAGCCGTTGATGTTATAGACAAAATCGATTCCCTGAATGTTGTCTCCCAGTTCAATGCGCTTCAGCGGACCATGCAGGTAATACTCGTATGTGGCACGCAGCTGCTTTGTACCCTGAGGCTCAAGACTCGTATACGCCTTGTCAAGTCTTTTATTGGCGTCATATACATAATGATGGTAAAACTGGCTGAGCAGACTTCCACCACTGTAGGCGAGATTGGATACCATGAGGACATTACCCAGAAAATCATAGGAATACTTTACAACGAATACGCGTTGATTCATCTTTTTCGGCTTCTGAACCATCCAGGTAACGCGACCCATTTCATCATAACTATACCAGGTAGTCATGTTGCTGTTCTCACTCCAGGATACAGCACCCCGGAGGAAGTTTTGTACATACTCCGAATATCCGGCAACTTCCGGATCAGGAAAGCCCGTCTCGGCATAGAAATTCGCATCCGGATAATCATAATGGGTTTTTACCCAATCCACTTTTACTTCATCCCCAAATTCCGGCTGATCATCCGCTTCCAGGTTGTTCGAGAAGGATTCAAAGTTGTAGATCAGTTTTTCACCGGTATATGCTCCTGACTCAACCGGCCGCCCTATCTGGTCATAGTTTGTGTATGAAAATTTCGGTTGCTCATGCAGATCATTGCTTTCAATGGCTGCCTGCTCGGCATTCTGAGAGTACCGGATCTTGCCATCCTTTCGATACTTGTACCGAGTCCTGCCGGCATCCGGTTCCTTCATCTCCATCAGCCAGCCACGGAAGTTATATTTGTATGTAGTCTTGTCGATCACGTCATAGCTGATCCCCAACGTTAGCTGCTTGATACCATTGGGCGAGACCGATGCGACCAGACGCCCTACATCATCGTAAAACTGATACGCTACATCTTTCAGAAAAACCTGGTAGGAAATATCAACGGTGGCTATCTGCCCGGAGACACTTACCTTATAAAAACCGGCCGGCCATTTTCCATCCGGTCCGGCAAAGGTCTCACCGACTTTCAGCACATCATTGATCAGGTCGGTGGCTAAATAATTACCGTTGTTTACCAGGGTAACTTCGGTAGGTTCGAACAGGTAGAAGAATATGCTCGGATTGTCGGGATCCAGAAACAACGCGTTCGTAAATCCTACTGTATGATCTTCCGAAGACCCGGGTCTGCCCGTAACCAGTGTATTTCCTCCTTTATCCGTAATGCTGACCGCATACCGGCCATTCTGATCACGCACCACCGTCTGTACACCTTCTTTGAAAAGACTTCCATCCTGCACAATGCCTGGGATAGCCAGTGGCCTTTTCAGCAGGTAATCATCCAGTTCGGTGTAGACGGGAAAGGTACCGGACACCGTTTCACGGCCGCTTCCATGCCGGAGAACTTCTCCCGGTGCGCCTGATTTTCTAGGTTCTCCGGTTCCATCTTTATAAAAATCACTTCGTGAAAACGGGAACTGTGTTTGGGGAGTAAGCGGCTCAATATTATTAGCCGAGCTATAGTACCATCCCAGTGTACCGGGTTGAGTACCTACAGGATCGGGATTCATGGTGGTTTGCGTGCCATCGAAATTGAGATGAGTATACGGTTGACCATTCACCGCATTCGATACAAAAGCATACTTATATGAAAAATCATTGGCTACCAACGGTGCCGGAAGTGTACCTCCAACAGTACGGTTATACCGGTCACGTAATGCTTCTGAAGCAAATACTTTCGTTTCATTGTTCGGCAGAAATAATTTATTCTGCGATTGAAGCGGGTGCCCGTTGATATTAAAATAAGCCCTTGAGTTTCCAATCCGTTTTCCGGTTTCATCAAGTGCGATGTTTTCAGTCCAGTTGAGGTCATCGTCACAGATCAGTGAAGGATCTGCCTGGTAGGCACGCTTCACTTCCACGGTTTTTCTTCCTACACAATTATGTGCGCTTTCTTTTGCCTCAATCGTATATATACCCGTTTCATTCACCAGCAACGATGATGTTGTTTGATTCGGAATACGTTCATCATCGCGATACCAGGTATATGAACTGTGACCGGACTCAACCGCCAGTGTAAGGTTCGGTACACCGCAGGCAAGCAACGGTTCGGATGGTGACAAGTTCAGAGCTGGTTTTGGATACACGGTATGCGAAGTACTCCCTGTTGTTGTAACACAACCAAATGATGTCACACTGACGGTAGCTGTGCCGCTGAAATCGGGATGCCAGATAACTTCCTGCGTGTTCGTGGAAACATAATTGCCTTCCCCGGTAACACTCATCATGTAGTTGCTGCTTGCACCCATGATCTGAAATTTCGTTTTATAATTGGTGCCCTGGCACTTCGATGATTCAAGCGCAACGATCTGAGGTGGTGGTGGTGGCGCCTGAAATTGAAGATTTATTCCGTTGGTTGATTGAGTTCCACAGCTACCTGAACCACTCACATGATACGTGCCAGTTTCAGTAGGATGAAAAGTTGTCCCGGAACCCTGGTAGATATTGTCTTTGTACCATGTGTAACTGCTTCCACCATGTCCGGTTAAGGTCACATTCTGACCGGAGCAATACGGAGTTGTTGGTGGAGGATCAATGGTCATTGAGATTGGTGAGCCTGTTATTGTTACAGAAACTGTAGTCGAGGCACCTCCACAACTTGATGTTACAGTATATGAAGTGCTTTCACTGAGGTACACTACCAGTTGAGAATAGACAAATCCCTGCGTTGGGTAATGCATTGTAACTGATACTGATCCGCCACCAACTTTAGTCCATTGATGGGTGGTTGAGGTCGTTCCCATGGATGTAGCTGTAAGTGTGAAGGTCTGAGGACCACAACTGTTTCCACCGTTTACACTGGTAAAATTACATTGCTGTGCTTTTAGATTTACTGTTGAACTAAAACCTACAATCACTAAAATCAATACGCGAAAAAGATTCATATTGAATTGCATTGTTAAAAATCTCATAACGTTACTATTTACCGGATTGATAATGATACTTGTGCTCAGTTGTTTTGACGATGCCACTTACCAGCGTTTCACGGTAAACTTCCTTCAGTCTTCCGCCTTCATCATACACGTATTTCGTATACAGATTGGTGTTGTCAAGGATGAATTGCAGTTCATCCCATTCGTTGTATACATAGGCCGTCATGGCAGCGTCTACAGGAGCGATTCTGAAATCGTCAAAATTGGTTTGAACATCTACTGCGGAACACCACACTTCAATATCCCCGCCAGCCTGTGGCACCGTAATATCGGCTTCGAATAAATGCCAGCCACCGGCAGCCCCAAGGCGTTTCATGTTAGCAAATTCCACAGGTCCTCCGTCCAGGATAAATTGCGCAGACGTATTAGCCTGGGAAGCCCAGAAACTAACCCGGTAGGTACGCGCATTCACATCGTGTATCGTGTAGGTAAAAGCACGTTCATTAGGCTGCACGACAAGTGCTTTCAAACCGGAGTGTGCCTGCGTGGTATAGACATCACTGTTGTGCTGAACGTTGTTTCCAAAGTTTCCATCAGCCGGTGCTTCTTCAGCACCTGAAAATGCAAACTCTTTATATTGAGCATTGGCGATGGTGGCCATCACCTTGGTGTTATCCAGCGTCATGCGCGTAGCCGCATAATCATCATTCAGATCACGCACTTCCAGACCATGCGAATTCACATCATACAACGTAATGGCGCTGGTCTGTTGCCATCCTGCCAGTTGAGAAGATTCAACCAGCCATTCGTCAAAGGTAACGACATCCTGAGCCGGGTATAAACCATCAGCCCCAGGCGGAATATGGTCTTCACCCACGAAAGTGTATGCTGAATGCTGACGCCAGATGCCGGTTTGCGCGCTGGCTTCAGACAACAACCCACCCGGCCTGATCACCGGTATGCCATCACTCCAGGTTTGAACCGAAGCGGACACCAGCCCAACTTTTTCATTCACATTCTGCGGGTTGACCTTATACGCATAGGAAGCGGCCTGCTGAATGAGCATATTTTTACCATTTTTTGCGATCTGACCCATTGCCGGATACACGCGATAGGCCGGGGTAACTTCATTGACAAACACATTACCATAGGCATCAATACTCTTTGTTTTCGTAACCTGAGCAGAATAGAAATCATACCCCAGGTTCCAGGTTTGTGTCTGGATCCCACTTTTGTAGTTCATTACCGTTTGTCCAGTAGAGATTGCGGGATACGCCTCCTTACGACTCAACACCCCTTGCAGGATAAAATGCTTCGCTGAATCCGGATCCAGAAACCGTGATTCATAGAATGATTCATGGATAACGCCCTGGCTATTGTATTGCGATGAAACCCGATCTTCGTATATCACATCATTCGCACGCAACACCTTGTCATCGCCCGTATAGGGTGTGCCGGCAAATTCTTCCTCGACACCATCGTGCAGGTAATGGTTCAGTGTTTCATTAAGCTTATTACCAGCCTGATCATATAGGGTAATTCTTTTCAGTGTGCCCACGCGTGATGTGTAATCCTTGATACTGACGTACCGGGATTGCATCTTATTGAACTTCACAAAATTTTCATGCTCCTGGAGATCGTTCTTGGATGTGGTTATAGGCGAGTAGTCAATTCCCACCAATCCGTTTTTAAACACCTCGAACTGGTATTCGGACATGGAGGGCAATTGATGCGTGGCATCGGATGAATACGCTTCGCGAACCTGAACGATCTCATACATAACACCCGGTGCAGGCGCTTCACGTGAGTTCGCCAGCAGGCTTGAATAAACATCCACCAGGAGTTTCTTTAATTCCTTTTTATCCTTGTCATCTTCCCTTCCATCCCAACCCGATGGCAGTGATTCGCAGTAGAGCGGATTCAAAATACCCAGCGGTTCATACGAGGTAGTTCCATTCTGATAGCTATAGCTGGTCATAGCCGATCCGGATAACCCGGTTACGGCAACGGATTTCACCCGTATACCTCCGCCATACCGGGTATCTTTGGGTGCCGAAAGTACACCGCCTACGAAAGCTGTTGGCCATCCGCTAAATCCGATCTTAAAATACCCGTAGTTGGAAAGCGCGGATGCAGGACGTCCGGTTGGTTTGTACCGGAGTTTTTTTCGTACATACTTCGTTTCAGTGATGTTATCGGAAAGTCCTTCCAGTACCACCGATCCGCTGTTGACCTGCGTAACTACTGCCTCTGTGACCACCGGAAGAGCATAGGTCTTATCAAGTGTTGCGTTACAACCATTTGGACAATCTTCATCATACGCGGCTTGATCTTCAGGAACAAGACTCGTACGATCTTCTCTTTCATAACCATTCAACAGACTTACTTCTATGGTCTGCCCGACCTGCATAAAATCCCGTAAATCTTCCTGCTCATAGACATAGAGCTCAACCTTCCCGTTGTTACGATTAACTACATCCTTAATCCGGAAGGGCTGCTGGGAGGCCAGCGCAATTTCATTGTACTCATCGGCTTCATAGTCGAGTTTGATCTTTCCACCTATGGGTGTTGTGATACTGCGGAGAGACCAGACGTCAAGCGATTCCTTTGACACGGAAGTAGTCAACCGATGAATGCTGATGTTCGATCCGGGTACCCCTTTATAATCGCTTTTGAATAGTCCCCACGAATCAAACGCGTCAACATCATACGGAGGGTTTTTTGTCTCTGTAAAATCGATCCACCCTTCTTCCAACAGATCATCATCTAAACTGGCGAGCGTGTGTGCCATTCCGCTCTGACTAACGATCACTCCATACCGTTGGCGGCCATTCAGGTGGAATCTGATCAGGTCGCCCTTGGTCAACCCGGAATTCTGCAGGTAAAAATTAAATTTACCTGAATAGAATGTCAACTCCGCTCTTCCGGTAATGGGTTTATCCGGCTCATACTTGAACTTGGTAGCCGGCAAAACATCTGCACCGCCTTTTCCCAGCACCTTCAGCTTTTTTAAGGTCAGCTTACCATACAGGTCTGCCTGGGAATTCCGATCAAAACTGTTTATGGTCCCCGGAGAAAGCGAATAGTCTGTTTCCAGGTTAATGATCTTCAGCGCATGACTGGTGATCTGCGTTTGTACCTGCGCCAGGTCATGAATGTCCAAGGTATTCTGATAGAGGTGATAATTCAGTGCGATATCAGAGAAATCGCAGTTCGGCTTATCAGCCTCCATGTCATTGGACGTTACCTCCCATTCAAGCAGGTCTGTTTGAGCATACGCTATGCCATGTTCCTTTGACAAAGCGATTGCATCCAGATCATTATTTTTTATTAATACCACTGAATTCAACTTCAAGGAACTGGTTGGTTTGGCAGTGTAGTTGAGTGTTCCTTCATCTTTATAGGTTACATCGATCTCAACGGGTCCAACTTCTATTTGTGTCTTGTAAAATTTTTTACACAAACAATCTGCCGGCTTATTCCCAAACCCTCCATTCTTACTTTCGTCATCCAGTACGCGTTTGGTTTTCTTTTTAGTGTACAAATAATTATCTCCAAAATAGATGTCTTCTTCTTCATACCTGTCGGTTCTGAAATAATGATTCGCACTCTTGGCATCGTGCCGGATGTCTTTGAAAAATAATGCCGAATGAGTTTTTGTGCGTATAGCGTCCAGGTAATACACTTCCTTTCTGCCTTCCGAAAAATTTTGAAATTCATTATCGAGATCCGGATCCATTCCACTTCCCGGGTTTCGCCAATGGTACATATCGGTCCATTTGCCATATTCAAATTCCACCCAGTAGCCCCAGTCATATTCATTCAAAATTCCATCGCCCTCATCGCCCTGTGCGCTGCGATCTATAAAGTCAGGTCCGGTGATAGCGGTCAGATACCAGGTGTAGGCATAATGGTCCTCCTTATAGAATTCATTAAAGGTTTCTTCACCTTCAATTTTTTCTGAAAAGGCATAATCGCCATAGGCATAAGCCGGCAAGGCAAAATGATATTTGACACCACTCTCGTTGGTAATGGTAAACCCACCGATATTATCCGCCTTCGGTACATTCCCCACGGTGCCACGGTCAAATCCGGTTGCATGCGTTTCAATGAATCCGGCATCGGTTACTCGCGTGTCCTGATTCACGATGTCCTTATTTGTAAACCAGGCCACATTCCTTGAGCCCTGCATGACACGGTTGGATTCGTATGAATCAGCTGCTTCTTCACCTACCTTGATTTCATCCGCACCAAACGTGTGTGACATTACGTACGGATCCTGGCAGGCAAAACACCGGTGCTTGATTTCACTGGAAACCGATTCAAAGCGGTTTGAGAAGTCGTTTATAAACCGGAACTCAGCCCGGTCATCGTACATCGTAGCGCCATACTGAACCGTGGTATAATCCTTACCGCCATCGGTTTTCGAAAAATTGTTGCGTTTGTGGATATTGCGCTCAAAATAATAGGGGCGCATGCTTCCAAAAACGCCCTGGGCATTTACCATGTAGTTGTCATAATCCGCAAATGATCCACCCAGAACCTTATCCGGATCGGAATTATCGACAATGCCTCCCTTCAGTGAAGGATCCAGAAGTGAATAGGTATCAAAGGCATTGTTGTCAAAAAATTTACTATTCACACCTTCATTATCTGCCAGGTAATAAAGCGATCCATGCGCATTAACATTTTCAGTCTGGTCTATCCAGTACCGTTGATGGTTGTACCCCAGGTTTATTGATATCCCATAAAAAACTGGGATCGCTACTGCCCATCCGTTTGAACTGGTCGATACCTTACCTGCGCTATTATTCTTATGCATACTTGCTCCGGCCACACTCACATTGGTGGCAACACCTGCTGATCCGGTTGAAATGGACGCCCCCAGAAGACTGGCTGAATTACTATTGGCTCTCATCGTGCCCTTGGCAGCATCACTTTTGTCGCCACCATAACTTGCGCTCACCCCGGCACTCGCGTAGGCACTGGTACCACTGGAACTCATTGAAATTCCAAGCCCTAACCCCAGACTGACAGCACTCTTTTCGCTATTCGAGATCGATGCGCTCAGCCCGACACTGGCGTAGGGATCGCCATAAGGACTCACACCAAAGGTAGCACCGATACCCAGACTATTTGCACCATTCCCCGCAATGCCGGCCCCAAAACCCACAGAATAGCCAACACCAACACCCTGGTATGTATCCTGGGAAATTGTAAGCCCCGCTGAAACAGATGCCGGAGTTCCTGCAATCCCAACGGAAACGCCAACAGAATATGACCTGGACTCCCCTCCCTCCCAATAAAACCGGGACGTATTTTTTGCACCATTGAGATCATCCGCATAACCGTTGACGTTA
This sequence comes from Ohtaekwangia sp., assembly GCA_036503775.1. GTDB lineage: Bacteria > Bacteroidota > Bacteroidia > Cytophagales > Cyclobacteriaceae > Ohtaekwangia. The sequence continues at coordinate 11,583 of DASXWH010000237.1, forward strand.
CGTGTTATGGCACCCGGATTTAATGTCCATCCCAATCCTACCCACGATGCATCCTCATTGGGCTGAATGCCGGCATGATAGGATAATGAAAGCGGATAACTTCCTGCAGGTCCCGGGACATCAATGAACGGAATATTGTACGCCAGATCACCGGTGATCAGGTTCACCATATCCGTTGTATCCACCGGTTCAAAGCTTGTGGCTTCGGGTGCCGTTGGCCCAGACGTAAGTGCCCAGGAAATGGTGGGCAGCACGGTGCTCGTAAGTGTTTCGATAATAAAGAAAACAGCAACTGCTTTCAGGAGGATCCTGTTTCTGATCAATCTCATAATGTATAACTTCTAAAATGGTGTAGAGCTTCTATTACCTGCCGGCAAATGCCAGAGCCGGTACATTCTTTAAATCTTCTGTCGCAAAACGAAAGCGCTGATTGCCCACGCCTAACCCAAACTCATTCAAATTCAACTGCACCCACTCACTGTCAACGGCCTTCTCCCGGTTAAATACAAATAACAATTCTGTTGCTGTGCTCAGCCCATACGTACGGTTCAATGTAAAATCGCCCATGTGTATTGTATCTTGCACAGCCGTGGTCAACGTGGTGTATTCCGGCATCCGGAATGAAAGTGTTTGTACCAGGTCACTGTATTGCCCGAAACCACCTTCTACCTGGTGCAATGCTTCCTTGTTATTCTTCGACAAGCTCACCACGAAATACAAATACCTGTCATACTTGCTCCGGAGTGAATCTATTCTTCCTGGTGAAACGATATCATCTTCAATCTCCTGGTAAATCCACAGATCGGTTGGCCTGTACGCTACTTCTATTTTGACTCCTTCCACTTCAACGGACTTCTTAAGTCCGTTTTTCTCATCTGCAACAAAGGCTGTCAGCGCTTCCGGAGAAAGCACAGCAGGTTTGCACGCTGAGAATGCCAGGAGAATCAAAAGGTAACAGCGATTCATCGGCTTATTTCCCTGCGTACTCGTTGTTCAATCCTTCCAGTATGTTGTCGGTAATATCGAGGCCCTCATCGGCATAGGCGAGGTTGCCGTATTCGGTGGCCGCCAGGATGATCTTATATCCTTTTTTCTCTCCGTACTTTTTGATGTAGGCATTCACGGTGGTCACCACTTCACCCGTCATCTTTGCATCTTCCTGTTGTGCCTGGGTGTTCAGGGCCTGTTGGTAATCGTAAAGTTGCTTCTGCTTGCTGCGGATGAGCTCCTGGGATAGCTGACGTTCCTTGGCCGTCATTCTGGCGCTCTCCTTTTCATAGTTCATGATCTGATTCTGAACTTCACTGGTCAGCGTATCAATGTTGGCTTTCCATGCGGAAGCCTTCTGCTGGTAAGCTGCGCGGGCATCCAGCATGCCTTTGTAATTGTTCAGAAGTTTGTTGGAATCTACGTAGACAACTTTGTTGTCGCGGGTAAAGAGGTAAGAACTTAATGCAACGATGGCTAAAAAATTCAGCACACCCACTCCTACCAGGAATCGCTGGTTCATGAATCAATTTGGTTAAGGTTGACGAAAATCCGAGAGTGGGTCTGCTACCGATTTTCTTATGGCTCAAATTCACAACTTTTTTTTCACCTGATTTTTTTAATATCAAAAAAAAAAGTACCCTCCAGATATTGTTGGGTTAACCTGACATCACTATCATTGTAAACGATAGAACGTTGTACTGAAAATTCAGAATTGTTTGTTATCTCGTTATTCAGTACAGCGGTAAGGTGTGTGTGATTAAAAAATGTTGAACGCTATTTTTGCCTTGAACCTCCATGAACAACAAAACTGTTCTGCTTGCTGATGAAATTCCCTTAGTACGGCACGGACTTCGCACGATAATCGGAATGTTTGGTGTCACGAACAGAATTCTGGAAGCTTCCAATGGAATCCAGGTGCTTGAGCAATCGCGCCAGAACCCGGTGGATCTGTTCATCCTTGATTTTAAAATGACAGGAATGAATGGCTATGATGTAGCCGCAGTTTTACTCCGGAGAAATCCCCGGTGTAAAATCATTGTTCTCTCTCTCTACAATGATACCGCCCTCATTACGAATCTTTTACAAATCGGTGTTCGCGGATTCCTTCAAAAAAACAGCACGATTACTGAAATCGAGTCGGCTATACGGAGTGTGCTCTTGGGTGACTTGTATTTTCCTGCTCTTCCTGAAAATCAACCGGTTAAAAATGACAATCTCCGCATGAAATTCTCTCCGCGTGAACAGGAACTGATCCTATTGCTGGCCCGCGGCAAAACGAGTAAAGAGATTGCAGGACTTTGGGGATTGACGCAAAAAAGTATTGAAACCTATCGCAGCCGGTTACTGGTTAAGACCGGTACGCGTAATTCTTCTGAACTCCTGCACTATGTACACCGCAATGGATTGATGATGGAACAAGATCTTTATCAACTCAGGTAATCGCGATCAGCTTTAACTAACAAGCATTGTTGCATAATTTGTTGCAAATTATTGCATGATCAATTGCAATATGGTTGGCAACATTCAACACTATTTCTAACCAAACCAAACTTATCGCGGCAACAATCAATGGAATCCTCAACATTAATCGCACAGCGATAGCAGCACCCTAAAAAAAAGCGGACCACACATTTTATGTATGGTCCGCTTTTTTTTGCCTGAGAATATTTTACTTCAACTCATACGCAATCTCCATCACCTTCACCACTTCACCGGAGCGGTTCTTGATCGGCTGAAAGCTTGAACGAATGGCAAGCACTTCTCCTTTACGATTCATGCGTCTGAAGTTTCCCTTCTTCGGATACCCCACACCGAGGTCTTTCCAGAACTGGCGGTATTCCTCGGAGGACTTATCTTCTTTGGTCGCGAGTATCCGGTGATGCTCACCCAATACTTCGTCCTGCGTATAGCCGAATACATCCAGGAAATTGCTGTTCACTTTGGCGATTGATCCATCGGGATTGTATTCCGCAACGGAAAGTGATGTATGAATTGCACTCAATGTACTTTCGGTCTCGGCCTGACTGCGCTGCATTTCTTCCTGTGTGGCCTGCAGCTCTTCCATGTTCTGGCGCATCTCTTCTTCCTGCGCACGCATCTGCTCGGTCATCTCCTGCGATTCTTCCAGCAGGCGCTGGGTGCGGGCATTCACTTTCACTGATGATATCGTTGAAGCAATACTCTCGGCTATCTTCTGCACAAATTCGATCTCAAAATCACGGAAGGCATTGAACGATGCGATCTCTACCACACCGAAGATCTGATCATTCACTTTCAGCGGAACGATCAGTACACTGGTAGGGTTGGCATCGCCCAAACCGGATACGATCTTCACATAGTTCTGCGGTACTTCCGTTAAATAAACGGTGTCTCCCTCCTGCCAGGCCTGACCCGCCAGGCCTTCACCTTTGTATATCTTGTGATTGAGATACTTCTTCTTGTCCCATGCATAGCAGGCTTTCATGGACATGGTAGGTTCCTCTTCGGTAGCTACATCATCCACAATATACAGGGCACCCTGGTTGGCGTTCAGGTATTTCACGAGGCTGCCGATAATTTCATCGGCCAATTTAACGAGGTCGTTGTTGTTGGTACGAAGGATCTCACCAAAACGCGCCTGACCTTCGGTAGCCCAGTTTCGTTTTTTATCATCTTCCGCCACTTTAGCCAGGTTGTTACGCATATCGATCAGGGCGTTACCCAATACATCATGTTCACTGAGCGGTTTGAATTCGGTATTGTAATTACCGCTACCAATACTCTCCGCGAATAAACTGGTTGACTTCAGTCCGGTAACTAAGTTATCCATGGCTACAGCCATCTCACCAATTTCATCATTGCTGAATTTGGCCTGCTTCTCTTCGATCAGTTCACCACGCCCCAACTTTACCACCACGTTCTTCAGGAAGGTGACGGGCTTGGTAATGGCACGCCTCAGGAAAAGCGCACTCAATACACCGATAAGAATAATAATGATACCGAGTATAAGCGTAAAGTTCCGCAGGTTCTTGATGGAGTCGATAATCTCGTTGTCTGAGCGGGCAGTTACTTCGTCCTGCTTCTTGGCGATTTTATTAAGCCGTGTGATCAGGTCGGTTGTACGGGGAATGATCTGGCTTTCAATAGCATCTTCTGCCAGCAGTTTCGTCAGCGGATCTTCATAGTTCTCAAACGACTGAAGGTTTGCCATAATGGACTCCTTCTGAATATTCAACAACGTGTCAAATTTCAGGAAGACGGTATCCATCCACAGCCGCTGGCTATCGCTTTGCCAGGTGGGCATCAGCTTTGTTATCTCTTCACGGAGGGCCGGGTAGTCATAATCCTGCAACTGGCGCAGGGCATTTTTATCTTCCTGGTTGGTCTGCAGGTATACCCAATTTGTTACCAGCATTTTGGAACGCGTCACCATTAACACAAATTCCTTGATGGCATCCTGCGAAGGGCGGTACACTTTACTGGAACTGTTCACCGAGTTATCGATTACATTTCCACGCGAAAAAATGATCAGTACGTTAACAATGAACAGTACTATCAAAATGAGAAAACCACCGAGTATCTTATTCCCGATGGTTAACCGAAAGCGTACCTTCTTTTTTCCTGTTTCTTCCATAGGCTGGTTAGATCATAATCGCCAGTCGCGACAACTCATTGCTTACTTTGAAGCCCTGTTTGGTCATTGCGGCCTGGTTTAATTCAAAGGCCAATTTACCATCTTTCACGATAAAATTGATATTACTTCCCTTTGCTCCGAGTCCGGGTTCTTCCGTTACTACTAATATAGATTGTGTATTAACTTTTGCCAATACCGCATCGATCTGACTTGATTTGTTTGCCGGGAGATAAACAATATTGCATTTGCGGATCTCAGCCGGGCTGGCAATTTTGGTAACCTTGATGGCACGGTCGCCAACTTTCTTGGCCTGGGCCATCACTTTCAGTTCATCGAGTATCGGAGAATCGCCAATAACGAGGATCTCAAAATCGCCCGTGTTATAGGCATCCGGCCACTGGATATAGCGGGTAAAGCTGTAGATAAAAACAGATTGGAATTTATGTGTCTGAGAAAATCCGGCTGAAAAAGTAAAGAGGAAGGCCAGTAGAAAAAAAAGTCTTTTCATGCTCTGGTAAGTATACTGCTTCTTTAATAAGCATGCAAAAATATGCCCGTCCATATGGTTAAAAATGTTTAAAATTTGAGTGTTTTCTAACTTTTGAGAGGGGTATTGCAAGAAGTTGGCCAGTTTTGCATCAAAAAACCTAAACAGGGATGATATATATTTTCCCCTGCCCAGTTACCTTATCGCAATCGTTTTAAATGTTAAATCTAAACAAAAGCAAGCAATCAACATATTCTCTCCTTAACCGCTTCGGTTACACTTCCCTCCCTGCCAGACCAAGCTTTCAATTCTCCATGAAAGCCAGTATCTTTTAAAAACCAATTGCCAGACTATGTGCCGTTTACTCGCTTACATGGGTTCTCCCATGATCATTGACAAGCTTTTGTACCAGCCCAAAAACTCCTTGGTAAACCAAAGCATAAATGCCAAAGAACTGGAAGAACCTTTAAATGGTGACGGTTTCGGAATAGGTTGGTACGTGCCAGATGTAAATTATGAGCCTGTTACCTTTGTTTCGGTCCATCCGGCCTGGAGCAACCGGAATTTGAGAAATCTGGCTCCCAAAATAAGAACAGAATGTTTCATTGCGCACATCCGGGCAGCCAGTGTGGGTGAAGTTTCGGAGTCTAACTGCCATCCGTTTCAATACAAGAATATCCTCATGATGCATAACGGTGGCGTTGAGAATTTCGGAGCTATCAAACGCAAGATCCGTGAGCCGCTCAGTGATGAGCTGTATAACTGGATCAAAGGACAAACCGACTCGGAACACATATTTGCTTACCTGTTGAATGAACTATTCAAACACCACGATACGATTAGCCCGGAGGCTGTGGTGGATGCTTTTGAAAGAACTTTCCACGCGCTTAAAATCATGATGGCTGAAAATGGTGTGAACGAACCTGCCTACCTGAATATGGTTTTTACCAACGGATTATTCTTCGTGGGAACGCGCTATGTAACCGATCCGAAGGAGGAACCACTTACCTTATATCACTCGGAAGGAAGCCGCTATGTGGTAGAAGATGGCGTCACCCAACTGGTAGCCCCGGAGGACAATGACTCTGCCGTGCTGGTTGTTTCCGAAAAGCTCACCGATGATGCATCGTGGACCAGTGTACCGGCAAATCATTTTGTGATCGTTGAGCGGTCATTGAACGTTCGCATCCGCCCGATCCGGATTTGATGATTTGGTGATCTAATTTGGGGATTCCAACATCATCAAATTATCATTACTTTCGCCCAAATTTATATTCCGTGCAGTTCGATGTAATCATTGTCGGTGGTGGAGCGGTTGGCCTGGCCACTGCTTTACAGATCCTGAATCAAAATCCAAAAGCAAAAATTGTTGTTCTTGAAAAAGAGAAGGTGGTGGCAAACCATCAGACGGGTAACAACAGCAATGTGATCCACTCCGGAATCTATTACAAACCCGGAAGCCTGAAAGCCACGAACTGCATTCACGGGTATAATTTATTGCTGGAGTTTTGCCGGCAATATAAGGTACCCCATAACATTTGCGGAAAGATCATCGTGGCTACAGATGACAAGGAAGTGCCCTTGTTAAAAAACATTTTCGACCGGGGACAGCAGAACGGATTATCACACCTGAAAATGCTGAAGGCCGAGGAGCTTAAGGAATATGAACCTTACGTAGCAGGTGTAGCCGGGATCCATGTACCACAAACCGGCATTGTTGATTATCGTGTTGTAGCGGAAAAATTTGCTGAAGTGATCCGGCAAAAAGGAGGACAAATCGTATTGGGAGAAAAGGTCACGGACATCCGGTTCAACAACACACAGGTAGATGTGGTTACCACGAATCAGACGTATACCGGAAAGCTTGTCGTCAATTGTGCGGGATTATATTCGGATAAGATTGCCAGACTTACCGCTTCGAATGTTGATGTCAAGATCATTCCGTTCCGTGGCGAGTATTACAAATTAAAAAAGGAAAAGGAATACCTCGTAAAGACGCTCATTTACCCTGTACCCGACCCGAACTTCCCGTTTCTGGGTGTACACTTCACAACCATGGTTGGTGGTGGCGTAGAGTGTGGTCCGAATGCTGTGCTCGCGTTCAAACGTGAAGGCTATAAAAAATCCGATATCAATCTTTCCGAACTGGGAGAAACATTAGCCTGGCCAGGGTTCCGGAAAATTGTTTCCAAATACTGGCGCACCGGTATCGGTGAAATGTATCGCTCTTACTCCAAGGCTGCGTTCACGAAAGCCCTTCAGAAACTTATGCCGGAGATCCGCGAGGAAGATCTGATCGAAGGTGGTGCCGGAGTACGTGCACAAGCCTGTGACCGGACCGGTGGACTGCTGGATGACTTTATGATCCTGGAGGAAAAGCAAGCCATTAATGTTTGCAATGCGCCCTCACCTGCTGCTACTTCTGCTTTGTCTATCGGAGAAACAATTGCCACACTGGCGCTGAAACGACTGGTATAAACCTCAGAATATTCTAAGCATAAACCCGCCCTGCAGTCCCCAGGCAGTGACGGTATCATAATACCGCTGGTGCACTATGCCTGCCGTGAAATATCCATTAAAGGCTTTAGATTGGAACACCCTGAATTGCGCCTGTGCATTCCATTCATTGCGGGGTTCCGACCAGCGATACTCTATCATTCCACCGAGACGCTGACTGTTGGATTGTAAATGGATACCTAGAGTACCTTCTCCAAATGTTTTTCCTCCGCTGAAGTTTTCATGCAGTATACCTCCACCTATACGCGCAATGACATTTCGTGTCGTCACGATATTGAGTTGCAGAATTTGCCAGTCGTCCGTACGCAGGTGCTTATACCCTTCAATGTCTTCCTCCACTAAATAGGTAAAGCGAAAGTCGGTTGAGAACAATCCCCAGTTGGCACGAACCCGTGGGTTCAGAATGTAATAGCTCGAAGGCTGAATAGCGCTTTGAAGCATTACATCAAAGGAGATCACCGTAGGATTTACTTTCTTCTTCTCCAGTTTCAGTTGCTGCCAGGATGCCACACCCGGAAGAAGTTTGGTGAAAAAGACATCTATCAATACGAAACCAAGTTCAGAATCACTGCCATCATCGTCTGAGTAATCGGAGGAACCGGAATGACTACCGGAGTTACCGGAGGAAGCGCTTTTTATCGCGTCAACCTGTGCCAATACAGCTTGAGAAAACAAAAGGGATGATAACATCAGCCCAAGGGTGAGGGTTTTCATAACGTGGGTGGTTAGGTAACTCACCCTACGCCAATATAGTGCCAGACCCAGTTTTAACCGGAGCGAAAAACTAAAGCGGCTTCCGGATAGCCGTAACTTCGATCTCAATTAAATAATCGGGATCAATGAGTGCACTCACCTCGATCATAGACGTGGCAGGTTTGATCTGACGGAAGAACTCACCATGAGCTTTACCGATCTCTTCCCAATGCGAAATGTCGGTCACAAACATGCGCGTGCGAACAACATCCGTGAGGCTGAAGCCAGCCTGCTGTAAAACCTTTTCAACCTTCTCAAGAATGAACCGTGTCTGTGCGTAAAAATCATTTTTACCTATCACACCATCGTCATTGGTAGCTACCGTTCCGGAGATCTCCAGGTGATCACCCATCTGAACAGCGCGGGAATATCCTACAACGTCTTCCCACTTAGCGCCACTTGAAAAGTTTTTTCGTTCCATGCGTTCGTGAATTGTATTTTTGAATGATGACAAAGCTAACACCCGAAGAATTAAAACGGTACAGCAGACACCTGGTGTTGAAAGAATTTGGTGTGGAAGGCCAGCTGAACCTGAAAAAAGCAAAGGTGCTGGTGGTCGGTGCCGGAGGTCTGGGCTCTCCTGTTTTATTATACCTGGCAGCGGCCGGTGTCGGCACGATCGGTGTTGCCGATTTTGACATACTGGATATTTCAAATCTGCAGCGGCAGGTCCTGTTCACGGTAGAGGATGTCGGATTACCCAAAGCCAAAGCTGCTATCGCCCGACTGCAACAACTCAATCCACTCATTCAGCTTCTCGCTTTTACGGAACGACTCACATCAGCGAATGCATTGAATATTTTACAACCTTTTGATGTGATTGTTGATGGTACCGATAATTTTCAGACACGCTACCTGCTGAATGATGCCGTGGTGTTATTAAATAAACCCCTTGTCTATGGTTCGATCTTAAAGTTCGAGGGACAGGTCAGTGTATTTAACCTGAACACGAGTCACGATACATTCAGTGGCAACTACCGCGATCTCTTCCCTTCACCGCCTGATCCATCCTCCGTACCTAACTGTGAACAGGCCGGTGTGCTCGGTGTATTGCCGGGAATGATTGGAAGCATTATGGCTAATGAGGTGATCAAAATACTTACCCATACCGGAGAACCTTTAGCCGATCAATTGCTGTTACTGGACAGTCAGACCATGCAGCAGAATATCATCCGCTATCAGAATCATGATGCACGCGCAGGAATAAAAAGCCTTATCGATTATGATGAATTCTGTGGTATAAGTCCGGAGAAAAATAAATCTTTGAACGTAAATCAAAATCAGATCATGAAAGAAGTAACGGTACAGGAATTAAAGAAACTCATGGATTCAGGAGCAGACTTTCAACTCATCGATGTTCGTGAACCGCATGAGTTCGACATCTGTAATCTGAACGGAGAATTGATTCCACAGGGAGATATCCCTGCTAACGTAGATAAGGTATCAAAAGACAAGCAGGTGGTGATCCACTGCCGCAGCGGAGCCCGGAGCGGAAACATGGTGCAGTGGCTGGAGAAAAATCACGGCTTCACAAACCTCTACAACCTCAAGGGTGGTATCCTGGCGTGGGCCCGTGAAATTGACACCGATATGCCAACGTATTAATTGGTGCACAGTCGGCAGTCCAAGGACTACAGTTGACTGTCGACCGTGGACTGTGGTCTGACTTATTTTGAATTTTCGATCGCCTGTGTGATGTCAGCAATGATGTCATGAATATCTTCCAGTCCTACTGAGATCCGGATTAGTCCAGGTGTAATACCTACTGCTGCCCGTTCATCATCCGTAAGTTTCGAATGCGTAGTCGATGCCGGATGAATAGCAATGGTCCGGGTGTCGCCCAGGTTTGGAGAATGGGAAGTCATCTTCAATGCATTCAGGAATCTCCTGCCCTGTTCCAGCCCGCCTTTCACTTCAAAAGTTACCAGCCCACCGCCCAGCTTCATTTGTTTTTTCGCCAGCGCATGCTGCGGATGAGATGGCAGAAAAGGATATTTCACCTGCGATACCTGATTATGTTTTTCCAGATGCTGCGCCAACACCAATGCATTCTGGCAATGGCGCTCCATACGGACGGCCAGTGTTTCTAAACTTTTGGAAAGTACCCACGCATTAAAAGGTGACAACGATGGACCTGTGTGGCGTGTAAAGAAACGTACTTCTTTAATAAGTTCTTTTGTTCCCAGAATAACCCCGGCAATAACCCGGCCCTGTCCGTCCATAAATTTCGTAGCCGAGTGCGTAACGATGTGCGCACCGTATTTGGCGGGATTCTGCAAGTATGGTGTAGCAAAACAGTTATCTACATTCAGGATCACATTGTGCTTTGCCGCCAGTTTGCCCAGCCACTCCAGGTCAATAATATCCAAAGCCGGATTAGAGGGAGTCTCCACAAAGATCATTCGTGTATTCGGTTGAATCTTACTCTCCCAGGTTTCCGGTTGGGTTATATCAGCATAGCTGTGAGAGATTCCGAACCTCGGAAACAGTGTATTCAATATCTGGTGCGTAGAGCCAAATACGGAACGGCAGGCTAACACATGGTCGCCCGACTTCAGCAACGCTGCCATACTGCTATACATGGCCGCCATACCGGAGGCAGTAGCAATACCATCTTCAGTGCCTTCCAGCAAACAAAGCTTGTCGATCAGCTCGTTTGTATTCGGATTGGAGTAACGGCTATAGATGTTTCCGGGAATTTCATCGGCAAACATCGCTCTCGCCTGCTCGGCATCATCAAAAACAAAACTTGACGTTAGGTACAAGGGAACAGAATGCTCGCGAAATGCCGAACGCTCATGCTGAGCGCGGATAGCATCGGTTTCCTGATTTCTTTTTTCTTCCATGAATAATAATAAACTATATAACTATTTAATAACCTCTACACTGTAGGTGATCTTCGCAGTCTTCTCAATGGTTTTAGAAACTGAACAATACTTGTCAATCGACAAACTTACAGCTTTCTCTGCCTTATCGGTATCCAGGTTTCCGAAGAGTTTGAAATGCACATGTACTTCGGTATACAATGAAGGTACAGCATCCTTCTCCCGTTCTCCGGTGATGGTGACTTTGATATCCTTCAGATCCTGACGTTGCTTCTTCAGGATGTTGATTACATCGATTGTACTGCATCCGGCCATGGATGCCAGCAACATCTGCATGGGCCGCATACCCTTGTTGGTGCCCCCGATATCCGGAGAAGCATCCATCTGCACCGTGTTACCCTGTTCATTCCGGGCTTCCATATGGAAACCATCATTCAATCGTTCAAGCTCAATTTTTACCATGCTCTTCCTGTTTCAAGGGCCAAAGGTAGCTTCCCAGAATCATACCCACCAG
>DASXWH010000238.1:0-1761 GCA_036503775.1 Ohtaekwangia sp.
GATGAAGGAAAGCCTTTTTTACCTGTGGGACATGATTTCATGTAAACGAAGGTACTTATCCTGCTGAAATTTTTGAACACATTATTTATGAACCGTAACGCAACAACGGTTATCTTCAACGATCTGTATTCCCTATGAAAATACTTCCGACAGCGTGCTTCCTTCTCCTGTTCCTATCTCCCCTCCTTTCCCATTCACAAAAGCAACTGGTGTTGCTGAAAGGTGAAAAGGTTTTACTACGACTTTATCCCGGTGATGAATTTGTCTACCGGCTTAAGGGATCAAAGGAGGTGCACACCAGTTATGTGAACAATCTGTATGATACAGCGGTGATGGTACATAATGAGATCATCGGTTATCACAAGATCGACCGGGTTTATTTCCGGCAGTCCAGCTTTGCCAATGTGGTGGGTGGATTGTTAGTGGTGGGTGGTGTCGGTTATTTCCTCATCGACTTTATTAATGTCGCCCTGGTTCAGGGTGATTCCTACAGCGCTGATGACAGTGTAGTGAAAGCATCTGTCGCGATGGTGGCGGTAGGATTGCCCTTGCTCCTCATTCACAAAAAGTCGCAAAAGCTCGGAGGCCGGTACCGGCTGATCGAAGTGGATAAGGGTTCACCGTTCTTTATGCCGGACCCCAGAGGATTCAGTGATTATTAATGAATGGCTGGTGAATAAAAGTCAATATTAATCGCCTGTCACTTCACCACCTTCCGTAATTCCATTTTCGTTGAATGACTCAATAGTATAAAAATATGCTTGTGCGGCATTCAGGCTGTTGATCGTCAGTTGTGTGGCACCATACACCATGTAGTTCTGATAGAGATGATCCTTATCCGTACCATAGCTGATGTTATAACCGGTGGCGCCATCCGCTTTCTCCCACGTAAGTGTAACCTCACGCTTATCATTCGGATTGCGCTGGGCCTTGAACTGCTGTACCTTAGCAGGTGCTTTTCCGGAGCCTTTGCCAAAGATCCGGAGATCACTTATCGCAAAATTTCCACCCGGAACCTGCACGTTGGTGATCTTCAGGTAACGGCAGGAGATCTTATCCTTCAGTTGTTCATAAACATGCGTGTTGTCTGTTTCATTGCGTGACTTATCCAGCAGCAGTTGCCAGTTCGCTCCATCATCACTGTACTCAACTTTATAGCGGTGAAAGAGATCTTTCTGCCGGCCGAGTATGGTGGTATTATGTTCAGCAAAGTTGATCTGTACCGCATACACATCGGCTGTCCCACCGAGATCCAGGATAGCGTGCTCACCAGTGTTTCCGGTTTGTGCCGACCAATAGGTGCGGATATTTTCATCCGTCATATTCGAAGCCGGAAATGAATCCACCGCTGAAGATACCATGACGGATTTTCCATACGACAGTAACATCCAACCCGGAAAGAGTTCATCAGCGCTGGCTATCTTTTTATCCGGAATGATCATTGGGTAATCTCCATACTTCGTGCTTGTATACAATGTACCGTGATGGTCAACAAATGTTGGAAACAATCCCAGCCTTCTTTCAAACATGTGTTTCTGCGAGATCGTCATCGTGCCGATGTGCCAGTAATTACCATAACCATCGGCAAACGTACTCCCGTGACCGGCACCGGCAGCAAAGCCTTCGGGTTTATACGACATCGGGTTATGTACCTGTGCGGTAAACGGCCCCAATGGTTTTTCCGAAACGTATACGGCATCACTATAGCTTTTGAATTCTGTTCCCGGACCGGAATACTGCAGATAATATTTTCCATTGTAT
>DASXWH010000239.1:0-2155 GCA_036503775.1 Ohtaekwangia sp.
CTACAAACTCAAACAGGACCTGAAGAAGAAACTGGACGAGTCAAAAGACCTCGCTGACGACAAACGAAAAGAAATCGAAGCAACCATTGCCCAGCTGGATTCTGCCAGCGATGGCATGATGGTATGGATGCGTGAGTTCAATCCGATCCCCGATAGCGTAAGCGAAGAGCGTGCACGCGAGTATCTTGAAAATGAAATGGAACGCGTGAAGAAAGTAAAGGAGGATATACTGGAAGCGATCGAAGAAGCGAAGACCAATTAATCGTTACGGGTTGTCCGTTGCTGATAACCGGCAACCCTAAACCGATAACTGAAACGTTTATGTCCCGCTTTATAAAAATCCTCTGCATGTTAAATCTGCTATTGGCTGCCGGTTGGTTGTCAGTGCTGACAAGCCAGACGGGCAGTGACGACAGTCTCGGCATTGATGAGTTATTCTGGGCCGCACTCTTCATCCGGTTTTTGTATGCCCTTCAGGGGCTATTGCTTTTTGCCCGGCCGTTAAAGAAATGGGACCTGGTTTCTTCCGGAATACTGCTGGCAGCTGTGGCGTACTTTGCATTCACGCTGGGATCACCCGGCTTTCTTTACTTCGCCATACCGGTTGTGATCTATGGCTGCCTTCAGGTAATCAGAAATAAAATTCCGGATAACGTTAAAATAGCCTACCTCAACGTCTGGAATATTCTGTTTGTGTTCCTGTCTACGGTCGATCAGTTTACGAACGCATTCTGATTTCTGATCACACCACATAACCAGCCAGTACCCCCGAGAATTTAGGATGCCAACTATTCCACTTTTCCCTTAATTTGCGCCTCCTAAACGAGCGCTCATGGATATAAAGCACATTCCCTTAAACGACCTCCACGTAAAACTGGGTGGTAAAATGGTTCCCTTTGCCGGATACAATATGCCGGTCCGTTACTCTTCAGATATCGAAGAACACATGGCCGTGCGCAACGGTGTGGGCGTTTTTGATGTATCGCATATGGGCGAGTTTACCGTGAAAGGACCGCATGCGTTGGATCTTATTCAGCGTGTTACCACCAATGATGCTTCAAAGCTCATCGATGGCCAGGCGCAGTATTCCTGCCTGCCGAATGAAACGGGTGGAATTGTAGATGACCTCATTATCTATAAGATAGTTGACAACGATTACCTCATCGTGGTCAATGCCAGCAACATTGAAAAAGACTGGAACTGGATCAGCAAGTACAACACCAAAGGTGCCGAGATGAAAAACATCTCTGACGACATCTGCCTGTTCGCTGTTCAGGGTCCGAAGGCCGCGGCCACACTTCAAAAATTAACGAAGACAGATCTCAGCGCTATTAAGTACTATCACTTTGCGCTGGGTGAATTTGCCGGAATACAAAGTGTTGTTATTTCAAACACCGGCTATACCGGAGCGGGAGGATTTGAGATCTACGTTGACAAGCGTCATGCAGAAATTGCCTGGAATGCGATCTTCGAGGCCGGCAAAGAATTTGGTATTAAGCCGATCGGTCTCGGTGCACGTGATACCCTGCGACTTGAAATGGGATTCTGTCTATACGGAAATGATATTGACGATACTACCTCGCCACTCGAAGCAGGATTAGGCTGGATCACCAAATTCACAAAAGACTTCACCAACTCTGCCTGGCTGAAAAAACAGAAAGAAGATGGTGTACTGCGCAAGCTTGTTGGATTCAAGATGATCGACAAAGGCATTCCCCGCCATGATTACATGATCAAGGATGCCAACGGAAATAACATCGGCAAAGTAACTTCAGGCACCATGTCACCTGTACTTGGTATTGGTATCGGACTCGGTTATGTATCAGCCGAACATTCCTCTCCCGGATCAGAGATCTTTATTGATATACGAGGCAAAGCCCTGAAAGCACACGTGAGTAAGCTTCCCTTGATTGAAAAAGCGTAAAGCAGAAAGCACAAAGCGGAAGGCTTTCTACATACTTGATTTTAGACTTTGTGCTTTAAGCTTTTTGCTTTGAGCTTCTTTAAACAGCATGAAAAAATACATAGACGTTTGCCTCAGTCCTGATCTCATGCACCTGTATCCGGTACAGGATCGTGTTATCGTGGTTGTGGATATATTGCGGGCTACCTCGTGCATGACCACAGCCTTTGCGCATGGCATTGACAGCATTGC
>DASXWH010000240.1:0-7058 GCA_036503775.1 Ohtaekwangia sp.
CGGCATCCAGCTGTTGGTGACTGTGTAGCGATACGAACCGGCATCATCCACCGCTGCTGTAGTGCGGACGAAGCTTTGTGGCGAAGAGCTATAGTTGAGGTGGTTAATATTGGTCCAGGTGCCGTTGATGAGTTTCTCCCACAAGTAAACACCATGTACACCGCCATGGGGTGCATCTATGCGAAGCTCTGTGTTTAGCATAACCTCTTCGACAGAATCAGGTTCCGGTAATTGCTGTCCACCGTAAAACAAGGAATCAAAAACATGGGCGTTAGTACCGGTAAAGTAACGTTCAATTGAAGCAACCGGAATCTTATTACCCTCCAGGCGAACAATCATATCGGCCTTGTTGGTCCTGGCTGACACATCCGGAAAATCCGTGAACGAACAATTCGCAGTAGCTATCGTTTTCAGTGTGGGCCGGTTTGCCAACGCAGAGGGTATACTTCCGGTAAGTCCCGGGTTTCCAAACACACTAAGGAGCGTAAGTTTATTCAAGTTTCCCCACTCAACCGGCACAGTGCCTTCAATATTCAGGTTGAATAAATACAGTTCGGTCAGGTTGGTCAGGTTACCATACGAAACCGGTAAGCTGCCATGTATATCATTATCACCAAACGCAAGCGTCTGCAATAATGTGAAGTTGCCAATCCATGTCGGCAATTCTCCAGAAAGATTGGGGAGGTAGTGCAACCAAAGGTTACGGAGGTTGGTCAGGTTCTGCCAGTTGGAAGGAACAGTACCTGAAAAATTATTGCTGTACAGGTACAAGTTCTGAAGTGTAGTGATATTACCCAAACTTGATGGAAGCGGTCCGCTCCATTGGTTACGGTATCCCCAGAAATTGACCAACTTGTTGAGGTTGCCGAATTGCTCGCTCAACCCACCGCTGATCTGTGTATCATAAATATAGAGATCCGTCAGCTTGGTCAGATTATAAAAAGAAGAAGGAAGTGAACCCGTAAAGTTGTTAAGGTATAGTGACAACCATGTCAGGTTAACAAGATTTCCGATCGAAGCCGGGATTGTCCCACTCATTAGATTCCTGCTCACCGCAAAATAAGTAAGATCCGTCAGCGCCCCGATGTCTGTGGGTATCTTACCCGTGATCTTATTATTCCACAATCGAAGATAATTCAATTTCTTCAACTGCGTGATTTTAGACGGAATAAAACCGGTCAGGTTATTACCACCAGCATTGATTACCGTTACATCTCCGTTCTGAATGGTGATTCCAAACCAGTTGTTGAACTCGGTATTGTATTTATGTCGTGGCCATGTACCGGTGGGCCAGTTCGTTTTGTTTGTCCAGCCGGCACCGCCTAAACTATCATAAAATGCCTTCAGCGCTTCATATTCTACACGGTCTGGTACAGTACCCTGACCCGGGCCAAAGGAGGCGTATACATTTTTTATCGTCCCCAACTGGTTGTAAAATCCAACGTGCACATACAATGCTGTGGTGCTGGTGTTGGGTGATGTATAGCGTAAAACACCATTGATATAATACCTGATCTGGTTTCCTTCACGTGATAATTTTACCACCGAGTTGGCCGTAAACTTTCCCAGGTATGATCCCTGCACTCCATTTTCATACGCGTGTACATTGTCATTATCAAACTGTAACCCAAACGTAACACCACTCAGGTTTGTATAGGTACCTGATGAAGCAAAACCGACCACCCGTCTTCTGTCGAGTTCGCTCATGACTACTTCCACGTAACCACTCTGCCCGGCAGGAAGTGAAGCAGCAGAAGCAGCACCCGAATCACCATAGCCCGCAGAAAATGGATTGATACGAAGCAGGTTATCTCCCGAAACGCTCATCCCCTTCACACTGGTCCACTGAAGTACAGCATGCGGTGACGGCCCAAAAGAGGTTTTCATATTCACCAGTGATGCTCCATTGGTATTGAGCGCCACATCCACCAGCAGAGCCGTAGTCAATCCGCTACTGATCGAATGTACCGTAGTGCCGTTCTTCTTGAATGTTATGGTTGATCCCGTACGCTCAATCTTTAAAATATCGCCAATAACAATAGGTGTGTTGGCCAGCTCTGCACCATTGGTTAATACATAAGCTTTTGAATCTATCCCGATGTTAAAGCAATAGTCAATTGCCCCGTTATAGCTTGTGCTGTTGAGGTCTGATAATCCAAACGCCTTCCGGTTGATAGCATCCACCGTATACTCCAGGAATCCATCCGTGTTACTTTCCAGGTAATGTAAACCCGTGGCTGCGGAGTTGCCCCAGCCGTCTGCAACATTCTTGGTCAATGTATTGCCTGACACGGTGCAACCAATGAGATCAGACCACACTACATTATGTGTCGTTTGGGCAAACGTCAGCGGACTGATACTGACGAGTACCAGGAACATGAAAACTCTTTGTAACAATCTGGGCATATCGTAAAACGGATTAGAGAATGGCATAAATAAGTTTTGCTACGGTGATTTCTTTTTTCCTCTCCCCTTGAACATATATTCAAAACCGAACCGCAGACAAACCTTGTTGACATCGGGCAGTTCTCCCTGGTAGTCTACCCGGTATAATCCATAGAGGTTTCCGCGGAGGTGCCAGGAAAGATTGAAGCGCTTGCCCAAACCAAAGTAGCTGCCGGTAACACGGTTTTCACCAGACTCCGCTGGTGAGGACATATAGTCCGGAGTGAGCTTCAGCGTTTCAAATTCAGCGTGCGCAAAAAAACCTTTCGTCAGCGCCAGGTCTACATACCCCCGGCTTCCATAAATGTCAAGGCCTTTCACATAGTGATCAAAGTCTTCGCTTATCCCTACCCTGTATATAAATCCACCTCCCGCTGTAAGACTGGGTGTAAAGCGATAGCCCACTTGCAAGGCCAGATCAACCGGGATCATATCACTGGTGTTGTACAACTGCCACGTGATGCCCGGCACCAGGCGCTGATAGAAGTGTTTATTATCCAGCTCGGATGATCGCTTTTTGAAAATGTCTTTAACGCTTTTGATGCGCATGGCATCCTGCTTTGATTTTGCCAGCTTGTCTTGTGCCGTTTTCACCTTATCGCCATTCTGCGCAAACAGATCGTTGACTACGTTGGCTGTCTTGCGTTTCATCTCTGCCATGATAAGTTTCTTGTCACGATACTGCTGTACCATGGTCATGTTCTTTGCTTTCAGCTGCTCCGCCTTTGATAATTCACCACCCGCTTTTTGTACCGCATCAACATCCGCCAGTCTTTTTTCCGCGTCATCGGGTAGTGTCTCGAGCTTTTCCGGTGCATCCTTTTTCAGGTCCTTTATTTCTTTCTCATACTTTTCAGCCTGACCTAATTTTCCATCGATTCCTTTTACCTGCTGTGTGACCTCATTTACTTTTCCAAGCTGTTCCGTACCCGGAAGTTTTACATCGGGTACCTTTACATTACTGTCCACCGAGGGCAGGTCCACGTTACCGGTTGCGGGCAGATCCAGTTTAGTATCCATCCCGGTTGCCGGAAGTCCGCTGACCGGAAGATCTTTATCGGGCAGACCGGCACCCGGGATCTGTGCAGCCGGAATATCGATATCGCCATCCGGGACTGCGGTTTTACCATTCGTGATATCATTAACTTTTCTCCCCACTTTATCTTGTACGCTACTGATGGAAGAATCAAGCCGCTGACGAACACTGTCCGTCCTGCCCAGCACCGATTGTTCCAGCTGATCCAGCTTACCCTGAGCACCAGCCGCTCCCGGTTTGAGGCTGTCACCCGGTGTGAGCTTGTCCTTCAAACCGGAGATCTTCTGTTGCAGAAGTTGTGACGGTTGTTCTGCAAGTCTTTGTAAGCTGTCTGTTTTGGCTTGAACAGATTGAGCGGGGTTGATCTTTGGCAGGGAATCGGAATATGAAGCGAGACCTTTCAGCGAGTCCAGCTCTGCCTGACTTCTATCTGACCCAATGCTATCGGTTTTCAGCCGCTCACTTTTACTGTGAATAGCAGACCGTATTTTTCCGGTCAACGTTTGGGTAGTATCCGACTGCGCCTGCAGGTGGGCTGTACAGACCAACACAAAAAAAAGGATGAATACTATCCGGTACACGTTCAATTCATTCAAAGATTGGATTGGATTATTTCTTCTGGGGTTTTATTCCCATCATTTTAAGATCAGTAAGTGCCTCATGTTTTAATTTCTTTTCCATGCTATAACCTGTTTTAGTATCTGGAACTATTTTATAGTAGGTTTCAACAAGTGATAATCCCTCTATTAATTCACACCATTTATTTCCACCAATACAGACTTTTGACAAGGCTTTCAAAGGTACTTTGAGCGTAAGGAAATTCGTTGAAGGCCAGGCCACATCTTTGCCATTTACCTGCACCTTAATTCCCTTGTCAGTCGTACTTTTCAGACGTTTGTAAATAACAACCTCCGCATAGCTGGTTGTATCGGCTTCTGCCGGATATTCAAAAGCGGCCAGATTATACCTCCGCACAACATCCAGCAAATTTTCTTCATTGAGATTAAACTCATCATCGATGGTTTTCAGGATATCCGGATTATCGGAAACAAGACGTTTCAGATTCTCCAATGTCTTTTCCTTGCCGTGACGAACCGTATTGGCCGTGTACGCGCGTTCAAACTTGTCTTCCTTTTCGATGAAGTATTGAGTCACGGCTACAGAGGTATAGGCATTGCGACTTATAAAGTAATATCTGTAGAGGTTTATCTTTCCGCTTACGTAACGCGCAATGAACTGGTACGGGATTGAAGCCGTGCTGTCTTCGGCTGGTTTCTTATATTCCAGCCAATTTGAGCGTTCACCGTAATACGCAAATACGCTGTCAATATCAATTCTTCGTTTATTCTCTTTTCCTTTTTTTCCCGGAACATCGATCAGCAAACTGGTATCAAAGGATTTAAACTTGTCGTATTCTATTTTCTGGTTGTTGATGAGGATAATATACCCCTGGCCGTTAGTCGCGAACGCAACGCACGTCAGTATAAATAGCAGTTGAGGTAGTTTCATCATCTGGTGTTTAGGCAGTTGTGGTTGGTAATGGTGACATTCAACTTATGTAAACAATAAACTATAATTCATATTAAAACTTGTGGTGACGCTGCGCTAAACACTAACAAGGGCGAAGAGGTTACTCTTTTTTCTTGGAAGCCCACATTCGATAAAAATCATCGACCCGCCAAATTCCATTCTCGTTTACTGTAAAGAAAATGTAGCCCGCACTACATTCTTTTCCACAATGAATAGCTAAGTAAAAAGCGCTACGAGATTTTAAACTATCAAATACAGGCTTTGACATTTCAAACGTTCCAGAAAAATTTTTATCATGAAGCAAAGTGGGAGTTTCATAAAATAAAAGTCTTGCATATTTAGTCTGAACCTCACGAAAATCTACTTTGAGAGAATCATTAACAACTTCAGATAATAAATTAAGAAGTTCTAATTTCTCCCTGGTAGAAGAGACAGAATCCGTGATCAAATCCTTAGACAACCTAGAAACCGATTCGCCTCTTATATAGTCTGATGGCAACTCACTATGAATCAAAAACTGGTTACTCTTGAAATTATAAGTTCTCTCCAGTGAATCAATTGCTGCTACTAATAATTCCCCAACAGTCTCATTTCTTGGGAGAGCTTTTTCACTCTTACTACACCCGTTTATAAATAAAAGGAGATTTAACAAAATGCATACATGCCTTGAATTAATACGTTTCATCATTTTAATGTTTTCGTTCTTCCCAACTGATCGAATCATCTCGTTGATGTTCTCTTGCCCATTTTTTAGTCAAAGAATTAAACGTTGTATCCTGTGACCAATTTCCTAATGAATCTTCAACTTGTCGAACATATCCAGTATGATCATCTGCATGTTGTTTTATTACTTCATATAAAATATCGCCAACCTGCTTAGTATCTAAAATAGCTATTACTACTTTTTCCACTTTATCCTGAATATTAGGATTGGAAGCTGTCAAGGTTTTATTGTTTATCACTGTCCTCTTTAAATCCTTCCGCTCCAAGAGCGACATAACTTGGTTCATATCATTGATATTGACATCAATAACCTCCATTCCCGGATGCCAATCTCGCCCACCTATAACTTGTCCCCCACCACCAAAATCTCCACTTCCCCAGAAACGAACTCCAAATTTAGGATTGGCACTAAAAATACTTGACAGCACATCTGTTAAATCTTGGATAAAGATATCTCGTTTGTTCGGTATCACCTCAACAGCCTGCATAACAGGTGCCCATTCATATTTTCCAGTCGATGCATTTAGTCCCCATGTATGCGTTCCTGCTGCATTGAGTTCACCGGGTTTAGGATCAGTTAATCCACCCGTTGGATCAACTCTGTTTATTGGATTATTTGCAAATGCCAAATATGGTGACCAAAACTCTCCATAAGGATCTGGAACAAGCCACCGTCCAATCACCGGATCATACTCCCGCAACTCAAAATGATTCCATCCGGTCTCTTCATCACGTTCAGCAAATTGCCCTTGATATCCAAACCTGTAGTTTGATTCATCCGTCTTCTGTTCTCGCAATACATCGCCCCACACACCGTAGTCGGTGGCCTGTACCACCATGGCTGGTGAGGTGTGTTTTACCATCACGTCATCAAACCAGATCTGTGTATTCGGACTCTCGCACGAAACCCATACATAAATATACTTTCCACCGGGACCAATCACGATGGGCTCGTCAAACGCTACGCGCTCGTGCTTATAAACAGGATCTTCAAAGGATTCGCCCGTGACGCGCCTGTAGTCTGAAGCAATACTCACCATGTTCTCGTCAAAGACAATGTAGTTGATATAGGCATACGGAAGTGTCGGGTCATTGTCGGTCATAAAACCTCCTGCAGCCAGGGCATTGGCCAGCACATCGGTAGCCTGCGCAAGCGTTGATCCTTCAAGTCCGGGCTTGCCTACAAAACTTCCTCCCAGCACCGAAGACAATATACCCATGGTAAATCCGGCACGGTTAAACTCTCCTGTCCTCCGGTAATAGAACGCATACGACTCCGCTTCTATTTCATCACCCGGATTCACACGCAAGGCGATAGCCGGGC
>DASXWH010000241.1:0-22378 GCA_036503775.1 Ohtaekwangia sp.
TTCGCTGTCTACACCAATTGATCCCCCGTGAATCTTCACAAACTCGCGTGTAATGGATAAACCTATCCCGCTTCCCTGGTTCACCATACTTTTAGGCAGCTCATTCTGAAAGAATCTCTCAAAGATTCGTTCCTGTTTATCGGCTGAAATACCAATTCCGGTGTCAATCACTTTTATCTGAAGCCATTTTTCAGAATCCTTGTCATTCAATTCGACTTCTACAGAAACGCTGCCGTGTTCGGGGGTGAACTTGAAAGCATTCGACAACAGATTGAATAATATTTTTTCAAGTTTATCCTGATCGAAAATGGTTTCCAGCGAGCTCATCGATGACCTGAAATCCAATGCGATGTCTTTCTTCTCTGACAAGTCTGAAAATGAATACACCACTTCACGGATAAATTTAATGACATCACCTTCTGAGGGATGAAAACGGATCTCCTGAACTTCCATTTTACGAAAATCAAGAAGCTGATTAACCAGATTCAGCAAGCGCTTGGCGTTTCGTTGAATCAGCTCAAATTGACCCTTCTGACCTTCATCTTGTGTTTGCTTCAGCAATTTTTCCAGCGGAGTGAGAATTAAGGTGAGTGGCGTGCGGAACTCGTGACTCACGTTCGTGAAGAATTTGATCTTCATCATATCCAGTTCGTGCA
The DNA here is from genome assembly GCA_036503775.1 of Ohtaekwangia sp. Lineage (GTDB taxonomy): Bacteria > Bacteroidota > Bacteroidia > Cytophagales > Cyclobacteriaceae > Ohtaekwangia. The sequence goes on from DASXWH010000241.1 coordinate 657, forward strand.
TACGCAACGCTTCCTGCCGTTCCTGCTGGATGGCAAACTTCATCTGTTCACGTTGCTGGATTAGTTTCCGTGTAATGAGCAGACCTGTGATAACAGCCATTACATAAAGAATAAAAGCCATCTTGGTTTTCCAGAAAGGAGGTAACACTTTAATTTTTATCCGTGCGCCTTCCGTATTCCATACGCCATCATTGTTTGCAGCGATCACCTGAAACTCGTAGTCGCCCGGGTCAAGATTGGTGAATGTCACCCTGCGCGATTTACTGTCAGCATAGAGCCAATCTGAATTAAAGCCTGCCAGTTTATATTTATACTCATTCTTTTCGGGATGAAAGAAATTCAATGCTGCAAACTCAAGAGAAAAAACATTCTTACCAGAAGGAAGAATTAGTGGAGGAGCTTCGGTAATTGATTCTGTCAGCAGGATGTTACCATCAACCTCCTCATCCGGTTTTATACTTTTATTGAAAAGCTGAAAATCAGAGAATATCACCTCCGGTTTGTTTTTATTCATACCCAATTGCTCAGGCTTGAAAATGTTAAACCCATTGGCGCCTCCGAAAATCAATTCACCACGACTGGTACGATAGGCTGCGTTTTCATTGTATTGCTTTCCCTGCAATCCATCGGCTTCATCAAAATTTTTAAACTTAGCATTAATCCTACCAGCAGAATCAGAGACTATGGACATGCTGGAAATGCCATTGGGTGTTCCCATCCAGATAGAACCCTGACTGTCTTCCAAAATGGTGAGGATGGAATTATGTGGTAGCCCATCCGCTTCTGTGAAAGACTGAAAGGACCTGGATGACCTATCAAAAAGGTTTAGTCCTCCATAAGTGCCGATCCAGATCCGGCCTTTTGTATCTTCACGAATATCGATAACATCATTACTGCTCAAACTTGTCGGGTTATTTTTTTCATTGCCGTAATGAATAAAACGACCGCTTTCACGCTTCAACACATCTATCCCGTAATTTGTACCTACCCAGATATCTCCCTGCTTATCTTCCATTATTGTGGCGATGTACCGGGCCTGAACGGAATTTAAGTCTCCCCAGTAATGTGAAAAAGTCTGGGTTCTTCGATCAAATAAATCAAGACCACCGGTTAATGTTCCAATCCAAAGGCGATGTTGAGAATCTTCAAATATCTCCCAAACACTTACATCAGCCAGGCTTTGTGGGTTCTTCGGATCATGATTGTAGCGCGTAAACTTCTTGCCATCAAAGCTGTTCAATCCGCCATAGTAGGTTCCGATCCAGAGCTTTTTTTCATGATCAATGCATAAGCTGACAATAACATCACTGCTCAGACTTCCCGGATCTGCCGGGTTATTTTTGTATTGCTTAAAGGTCTCCGTTCTCCGATCGTAATAAATGAGACCTCCTCCATTTGTGCCTATCCATAAATTACCCTGATCATCTTCAACAAACCGGTTTACGTCTTCATAGGGTAAACTGGTGTTATCCGACAGATAATGTTTATACAGTGGGAAACGAATGATATTCTCATGATAATAACTTATACCCTTTTTATAGGTCGCAACCCAGATTATTCCCTGATCATCTTTATATAAAGTAACGATGCTGTTCTGAGCAAGGCTCTTTCCATCTTCTTCCCGGTGAAAAATATAACGGACTGAAAAATCTTTTTTGTCAACTACATTAATACCCCCGTGGTCAGTACCTATCCAGATCAGACCATTATTATCCTGAACAATGCCCCGGACAATATTGACATTGAGCTTTGCATCCGGGGAATCACTATGCAGGTGCTTAAAGGTTTTTTTAGTACAATTGAAATAGTACGCGCCCTGATTTGCATTTACAGCAAATAACCACAGGTCTCCATCTGCATCCATTTGCAAATGGTATTCAACACTCGCGCCTGGATACCGCTTCTTCAGGTAATCCGTGCGGTAAAGTACTTTATGAGTGAATTTGTCTACGGCTACATATTCAAGTACTCCTGACGCGTGAATCATCCAGTAATTTCCCTTGTCATCTTCCACGAGCGAGGTGACGATATCGGAACTGATTGTGCTGCTGTCATTCAGGTGTCTGACAGACGTGGTACTTTTTTCTTTTGCGTCATAACGTATGAGACCTGATGACGCGTGAATAAACCAGTAGTTTCCGGAACGATCCTTTACAATATTATTGACCATTCCGGGTGGAATAGAGTATTGTTTATAAAATACAGACAGATCGGTTTCAAAATTTTCCTTCTGCGGATTATACAGACTCATGGTGAACGCAGCTGTCACGGCTATTTTTCCATCAGGTGTTTCAAACAATTTTGAAACTGAATTATTGTGCAGTGACGTTGAATCCTTCGGATCTTTTCGAAATACCTTGACCGTATAACCATCATAACGGTTTAATCCGGACAGCGTGCCAACCCAAAGAAATCCCTTCCGGTCTTTTAAAATACAATTAGCCTGGTTATGTGAAAGACCCTGATTGATATCAACATGGGTGAATTTGTAGTGCACTGTTTGCGCAAAGAGAGGACTACCACAAATAAGCAGCAGCACACAAACAGTGAAAAAAGATCTACACAGGTTCATAGGGCTTGGGCCAGTTCGGAAAAATATGAATAAAGTTAATGGGTTGATAAGATGATCTGCTTATTTGTAGCACAAGCGTATCAGCAACAACAAAAAAACGTTATCAATAGCTGCCCCAGAATTTACGCGAAAACCACTCTACTGTTACCAGGGCGAGCAGGAGCCAGAATACCCACTTCAGATTGATCACAGACCGGTAAAATTCCTCGGTATGAATTATACTTGCGGCTTTGGTTTGTGTCAGTGCGCTGCGCAACGATTCAATGTCAGAAAGTTTATAAAACTTCCCTCCCGTATTGGCCGAAAGCTGTTTCAACAGATCAAAGTCTGCGGTAAGATTTTGAAGTTCATTCTGTCTTACTATCACAGCAAATTCACCTTTGACTTCTTCCTTTTTCCCATCCAGTGTGGTTTGCGCTTTATACCGGTAAATTCCTTCTTTTAAGGCACCTACCTGATAGCGGATATTACCCTGACTTGTCACGTACGAATACCGTCTAGGCTTTCCAGCTTCACCGGTTATTTCAAGTTCAATCGTATTGCCGTATACGGGTTCGAAAATATCATTATACACCTGGCTTTCGAATACCACTGTTTCTGTATCTGCGAACTCCTGTTGTATGGGATAACTTCTGAATTTACGTTTATCTTCGGTGGTGCTCAGGTACTGAATCAGTTTACCAAACAACTCATCAAAGCCAACCGTATTTTCAGTGCGATCATATTCATTGAGACGCCAGCGCCATATTCCTTCACCCAGCAGAATAGAGATCTTACGATCATCCTCACTGCTTACGGTCAGCAAAGGTTTTTGTGTCGGCAAGCTGCCGATCTGCTGAAACAGTAAAGGCGTAGCAACAACCGGGACGCTTATTTTTCCAAAATGAACCGATACCGGAGGATATTCCGTCAGCAATGAACTTGCTTCGGGTGAAATAGTAAAGTGACTAAATGAAGGATTCACAACCGGTGTAACGTCATCATACTCGCGCGGTACTGACTCCATTCGAATTGGAGCTCCTGATTGGGCCAGTAACCGCAAATCCGTTTGCTGACCAACAATGATCCAGAGTGTTGTTTTACTTTTCATGTACTGCTGAAACAGTTCCTTAGTCTGGCCATGAAAATCAGGAGACTGATGAAAGATGGCCAGGTCAATTTTATCCGGCTGCAATTCGGACGGTTGTAATTCCATCAAGCCGGGTATATGAAGTAAAAACTCATAGTTCGAATTCTTACTAATGACTTCACGTAAGGCTTTAATATCAGGATGGGGCGCTGACGCAATCACGAGGATCTTCTTTTTCCCTTCCACTACCTCTACAAAAACAGATGCACGGTTATTCCGCACATTGTGCTCTCCCGGCTTCACTTCTACCTGAACATCAAATTTCTGAATCCCCTGTTCATTCGCCTGTGATTGAAAATTGAATTCAAGAAGTCCGTCAGCATTGGCATTCTTCACCTGCTGATCAATGACCTTGCCTTTCTGGTAAAGCAAAACCCTGACTGGTTCCGTAGAAAAAGCTTTCGTTAAAACCTCAACTTTTATCGGGAACGTATTGCCCTGATAGGCTATCTTATTATACGCTACATTCTTTATAGCCAGATCCTTTCGTTGAAGTGTATCCCCCACGCCTACGGTAAATACCGGAAAATTGTAGGATGTGTTCAGCGGGGAAATTCCGGCATTATAAATACCATCAGAGGCGATGGCAACACCGGCTATCTTTCTCCCTTCATACTGATTCATGATGCGTTTCAGTGCCGCATTTATATCCGTCACTGAAGCATCAAAGTTCCACTGCGTTACTGTTTCGTGAGTTAAATCACTTTCCAGTGTCTCATAACCCTGATCGTTCAACGCATCACGCGTATTTTTTAAGTCTTGCTTAAGATTATTTAACAGAACTGAGTCTGTACTCTCTTTCACTGAAACCGAGTTGTCATACAACAGGACAAAAAGCGGCTTCTCAAAAATATTATTGATCTGTTTTACAATAGGGCCAAGAAGAAGAAATAACAACAGAAAGAGTAAAAGTGACCGGAGAACAAAAAGCAACGTGTTCCAGAGTTTTGTCCACGGGTGTGACATCTTATATAGCAGATAAGCCAGCGCGATAGCCATTGCCGCACAGATCAGCAGATATGCTGGTGAAGATTCAAAAATTATCTGCTCCATGAAATTTTTTTATAATCCCTAATATCCATACTTCTCCTTCCACAACGCGCGCAGATATTTCCGTAATTCATCCTCACGCGCATTATTTCCCGGATCATAGAATTTAGAACCTTTTATCTGATCAGGCAAAAATTCCTGATTGGCAAAGTTGTTGGCATAATCGTGCGAATACAAATAGCCCTTCCCATAGCTCATGTCTTTCATGAGTTTGGTGGGTGCATTCCGTATGGCTAATGGTACCGGAAGATCTCCGGTTTCATTCACAGCACGGATAGCATTTTCAATGGCCACATAGCTTGCATTGCTTTTGGGTGATGACGCCAGATAGACAGCACACTGGCCCAGTATGATCCGCGCCTCCGGATAACCTATTACATCTACTGCCTGAAACGTATTTGTAGCAATCACCAATGCCGTTGGGTTTGCGTTGCCAATATCTTCTGATGCCAGAATCACCATTCTGCGTGCAATGAACTGTACGTCTTCTCCACCTTCAACCATGCGAGCGAGATAATATACCGCAGCATTCGGGTCACTGCCTCGTATGGATTTGATGAACGCTGAAATAATATCATAATGCTGCTCACCACTCTTATCATAGATAGCAATATGTTTCTGCGCCAGTTCCATCACCAGCTTATCGGTAATCACCACATCGCCTTCAACGGCATCGGTAATCAATTCCACCAGGTTCAGAAGTTTTCGGCCATCACCTCCGGAAATATTAAGCAATGCCTGATGCTCTTCAATTGTAATTCTTCTTTCCTTCAGTTCCGGATCTCGTGTCAGCGCCTGGTGAACAAGTTCGAGTAATTGATCCTCGCCAAGAGGTCTGAGGGTATAAACCTGGCAGCGGGAAAGCAATGCTGAGTTTACTTCAAAAGATGGATTTTCAGTTGTTGCTCCGATCAGTGTTATTGTTCCCTTTTCAACGGCTCCGAGCAGTGCATCTTGCTGGCTTTTATTGAAGCGATGGATCTCATCAATAAATAATATTGAACGCGGTGAGACTTTAGCTTTCTCAATAACTTCACGAATATCTTTTACACCGGAGCTGATCGCGCTTAGCGTATGAAAGGGTTTCTTTACTTCATTCGCAATGATGTTGGCAATGGTAGTTTTTCCTACACCGGGAGGTCCCCACAAGATCATGGAAGGAATACTTCCGGTTTGAATCGCTTTCCGGATCACACCATTTGGACCGGTAAGATGCTCCTGTCCCACCAACTCATCGAGTTTTACCGGACGCATCCGTTCTGCCAGTGGTGCACGGGAATTCAATACCATATGCTGAGGTGCGAATTAAACGCTGAAATTAAAGAAACATTATGAAGACTTATATACCGGAAGTATAATCTGAAAAGTACTCCCCATACCTTTTTGTGAGGCTATACGGATTTCGCCTCCCAACAGCTCAATGTATTTCTTTGAAATAGAAAGTCCGAGACCGGAACCTTCATGACTACGACTGCGTCCAGAACTTTCCTGCTCAAATGGGTTAAAAATGCGTGGTAAAAAATCCTCAGCGATTCCAACTCCGGTATCGGCAACCTGGATAAAAACCCGGTGCTTGTTTTTTGAATCGTATCCGGTGGAAACCGTAACGCTGCCTTTCTCGGTAAACTTGATTGCGTTACCTACCACATTCGTAACAACCTGATACAGCATGGTTTCGTCTGACAGACTTTGTATTTCGTCTGGTCCTGACTGAAAAACAAAATGAATAGACTTGTTCTGCGCCAGTGGTTCAAGCTGCCTGACTATTTCCCGCACCAGCTGATTGATGTTTACAATCTTTAAGGTAAGCTCATTACGCTCTGCTTCGATACGGGAAAGATTAAGAATGCTCGTTATGGTATTCAGAAGCCGTTGGCCACTTTGTTGTTGTAGCTCAACGTATTTGATAATATCGCGATCCTTCGACTCCAGGTCGATTACCTGGCTCAGTCCCAGAATTCCATTAATAGGGGTACGAATCTCATGTGACATGCTGGAGAGAAAGTTACTTTTCAGCCGGTTCATTTCTTCGGCCATCTCTTTGGCTCTTTTTAAATCTTCAACGGATTTTTCGATGGAGGCCTTTGCTAATTCATAAGCATTGTGATAATGAAAAATAAGGTAAACGAAGATAAAGGTCACCAGCGTCAGGGTAACGATCATTTCACTGAACAGGAGTTGAACCGGGTGTTCGGTTGGGGTGATCAGATTGAATTGCCGGAGCACAAAATAACTAATGAGGGGAACAAAGTGTATGGCCGCGTAAAGTATTCCGGAACGGCTACCTAACGTATGAAAAGCAAAGATGATGTTACAAACCGTGATCAATGCCATGAAGGAATTATAGCCATCAAATAAATAGACATTGAAGATATTGTTCAGCCACGACACGATGAGCAATCCGTGACATACCACCCGAATCGATTTTTTATGCTTGAGGTAAAAAAGAGAGCTTGTGAAAATAATGAGGATAACAAAACTCTTTACCTGCTGATAGTGGACACCCGTGCTGACATAGATGAGAAAAAAAATAGCCAGGGAAATAATACAAACGGAGATCAGATTGTATACCAGCTTAATACTGGCCTGCCTTAGAATATTCGGCTCACTACGGAGATAATCTCCGATAAAGTACTCACGCAGGGATTTCACGAATACAAGTTACGGGCTGTATGCTGAACTTAAAAAAATAGGTCAGCCTAAAATTCCGGTAAGCATGCCGTTACTCTATACCCTTCGCCTTCATTTTAGTAAACTCTCTGAATCTCCTTATCATAGCCATACCAAAACCAACCATGAGTATTACTGTTCCTATCCAAAGTACGTTGATAAGGGGCTTCTCCATAGCTTTGATCACAACCCAATCTTTCTGGCGCGTATTGATTCCAATGCTAAACTCGTTTGTTTCAGGGTGAATGTTTAAAAGTGAAAATCGAATACCCAGATCTTTTACATCATCTGGTATACGTCCAACCAGTTTATTACGGATCACAAATACAGGTTCAGCGAGGTAATCAGCATGCTCGCCCTGCACGCGAATACGGGCCTTTACTGCTACATCCTCTTTATCCAGGGGAAGACCATTGATTTCAAGTACCCGATCAACCGCCTCAATAACGGAGACATAATCGTTCGCAAAAAATTCTTTGCCGAGCCCGGTTCGCACCTCCTGAAGTTCACTCCAGTCTGATTCTTCCGTAGGGTTCATCACGGATGATACGTGTGTGTACAAATCAGCTCCAACAGTCCGGTATATATCTGGTGAGGCAAGCAATCCTCCCATATCCTGGTTGATTTGCGCACGCGGATAAAGTGTATATTTTTTACCGCCCTTTCTTAGTTCAATTTCATAAAATGTATTTTCCCCTTTTATCAGGATCGTATCATTAGCTTTATACGAATTATCAGCCACAACCAGATCCCGCTTCACAATTACCTTATCTTTATCAGCGGTTGCCTCCACATCGCTTTTCTTAATGTACCCAGCATGGTAACGTGGTTCGAGACGTTCCCCCATGTATTCAATATCATATCCCCACATGGTTCGAGGTTCGTTGACAAATAACAACAAGTTATCACGGTTGAATTCATCACTGAAGTCGTTAGAAATCCGCAGACCGGTATTATTCAGTGAAACGATTTTAGAATATCCTGACGAGAACATCACACCGATAAGCATCATACCCACGCCAATATGTGCGATAGATCCTCCCGAAAGTCCGCTGCTGGTTTTGAGAAGCGGAAACAAAATGCGCAGGTTAGCAAATACGGTGAAAAGGCCGGCAAACATCATAAGTGCATAGCCTACATTAAGTACGTGGGCTACGTTTACAACGATAAGGGTTAACAACAACGACAGTACAAGCGGACCGAAAATTTGATTGAAAAATAATTTACGGTCTATTTTTTTCCACCAAAAAAACTGACCTACGCCCGAGAGTAAACCAATGACGACAGCAAACCACAATTGAACCTTAGAGTAAGATTCAATCTGATCAGTAGGAGGCGCCCACTTTGCATCAATGCCAATACCTTCTAGAATTTTATTGAATACCGGGATTGATGTGCCGGCAATTACGTGGAAGCCCATTAGACACAATGTAGTTGCGCCAATGAAAATCCAGAATTCGCGGGAGTAAGCAGAAGCTTCTTCCTTTGATGACGGAATTTCTTTCCAGCGAATAACGGCCAGTACAACAGCAGCGATAAGAAAGAAAAAAAGATACACCAGTAATTGACCGGACAATCCAAGATCAGTAAACGAATGAACTGACGCATCACCCAATACACCGCTTCGGGTAAGGAACGTTGAATACAGAATGAGAATGAATGTAGCGATCACCAAAATAATAGAAGCCTTCAATGCTGTTTCACTATTCTTGTAGGTGATCATGGTATGAATGGATGCTACCAGAATCAACCACGGAACATAAACAGCATTCTCAACCGGATCCCAGTTCCAGTAGCCACCAAAGTTCAACGTTTCATAGGCCCAGTATCCACCCATCAAAATTCCGAGACCCAGAACAGCGCCTCCAAACAATGCCCAGGGCAATGCTGGCCTTACCCAGTCTCGATATTTTTTCAGCCACAAGCCGGCCATACAAAATGAAAAGGGAACCAGTGTTGATGCAAAGCCGAGAAATAAAGTCGGTGGATGTATCACCATCCAGTAATTCTGTAACAAAGGATTTAGGCCGTTACCATCCTGAGGAATGAATTCAGGATTGGATTTAAAAATCGGGGCATCCTGCATGACATCGCGCAAGAGAATAAAGGGTGAGCTTCCGATTTTTATTTCAAGACCCGGTATAACGACTCCGAGTATCATGGAGGCAAGGAAAGCCTGCACCAATGCAAACACCGTCATCACCGGTGCTTCCCAGAATTTATTCGTGTGGATGATGATGATGCCCAATACAGCGTGCCAGAACATCCACAACATAAAACTCCCTTCCTGACCATTCCAGAATGTGGAGATCAGATAATGCGAAGCAAGTTTGCGATCAGAATAGCTGTAAGCGTAATGATATTCGAAATAGTGATTGGCAATGATGACGAAAAGTGAAACACAAATACCCAGTACACTTAAGGCGTGGAGATAAAATCCAACCTTACCGTTAATGAGCCAGGCTTCTTTTTTGTCCAGGTCGTCAGTCACGGTGGCCTTAAAATAAACGAAGGCAGTCATCAATCCGGTAATGAAGGATGTAATGACAAAGAAATGACCGAGGTTACCGATGACGTAGTGCATTATAAGCAGGTTCCGATTGCGAGATTAGATAAGAAAGCTGGAGGAAATGAAGAAGGTACGTCTTTTTCAGGCTATACATTCACATTCTGTTCCTGATATTTGGATGGACACTTCAGAAGTATTTTACTGGCTCTGAACGTTTCACCATCATAGCTGCCAATGACTACTACTTTCTCTGAGCGCGTAAAATCAGGAGGCATGGGTTGATTGTATTCTACCTTTTGTTCTTTGCCATTATCATCGATCATCAGGAATGAAAACGATACTTTATCCAAACCTTCAGCAATTCCAATAACATGCCCGCCATCATCCTTTTTAAGCTGCCCCACTACGTGAATCGCTTTTTTGTTACCTGCCGAAGACAGATCATAGGCCTGATCAAAGGTTACATAGGTGCTGGCATCACCGGCTGTAGTTACAATGATGGCAATAGCTGCAGCGATAACGACAATGATCAGAATATGTGACTTTTTCATAGGTCAGTAAGCCCGTTTAACGGGGTCAAAATTAGAGACAAATGCCCAGAATTTCAGAGATTTTCAATCGAAAAACAGGAAGCTTTTATGTAAAGTTCAATGCTTTCCAGACAGGCGGTCTTCCAGCTTTTTTACTTTACGGTCGAGTGCAAACAGGTAAGCGATCAACCCCAGCAGGATAATTAAAATAATACCCACCACAACATAGATCTTTCCTTCTGAGCGCATGGTATCTGCCATCTCAACTTCATTTTGAGCCTGTGCAGGAAAGGTCAGTAGTAATACTACTACAACAAAGAAAAAATTCTTAACGCTTTTCATCTTCAAGTTCAATTAGTTTTTCTTCCAGAGTTTTGAATTTAATACGGATTGAAGCAATCCAGACACCGATCAGAATCCACCCCAACACAGCAGGGTAGAACACCAGTCTCATCCGGCTATCCAGATCATACATATTGAAGCCAGGATTACCTCCACTTCCGGGATGCATGGAGCTGGTTAATCGCGGAATGATAAAGATCAGCGGGATCATTGCTGCAAAAGCGAATATGTTATATACCGCGCTCAGGCGGGCACGTTGTTCTTCATTGTCCAGCGAACCACGCAAAACGAAGTAAGCCAGGTAAACCAATAGTGTAATAGCAGCTCCATTTTGTTTCGGGTCGCCATGCCAAGGAGATCCCCATGCATAATTAGCCCAGAGCATTCCGGTGAGAATTCCCAGGATGCCAAAAGCTGTTCCCACATGCGCAAACACCAGCGCTTTACGATCTGCGTCAGCACTCGGCTTTCTCAGGTATACAACGGAATAATAGGTCGACAGGCAGTACAGAAATACCATTCCAAACCACATGGGCACATGAAAATACAAAGCCCGGATAGTTTCATTGATAATATTCAACCGGGGTACATCGGCCAGCAACCCCACGGTATGAACATATAACAAAAGCACAATAGCGGATATTTTAAGCCAGGTTTTCATGAGGTGAGAAATTGACAGGAAAATCAGCTGTCTGGACAGCTGTCTTAACTGCGCCAAATATACGGGAACAACAGGTATGCGAGGGCAGTGAGAATGCAATTTATTGCCAGCAAATTAAGCAGCTCATCGGTGCTGGCGCTGCGGTCAATTCCGTCTAAAACATTTTTGGTGATCTTGATTGCCAGAAGCAGAATTGAAATGACAATGGGGAAACTGAGTACAGCCATCAGAATGTTGCTGTTATTGGCTTTGGAAGCTATACCCGATATGAGGCTTAATGCCGATGCAAATCCGAATGAAGTAAGAACAAGGGTGATTATAAAAATCAACTTATCCTGAACCGGGTTATCGATAAATACAGAAAACAATAAAAACCCGGCAAGCGAGAGCACCAGACATAGAATGGCATTGTATATAATCTTAGCCAGAATAATAGCCTGTGGTGCTGACAGGTAATAATAGTAAATGAAAGTACCCCGCTTTTCACCGATAAAACTTTTGGCGACACTGTTTACAACCGAGAATAAAATAGCCAGCCAGAATAAGGCCGACCAGGTTGCTTCATTAATGGAATTTTGTCTTAGGCTGAATGTCAGGTAACAAATGAAGATCAGGCTGATCAGATAAAGTCCGATTCCGGAAATAACAGCCTTACGCCTTAGTTCCAGGGTAAATTCTTTTTGAATCAGAAGTAAAAGTATTTTCAAGCGGATTCTGTTTTCCGGTAAGTATCATAATACCTGAAAAAGTATTTCAAAAATAAAATGATGATCATTGCGAAAATACCTGCAATAAATCCCGCCAATACCAGCAATGTTGAAGAAACGCTCACCTCAGATACCACCCGATCAAATCCGTCAATTACAATAATTATATGTTCATCCTTCATTTTTTGCTCATACTTTACTTTTCTTTCAGTTAAATCAACCGATGTGGTAAACAGATCAGAAGGTTTAAGGGCAGATGCCTGTGCTTCGTAAGCCGTGTGTGTCTTTACATCGTCCAGCAACTTCAACTCATGATTAATCCGGACGATCATGACAGAATAGAAATCCCTCAGTTCTTTCTTTTTCTTTTGAGAGTACTCACTGCTTTCCAGAAAACTTAAAATTGATTTCTGGAACATGGCAACCATGTTCCGGTTATTCACTTGAATTGTGATCTCAGCATACGGATCTTCTGATGGAAACATCTCGTGACTTAAACTCATCATCGCACTTCGCTGCTCTGGGGTGATATTGGGAAGAGAGTCTGCGAGTTCCAGCTGTTTCAGCAAAAAATCGCATTCGGCAACCGAAAGGGCTTCTGAACGAATCATCATTTTCGCCTCAAATTTTTTCATTGGGACGAAGGTCAGGATATATCCTATGACTGCTCCAAGGACGGGAAGAGTCAATACTATGACCAAATTCTTCAGAAGGTATTGATAGCAAATTGCCAGCAACTTCAACAAGTCAATATCTTCGTGGTTGGTTGGGGTTTCCATAAGCGCAATTTTATGCAAATTAGCCTACACTTGATTGGTCCTTCTATAAATTAATTAGTTTTGCAATCCAAAAAAGGGAACTATCTAATTTTCCATGACATCTCAAAAATCTGTTCTGGTTACAGGAGCAGCTGGGTTTATCGGATTTCATCTTTCCAATAAATTAAGCCGTCTTGGTTATCGTGTCACAGGCATCGATAGCATGAACAATTATTATGATGTCAATCTTAAAAAATCAAGGCTGGAAATACTGAGAACACTTCCTGGCTTTACATTTCAAAATACCAATCTGGTTGATCAGCCGTCATTAAACAGATTGTTTTCAGAAAATAAGTTTGACTATGTGGTGAACCTCGCTGCTCAAGCTGGTGTCAGACATTCTCTTGACCACCCCCATGCCTACCTGGAAAGCAATCTCCACGGCTTTCTCAACATCCTTGAAGCATGCCGCTATAACGGGATTAAGCATTTGATCTACGCTTCGTCCAGTTCAGTTTACGGAGCAAATACAAAATTACCATTCTCTGTTCATCAAAATGTGGATCATCCCATTTCATTATATGCAGCCTCCAAAAAGTCAAATGAGTTGATGGCCCATACGTATTCGGCTTTATTTAAAATTCCTACCACCGGCCTTCGTTTTTTCAGTGTCTATGGTCCATATGGTCGGCCGGACATGGCGTTATTTATCTTCACCAAGGCCATTCTGGCCGGACAACCCATTGATATATTCAATCAGGGAAAAATGAAGCGTGACTTCACCTATGTAGATGATATTGTAGAAAGCATTGCCAGGCTAATCAACGTCATCCCTAAACCGAACCCGGAATGGAATGGCTTAAATCCCGACCCGGCTACTAGTTTTGCTCCTTACCGTCTTTTTAACATTGGTAATAACCAGCCCGTTGAGTTAATGTATTACATTGAGCTTATTGAACAAAAACTTGGAAAGAAAGCTATCAAGAACTTTTTGCCTCTGCAGATTGGAGATGTACCGGATACAATTGCTGATGTTAGTGACTTACTTTCAGCAATTGAATTTAAACCCTCAACAACAATTGAAGAAGGTATGGACCGATTTTTAGAATGGTATCTGAAATATTACAATATAAAATTATAGACCTGAATTATGAATAAAGTTGGAGTGATCGGTTTGGGATATGTTGGACTACCCCTTGCTGTAGAATTTGGAAAAGTACTGGATGTTGTAGGGTTTGATATAAATAAGGAACGCATTGAAGAACTGAAAAAAAACTATGACCGCACACGTGAAGTCGAACCTCAGGAATTAAAACTGGCGACTAAATTAACATACTCTTCTTCACCTGAAGATCTTCGAGATGTTAACTATTACATCGTGACCGTGCCTACTCCTGTCGATGAATTTAAAAAGCCAGACCTACGTCCGTTGGAAAGCGCCAGCAAAACAGTAGGCGCTGTATTGAAAAAAGGAGACATCGTTATTTATGAATCAACCGTATACCCTGGTTGTACCGAAGAAATTTGTGTTCCTGTATTGGAACAGGTTAGCGGCCTAAAATTCAATCAGGACTTTTACTGCGGCTATTCTCCTGAAAGAATCAATCCCGGAGATAAACTTCACCGTCTTACAACTATAAAGAAAGTTACAAGTGGAAGTACCGTTGAGGTGGCAGCAAAGGTTGATTCCCTCTATCGTAAAATAGTTACTGCAGGTACACACAAAGCTTCATCCATTAAAGTAGCCGAGGCGGCAAAGGTGATTGAAAATTCACAGCGGGATGTCAACATCGCTTTTGTCAATGAGCTGGCGCTCATTTTTGAAAGAATGGGCATTGATACCCAGGAAGTCTTAGAGGCCGCTGGTACCAAATGGAATTTTCTTCCCTTCAGGCCGGGTCTGGTTGGCGGGCATTGCATAGGCGTAGATCCCTATTACCTTACACATAAGGCGGAGAGTTTAGGCTATCATCCGGAAGTTATTCTTTCCGGCAGGAAGATCAACGATAATATGGGAGTTCACATTGCCAATACCGTCATCAAACTTATGGCACAAAATGACCTCCCCATAAACAAAGCCAACGTACTCGTGCTTGGAATAACCTTTAAAGAAAATTGCCCGGATATCCGAAACAGTAAAGTGATTGATGTTATTCAGGAGCTAAAGAGTTTCGGAACACTGGTTGATATCTATGATCCACAAGCCGAATCAGAAGAAGTAAAGCATGAATACAATGTGTCTTTGACATCCGAACTGACCAAAAAATATCATGCAATAATACTGGCCGTAAGTCACCAGGAATTCTCCACACTTGATTTATCCAAATTAAGCCATGAGCGGGCAGTGATATACGATGTTAAAGGCTTTCTCAACAAGAAATTAATTACGGCCCGATTGTAATCCAATGGACTCTATTAAAATGGTGGATTTGCATTCGCAATACCTCCGGATAAAACCTGAGATTGATGATGCTATACAGCGCGTACTTTCTACCACCGCTTTTATTCAGGGTCCTCAGGTAAGCGAGTTTGCACAAGACCTCGCACAGTACACCGGTTCGGCCTATATCATACCTTGTGCCAACGGAACAGATGCCTTACAGATAGCTATGATGGCATTAGACTTCAAACCTGGTGATGAAGTTATCCTCCCGGTACACACCTATGTAGCTACTGCAGAAGTAATTGCGCTCCTGGGATTAGTACCCGTATTTGTTGACGTGAATCCCTATACTTTTAATATTGACATTCAGCAGACTGAATCCAAAATCACAGACAGAACAGTTGCCATTGTGCCAGTCCATCTATATGGCCAGCCGGCAGATATGGAGCCTCTCTTAAAACTTACCGCCAAACATAACCTTCACATTATTGAAGATGCTGCCCAGGCTTTAGGCGCTGAATATGTATTTGCAAATGGAACACGGAAACAAGCAGGTACGATGAGCACCATAGGTACAACATCTTTCTTTCCCTCAAAAAACCTGGGTTGTTATGGTGATGGTGGTGCCTTGTTTACACAGGAGAAGGGACTCGCTGAAAAAATAAAAATGATCGCCAATCATGGCCAACGGATAAAGTATCATCATGACACGATTGGGGTTAACAGCAGGCTGGATACCTTACAGGCGGCCATTCTACAGGTAAAATTGAAATATCTGAATGGCTACACTTCAAAAAGAAGGGATGTTGCCACTTTTTATGACCACGCGTTTTCAGGAATAAAAGGCCTGGAGATTCCGTTCAGATCGAAGAATTGTACACACGTTTTCCATCAATATACTTTAAAAGTCAAACAAGGCAGACGAGACGCTTTACGTGACCACCTCGAAAAAAAAGGTGTGCCTACTATGATTTACTATCCCGTACCATTGCATTTCCAAAAAGCCTATCAACGGGCAGGTATCGGGGCAGGCTCCTTCCCCATTACCGAAAAATTATCAGAAGAAGTGCTCTCACTTCCTATACACACCGAAATGGAACTCAACCAATTGATGTACATTTGCAGCTGCATCAAATCGTTCTTTAATGTCTGACTTGAAAAAGGAGTTTTTCGCTCATCCAACCGCTGTAATTGATGAGGGATGTACAATTGGTCAGGGAACCCGGATCTGGCATTTTTCACACATTATGCCTAATTGCATCATTGGAGAAAATTGTAACATCGGCCAAAATGTAGTAATCTCTCCCGAGGTAATTCTTGGAAAAAATGTTAAAGTTCAAAACAACGTTTCAATCTACACGGGTGTCCAATGCGAGGACGATGTGTTTCTGGGGCCATCTATGGTGTTTACAAACGTTACTAATCCTCGCAGCGCAGTCAACCGAAAAAATCAATATGCAAAAACAATGGTGAGACGTGGCGCGACTATTGGGGCCAATGCCACTATCGTTTGTGGTCATGATATTGGTTATTTCGCATTTATAGGGGCGGGTGCGGTAGTGACCAGGAATGTTCCGGACTATGCTTTGGTAATGGGTAATCCGGCAAGACAAACCGGATGGATGAGTGAGTTCGGGCATAAACTTCATTTTGATAAAAATGGTCTAGCAATTTGCCCTGAAAGTGCTGACCGTTATAAACTGGAAAATGGCAGAGTATCTAAGATATAACTAGTAACGATGAAGAACTTTGCTTTAATAGGAGTTGCAGGCTTTATTGCTCCCCGTCATCTGAAGGCTATTCACGAAACCGGGAATAATCTTCTTGCTGCATTGGATAAACATGATAATGTAGGAATTCTTGACTCTTACTTTCCGAATGCAGACTTCTTTGTTGAATTCGAACGCTTCGATCGTCACCTTGATAAATTAAAACGCAAAAATCAACAAATAGATTACATATCTATTTGTTCTCCAAACTACCTTCACGATTCACATATTCGATTTGCCTTACGGTATGGTGCTTCTGCTATATGTGAAAAACCGTTAGTCTTAAATCCGTGGAATGTTGATGCCTTAGCCGAGATCGAAAAAGAAACCGGAAAAAAGATCAATACCATCCTTCAACTTCGTCTTCACCCGAGCATCATTGCCCTTCGTGAAAAAATCAGGAATGGCCCTACAGACAAAATTTACGACATCAATTTACAGTATATGACATCGCGGGGAAATTGGTATCAATCCAGCTGGAAAGGCGATCTCTCAAAATCAGGCGGTGTTGCGGCTAATATTGGCATTCATTTTTTTGATATGCTCCTGTGGATTTTTGGCGCTGTTAAATCAGTAAAGACTGAAACTCTTGACGCGCATCACGCTTCTGGCATTCTTGAACTTGAACGGGCCCATGTAAAATGGTTTTTGAGTATCGATTACTCACATATACCTGAAGCCATACGTGCCCGTGGTAAGCGCACCTACCGATCACTCACTATGGAGGGTGTTGAAATAGAATTTAGTGAAGGATTCACAGATCTTCACACCAAAAGTTATGAGGAAATTCTAAAAGGTAATGGCTTTGGATTAGAAGATGCAAGGCCGTCAATTGAACTCACGTATAAAATACGACAGGGAAAATAAGTTGGTTATTACAAATACATGAAGTCGTTAAGGTTAAAATTCTATCACGACAATATTTTATGAAGAAAGCATTGATCACGGGAATCACCGGTCAGGATGGAGCTTATCTCGCAGAACTGTTGTTAGCAAAAGGATATGAAGTGCACGGTGTAAAAAGAAGAAGTTCACTACTCAACACCGATCGCATTGACCATCTTTATAAAGATCCACACGAAAAAGGAGTAAAGTTTAAACTTCACTATGGTGACCTTAGTGACTCTACAAACATTATTCGTTTAATACAGGAGATTCAACCTGATGAAGTTTATAACCTGGGGGCCATGTCTCACGTTCGGGTGAGTTTTGAAATGCCGGAATATACTGCGGACGTAGACGGATTAGGAACACTTCGTATTCTTGAGGCTATCCGGTTACTAGGTCTTGAAAACAAGACCAGGTTTTATCAGGCTTCAACTTCAGAGCTTTACGGATTGGTGCAGGAAGTCCCTCAAAAAGAAACAACACCGTTTTATCCCCGGTCACCTTATGCTGTAGCCAAGCTATACGCGTATTGGATCACTGTAAATTACAGAGAAGCCTATAACATGTATGCAGCAAATGGGATATTATTCAATCATGAGTCACCGCTTAGAGGAGAAACTTTTGTTAGTCGAAAGATAACACGCGGTGTTGCGCGGATTGCTTTGGGTTTACAGCAAACACTATTTATGGGCAATCTCGATGCGCAACGTGACTGGGGGCACGCAAAAGATTATGTGAATGCTATGTGGCTTATGATGCAGCAGGAAAAAGCAGAAGACTTTGTAATAGCAACGGGCATTACTACCACTGTGCGTGATTTCCTGATCAGATCTTTTCAGGAATTAGGAATTAAAATAGAGTTCCAGGGGCAAGGCGTGGATGAGAAAGGCATTGTCGCACAATCCAACAATAAAGAGTTTGTTGTAAAAGTCGGTCAAGAGGTGATTCGGATTGACCCGGCTTATTTCAGGCCTACAGAAGTGGATCTGTTACTCGGTGATCCAACTAAGGCAAAAACAAAATTAGGATGGGAACCTCACTATGATCTTAATGGTTTGATTCATGAAATGATAGCACATGATCTTGCGTTATTCAAGAAAGATCATTACCTGCTGGCAGGAGGTCATAAAGTAATTCACGCTAATGAATAATGGAAAAATCAGCGAAAATATATGTAGCGGGAAGCAATGGCATGGTGGGATCAGCTATTATTCGAAAGCTGAAAGCGGAAGGATATGCCAACCTCATTACAAGGTCGTCAAAGGATCTTGATCTCCGAAAACAGGCTGATGTTGAGCGCTTCTTTACTGAACAAAAACCTGAATATGTTTTTTTAGCAGCTGCCAAAGTAGGTGGCATTTTAGCCAACAGTACATTTCCGGCTGAATTTCTGTTTGACAATCTGGCTATCCAAAACAATGTTATCCACCAAAGCTATGTCCACGGAATTAAGAAATTACTTTTTTTAGGATCATCCTGTATTTATCCAAAGCTAGCCCCTCAACCACTAAGAGAAGAATATCTGTTATCCGGATACCTGGAGTCAACGAATGAGCCCTATGCGGTGGCAAAAATTGCAGGTATAAAAATGTGTGAATACTATCGCACACAATATGGTTGCGATTTCATCAGCGCCATGCCCACAAATCTATATGGGCCCAATGATAATTACGATCTAAAAAATTCACATGTTATACCAGCCCTGATACGAAAGTTTCACGAAGCAAAAGAAAACAATTCTCCTGCTGTTGAAGTTTGGGGTTCAGGTAGTCCTTTGCGTGAATTTATGCACGTTGATGATCTGGCAGATGCGTGTTTGTTTCTAATGAGAAATTATAGCGACAAACTATTCGTCAATATTGGAACTGGAACTGATCTCTCTATCAAAGATCTCGCGTTGATGATAAGTCAAATTACAGGCTACGAAGGCAAGATTATTTTTGATCACTCCAAGCCAGATGGTACACCACGGAAATTGATGGATGTTTCAAAACTTAATGCACTCGGCTGGACATACAGAATCCACCTTCAGGATGGCCTTACTCATGTCTATTCTGGTTACTTTAAATACTCATAACGCATAGCAAAATTTGTTTCAATTCTCACTGGACAATCTTAAGCGACTAACCGAAAGGCAAGAACTAAAACGTATTGCGTCAAATGCATCGTGGCTGTTCTTTGATAAAGTATTGCGTTTAGGCGTTGGTCTTTTTATAGGTATCTGGATTGCCCGCTATTTGGGGCCTTCTGATTTTGGTGTTTATAATTATGCCATTGCCATGACTTCAATTCTCGCAGTGGTGGCAACGCTGGGACTTGATTCGATTGTCGTCAAAGAACTTCTGACTAATCCCGCTAACGCAAAAAACATTATCGGAAGCACTTTTGTTCTCAGACTCCTGGCCGGATTCTTAAGTTTTATACTCTGTGTTGGTATTATATATGCACTCAATACCGAGGGATCTTCAGTAACGATTGAAGTTGCGTTGATTGTTTCTCTGACATTGTTCTCTCAATCTTTTGATACCATTGACCTTTACTTTCAATCACAGGTTAAATCAAAGTATACGGTCATTGCTAAAAATACTTCATTCATTTTATTCAGTGTCGTAAAGATCATTTTACTCTACACAAAATCAGACTTGGTAGCCTTTGCCTGGGCATATACAGGCGAAGCTATGGTAGGGGCTGTCTTTCTAATTGTTGCACTGAACCAGAAATTTCCTGGAATCAGGCTTCTTCAATTTCATGCACAGAAAGGTGTTCAATTGTTAAAAATAAGCTGGTCAATGATCCTTTCAGGATTAGTAATCATGATTTATATGAGAATAGACCAATTAATGCTAAAAGAATTTTTGGGTAATGAAGCTGTTGGTGTCTACTCTGTTGCAGTACGAATTTCAGAAGTATGGTATTTTATTCCCAGCGTCATAATGACTTCGGTATTTCCAGCAATTATCAAATCTAAAGAACAAGGTGAGACCATCTATTTGACCCGTCTCCAAAAGTTATATACGTTTATGACCTGGATTAGTACACCGGTTGCGCTTGTTGTGTCCTTTATTTCGAATTATCTCATTCTATTTTTATTCGGAGAAAGTTATGCTGAAGCGGGTATTATTTTGGCAATTCACATTTGGACGGGAATTTTTGTTTTTCAAGGGTCTGCACGTGGTTACTGGTTGGTTACTGAAGGGCTTCAGGTTTATGGAATGTATTATACCAGTGCCGCATGCCTTCTTAATGTTATTCTTAACTATTGGTTTATTCCATTACACGGCCCCTATGGTGCCGCGATAGCCACATTGATTTCTCAGTTTTGTTCCGTTATTGTATTCCCATTGCTTTTTAAAAAAACACGTAACAGTTCTATTCAGCTACTTAAATCCTTCATATGGAAGCTCAATTAAAATTTGGCTTACGGAAAGCTTGGTTCGCCAATGATTCATTGCTCACAGATTTTCTTGTTAAGCATTTTAAGAAGTTAAAACCACTAAACTCACTTAAGTTGGAAGTTGAGAACGGAGACGAGATTTCAAACCTTGAGAATAGTGGCTCATAAATTGAAGCCAGTTCACCAGCTAATTTTTCCGAACGTAACGGTTTTACACCACTAAATAACACGTGTGACCCCTTCATCTTCATTTACAACAGACTGGCTTTCTTCAGAGACTGTGTTTTATAATACAACCACTGGCAAGGCAAGTTTTTACATCAATGATGTTGTTGATCCAAACAACATTGAACTGGATGA
>DASXWH010000242.1:0-15821 GCA_036503775.1 Ohtaekwangia sp.
TGGCTGCAATGCGTTCGGGACGATACTCAGATTGGACAGATGATTTTTAATAGAAAGGACAAGGGGACCGGGACAGTTCCTCAGGTGATTAAAGTTAAACTCAGCAAGGACTACAAATTCATGTATGAGAATTTTTTAATCTCAACTCAGCAGGAATTGTATTTACTCCTTCAAGCTCACGGTGGGCTAATTGATGCCCTGAAGTTTAATTTTAAGATCTACAAATTCGGTTACCCAAATGATGAGGCAATCGGTGCACATCCGCTTACGAAATTTGGACTTGGGTTCTACGGACTATTTGAAGTATTAAATTCTCCGTGGACAAATGAAATGTGTGAAGCCAATAGGATTCACCCAAGACACGAGGACAGCATGTTCAATGACGTTAGACATTACATCGCGAGATTTAAAGATGTGACCTTGGAGATATTGGCAACTAAATTGGAGGAAGTCCAAATGCCATCGGACAAGGTAATCGAACTCGTCAACAAGGAAATAGAATTTTTAAAGACGGACGACTAAGAACAGGCAAAAACGCATCAGCGCCACGGCTTATACATACTTACTATTCACTGCCTGCATCCCATGAACTACCAAACTTACAAACCCCACCCCGACCTTGAGCCGCTGGTAAAATGCTACTGGACGCTGGAGGTTCCCGCTGACCCGGATGCCGCCATGCAACGCATAATTCCGGATGGCTGCATTGAAATGGCGTTCATCCTCGGAGACGACATCAAACGCTATACATCGGAAACAACGTTTATCCTGCAACCACGGGCCATGATCCTTGGGCAGATCATTAATCCATTTTACATTCAGCCAACCGGACATGTAAACACGTTTGCTGTCCGCTTTTATCCGTATGGTTTTTCCAATTTCATGGCAACACCTCTGAAAGACCTGTCTGACAAGGAAACACCACTCGAAGAATTATTTGGACAGGAGATTTCCAAAGACCTGGAACAAAAGATCATTCAGGCAAGCGATACCCGCGAACGGATAAAAATTATCGAAGCCTTTTTACTCAGCTCCCTCCGTTCGAAAGCCACCGTTGACAGGATCGTAAAGACAACGGTGGATATCCTCACATCGTCCGGTGGCAATGATCCCATCAACGGGATATTCAAAAACGACCTGGCAAAACGAAGGCAGCTTGAACGGAAATTCTCCAAACAGATTGGCATCAGTCCCAAGCAGTTAGGTAAGGTGATCAGGCTGCAGGCTGCCTTAAAAATGATGCTGAACAACAAACCGGAGAATCTCACGCACATCGCTTACGAAAGCGAGTATTATGACCAGGCTCATTTTATCCGTGACTTTAAAGAGTTTACCGGAACAACACCCACAGCCTTTTCGCAAGACAAGAATATGGCTCTCTCTTCTTTGATCTACAAAAACGATTAGGGCTGTCGCATTTGTACAATCACACTTCTGGCTGAGGAAATAATTTCGTTGCAACAAACCAAACGTGCAATGAAAATATTCCTCATAAGCATGGCTGTGGCTGCCGTAAGTTTTACAGCCTGCACCAGTCCAGACAAGTCAGGTGAACAAAAACATACCACTAAAACAGAGAGCGCTATGAATAATGTAGTTTCCATCATTGAGATCCCGGTCACGGATCTGCCGCGAGCCATAAAATTCTACAACACCATTTTAAAGATCACCATACAGGAAGCGGAAATGGGAGATGTGAAAATGGGTGTTTTACCCGCTGAAGAAGGAAGTGTAAATGTGGTGCTGACAAAGGGTGCTGATTACAAACCTGTTGCCGATGGCTGCATACTCTACCTGAACGGAGGTGACAATCTGCAAACCGTTTTAGACAAGATCGAACCGAATGGCGGACAAGTCATCGTACCCAAAACCGAGATCAGCCCGGAGATGGGTTTCTTTGCGTTGTTCATTGACACTGAGGGAAATAAACTGGGTCTTCATTCAGATAACTAGAGCACATCGGGTTAATCATCCGGCCGCTGGCATATTATTTTTCACGCTATTTATATGGTTGCCAACGGTAAAAAAACGCTTACAGCAAAGGCCCGTTCAAAAAAAGTGCGTACGCATAGCTTGTTTATCGGTTGCGCAATTCTTCTTCTGGCGCTGGTGGCGTGCTACTTTATTTTTCCTGGCTTTCAGGCGGGTGTGAATGAGGCTTTTGATGTGATCACCAGCAATGATAAAGAACGCATCAGGACATGGGTAAAACAATTCGGTGTGCTCGGCCCGGTTGTGCTTATACTGGCTATGGGTGTGCAGATGTTCATGCTCATCATCCCCAACATTCTGCTCTTTGCTATTGCTATCATTTGCTATGGACCGGTCTGGGGCGGACTGATCAGTCTTGCGGGTGTTTTTCTGTCGTCATCATTGGGTTATGCGATCGGCAAAAAACTGGGGCCGCGTGCTATCGACAGGTTTGTGTCGCAGAAAACACAGGATAAGATCCAGGTATTCATTGAACGTTATGGCGTAAAGGCTGTGATGATCTTTCGTCTCTCGTCCATATCAACAGACTCGCTGGGTTTTGTGGCAGGCATACTTGAGATGAATTACAAAAAGTATATTCTCGCCACGCTGGCAGGTGTAACACCCGTTATTGTTCTGATCGCTATTTATGGAAACGGTGGGCGAATAGAAACTGCATTGATATGGATCGCTTCGATCTCGTTGGCAATTCTGTTCCTCTATATGTTCCTGGACCGGCACAAGCGTCATGCCGCTATTGCACGGAAGACATCAAAAAAATAAATATATAAAAGTGACTGGGTGTAATGATAATCGGTTATTTACTTGCATGAGGCACACGTTAATTGTTATTCGTTAATCGTAGGTCTGTGTCGCTTTTCTTTAAGGTCGTCATCCTGAGCAGTGGGTGGTGCTAAGGCTTGCGCGAGCGAAGGATCCCCGCTATGGTTCAGCTGCTGCAATTAGGTTACGGCTATTAGATTTCTTTCAAGACATATGCATTCACACTTTCCGTGATCAGCATGAATATAAGAGTGGGACTGGTAAAGAAAATGGGCATGATCAGAGTCCTGGAAAAACTGATCAGGTTAAAGTGCGTTGTTATTTTATTTCTGCTCCAAATAAGAAACATACCCATCCACGAAACTTTGTATTAGGTCCTGGTCGATGTCATGTTCTCTCAGATTGCCACTGTTTATGTTGTTCAATTCGTTCCAACTACTTTTAATCTTGTCCCAATTGACCTTTATTTCAAGCAAGTCCGCTTCTGTGAATTCAAACTCTTGTTCGTCCAAGATTGTCAGGATGTGATTTTGAACTTCGTAGCTATTATTATCGAAAAGTATATTGAATAATTCTCTTAACTTAAATTTACAGTCCAATGCCTCCAGGGCATACACCATTGTCCCTGTATACTCTTTATTTTCTCTCTTATTTATTGACGCTAACAATGGTTCAAGTGCCTCGTTAAATTGGTTGTCCCGGAACGTAAGGGCAACAGCATTCCTGATCCTGGAATTAGATTGATCAAGTAGCCCCAATAAGTAGTCAATATTTTCTTGTCCTCCGATTTCAAAAAGTCGGTTTGATGCGGCCATCACCTTGTCCCAGTCGTCTGAAAAGATGTCCGTTTTTAGCTTTTCTATTTCCTGGTCTGCTATCATCTAAAAAAATTAGGCATAATGTCTAGCTATAAGGCGTGGTGGCACACCAAAATATATAATAAATATCAACCGGGCCGCCATGGCACTTATAGTTGTTATGTGCTGACCGTCAATCAGTCTATTTTAATATATTTTAACAATCGTCCCAAGGACGTCAATTGCATTTCTACTTTGTCCGATGGTTTGAGGTCAATAAAGTGGTATGAACGTCTGTAAATGATTGGAAGGAACGGATCAAAGACAATTAATTTTCTTTTAAAGATCAAATCCCGCTTAGTTCTTACATTCCCCCTCACAATTCTTTTTGTACCCTCTTTTTCTTCGTGTCGTTTTACAACCCAGTTAATCAAAGGAGGAACAATCATAAACAACCAAATGATCAGATAAGGAAATAATCGGCTAAAGTATTCTTGCAAGTCTTTCGGTTCTGTCTTTGGTCTTACTTTCCAACCAGTATAAGGAATGAAGAACAGAACGGTCATGAAAATCAGGCCTGCAATAAGGAGTCCGCCATAAAAGTACTTGTCAAACCTGAATAAGTTTAGATTCTTTAAAAGTGATTTGTCCTCGCTGGTTAGTCGTTCTGTCATATTTGTAAAAACCATCATTGTCCCACGGCTTGCACACAACGCTTGTATATAAAACGTGCCGGCACTCCAAAATAATAAATTAAAATCAACCGTGCCGGCATGTTTTATATACTTTGTTAGCGGCTGGCACTTATCCTCCAACTTCGATTGGTTTATCGAGTTTTCTCAAATTCCAATTTTTATTAATCCATTGTCCTTTATCCCATTTCTTTATCCAAATGCTTTTGATCTGTGGGACTAACTTTGAAGAGTCCGGCACGTAAGTCAGTACATCAGTGGTGGTGAAATAAAATTCAATATATTGCCCTGGATGGCCGGGATGAGTAATATTAACTAACTCATATTTATTTTTTAAATCGTTTAAGTTCGAAATAAACTCAAAAGGGTCTTTCTTGCTTAGTGAATCTGAGAGTACAACTTTAATTAATTCGTCCCAATTCTTATAAATCTGAACTTCGTTGTCAGCCTTCACCAACTTTAGATTGAGCATTGAGGTATCATACTCCAAGTTGATAGAAAAATCATTGATAAACCTCTTTGGTCCGT
Source organism: Ohtaekwangia sp. (assembly GCA_036503775.1). Lineage (GTDB taxonomy): Bacteria > Bacteroidota > Bacteroidia > Cytophagales > Cyclobacteriaceae > Ohtaekwangia. The sequence continues at coordinate 4,772 of DASXWH010000242.1, forward strand.
GAATGACTAATTCTAATGTGTTGTCCCCACGAGAAAATTGAAGACCGTATCTCGATCTCTTAATTGAGTCGTTTTGCCAATACCCATTTGATCCCCTATGAACAAAATGTAAGTGCTGCAAAGTTCTTAAATCCACGGAGTCAATTTCGTCAATAAGTTCTTTTGCTTTCTCGTCTATGCTTACACAGGAAAAAATGAAGAATCCAATTGTCAGAATTATTAATTGTAGAAATCTTGTCATAAGTGCTTGCCGCTAACGTCCGGATGTAAGACATATGTCCTATATTTCCCTATTGGGACTCCTTACGTTCCTTAAAATTAACTATTCCAACTGATTTACCTTACTCCCTTAAAAATAGCTTCAGCGCACAACAAGCCACCGGAACCCCCAGCTAATAAAACACCCTGATCTTCTGCGGCATTTCATTCAGTGACATCACGTGATCAGCTGCACCGAGTTCTATAGCTTCACGTGGCATACCGAACACCACGCTGGAAGCTTCGTCCTGTGCCACGGTCTTCGCTCCGGCTTTCTTCATATTTAGCAAACCTTCAGCACCGTCTTTTCCCATGCCGGTAAGGATCATACCCAACGCATTTTGTCCGGCATGCTTCGCTACGGAATTAAACAGTACTTCCACAGAAGGCTTATGCCGGTTTACAAGCTCACCGTCACGCACCTTGATAAAATATTTCGCACCGCTTCGGTACAGCTCCATGTGCCTGCCTCCGGGAGCAATGTAGGCATGACCGCGCATTACGCGCTCACCATCCGTGGCTTCCTTCACCGTAACTTCGCTGATCAGGTTCACGGAATCAGCAAACGATTTGGTAAAACCAGCCGGCATGTGCTGTGTAATAAGGATACCCGGGCAGTTGGCGGGAATGCTTTTCAATATATAACGCAAAGCTTCCGTTCCACCGGTTGATGCGCCAATAGCAATGACCTTGTCCGTAGTTTTATAGATCGGTGAATTCGGACTGTTCGGATCGGGTTTTACTACGGGCTTATCTTCCGGATCTGTCTTCCCGATCTTTCTTTTCTTTACCGGTGCCATATAAGCAGCCTTGATCGCATCGGTGATCCGGATCCGCGATTCTTCGAGGTGTTCCCTTGTATTCCGGATCTCCGACTTGGCAACAATTTCAACCGCTCCCAGTTGCAGGGCACGCAGTGCCAGGTGACTTCCGTTTTGCGTCAGGCTGGAAATGATCACAACCGGTATCGGGTACTGCGACATCAATGATTTGAGGAAAGTCAAACCATCCATGCGTGGCATTTCTACATCGAGGGTGATCACATCGGGAATCTCGTCACGGATCTTGTTGGCAGCCAGGTATGGATCACCAGCCGTGCCGATAACTTCCAGCTGGCTGTCTGAATTGATGATCTCGCTCAGTGTTTGCCGCACGAGCGCGGAATCATCAATAACCAAAACCCTTATTGATCTCTTCATTGATCTCGGCTGTTGTCTTTGATAATATTCTCATCCTCACCTTACCGGTGGATGTGTTAAAAACTATTTTTCTTCCAAAGCTTCCACCAACATGCTTGGCGACTACCGGAATATCGAACGACTTCAATACCTCCAGCGCCATGGTGATGTTGCGCTCCCCTACTTTAAAAATATCATTATTGCGATACAGTGAATTGCATCCGCCAAATACTTTCGCTTCCAGGTTTTCCAGTTTTACATTCCGGTTGAGCATGGAATGGACAAGCAATGTTGTTGCTGTCAGTCCACGGTTGGCATTTCCGCTTTCATCCGATTCTTTGCCCGGAAGCAGGTAATGATTGAGTCCACCGATCTTTGTTTCTCTATCCCACAAACAAACGGAAACACATGATCCCAATACCGTAGAGATCAGTGCAGGAACAGATGTGATGATGAACTGTCCCGGGAATACCGTGTATTTGCGCAGGTTTATCATCCGATCACCTGATAAACGGTGGGCCGTACCTGCCGCAGGGGAATATCCATCCCCATGATCGACTCACTGTGTCCCAGAAACAATAATCCACCGGGACGAAGGTGAGCGATAAACTTGCGGATCACTTTCTCCTGTGTAGCCTTGTCGAAATAGATAAGCACGTTACGGCAGAAGATGATATCAAAATCCTGCTTGACCAAACCGTATGAATCATCCATAAAGTTGATGCGCCTGTAGTTGATCTTCTTCCGGTACTCCGGCTTGACGCGAACCAGGTCAGGCTGTGTTTTACTGCGGAGAAAATAAGCGCGCTTCATGTCGATAGGCAGTACACCGATCTTCTCTATACCATATACTCCACGGAAAGCCGATTGAATCACACGAATGGAAACATCACTTGCCAGCAGGTTGTAATTGAATTGTGGATTATATTTTTTGAATTCCTCCAGCACCATCACCAGCGTATACGGCTCCTCACCCGAAGAACAACCGGCAGACCACACATTCATACTTCGTCTTCCTTCGGATTGACACCATTGCGGTAAATGTGTTCCGGAAAGAAATTTGAAATGATCAGGCTCGCGGAAGAAATCCGTTTTGTTGGTGGTGATCAGGTCGATCACTTCAAACAGGTCACCCTGGCGGCCTTCATCACTGAAGATATGATCGAGGAACTGTTTGTAGTTGTCCATGCCGAGGCTCTTCACCTTTTTATTCAGGCGGCTCTCCAGCATGGATTGCTTGTTGGGCGGAAGCTTAATACCGTACTCACGCGTGACGTAGGTACTCAGGCGTGCGAAACTTTCATCATCCATCCGAACGAAAAGGGGGTTTTCCATTACGGGTGTCATTTAGGTGTTTGTTAATTTAATTTGTTCCTGATGCCAGACCAGGTTGAGGTGTTGATAATACGCCAGTCCGCACAAACAAATCCGCCTTGTGACCAGCGATGCGCTCCAACACCTGCCATCGCTGCGTCTTATAATTACTTAACTGACTTAACTCCTGCATCCGCAGGGTGAAATCTGTCTTTGAAATCTTCGTTATGAATTTTTCCTCCAGGCCAATCAATGCACTCAATTGTGTATAGGATTCCGCCAGTCGGTTGATCTCCCGGGTGGTGATCAGCCACGCTGCATCATCTTCCGTCAGTGCCGCTATTTCCTGCGTTCTGGCTTGTTGTGTACGCAATTCACTTATCCTTCGCTGGCCGCTGTTCCAGTTTGAGAACTTCAATGGAATGGTTACCGATGCCGTGATGGCATTGTATTGTGGTGAAGGTGCTTCCGTATTTGTGGCGCGTGTGATAAAGCTATTTCCCAATGTAAAAGATAAATCGGGAGCCCGATCAGTGGCTGACAGCAGCACCTCTTCTTTCAATACATCTGCGGAAGCCCGGGCAACATCCAGGTTAACCGAATTTTCTTTATCCGTTACTCCGGCTTCAGAAGACCATACCCAACCGTCCGGTAAAACCGGCTGGTCGCCAAAGGCATGACTTACTAATCCATTCAATTCTGCAACAGCTTTGGCATACCTGCCTTCGAGCTCGCTCTTTACCCGTTCGCTCTCCAGCACCATCAGCTGCTGTTTCGCTAACAAAGTCTCGTCAATGATATTAATAGAGAGTATGTCTGCGCGGTATTCATTAGCCTCCCGGATCTGCTGTTCCAGCATCCAGCATTGTTGAAACAGCAACAAGGCATCCCGCTTGAATTCATTTACAAACGCTGCGTGTTCAGTCTCAGCCAGATCACGTTGCGCTTTTGCATACCGGATCCGCTGTTTACGCTTCCCTCCGGTTTCCATCGTGTAGTTCACACCAACAAACAATTGATGTGGCATACGGATGCCACTGACATCACCGGAAAGGTTACCCATCGTGAGGCTGGGATCCGGAGATATTTTGGCGACCTCGATAGCCGCATCCATCATATCCATCTGATCAGCATGTGCCTGTATATCCGGGTGGGTTGAAACCGCCTCCAGAAAATTGTCGGCAGAGATCCGTACTGAAGGCTGGGCTATCCCAACCGTACAGATCAGCGAACAAATGGTGAGTATGGAATACGTTACGCGTTTCATGTATCAATACATTCTCAAGTCTTAAAAAAAGTGCCCGCAGTCTCCATCACTCACCTACTTCACGCTGCGGAGCACTTCCCCCTTTTCTTTAGTTTCAGGTTCAACGTTTAAAGTTTACGGTGAACCCAACTTCAAACATTAGACTTAAAACTTTTAAAAGTCTGTAAACTCCGTATCCGAAGGACCGTCTTCAAGCTTCAGGTCGAAACCTTTGGCATGTCCGTTTCCATTCGATGAGGTTGAGGTTACAGCTTCCTTATAATTTCCTTTAACCGGTTTACGTGAAAGTGTTGATTTTACCTTGACACGTGATGATCCACGGTTGTCCAGTTTGAAGTAGCTCACGGCAGCTTTCAGTTCTTCTGCCTGGCCATTCAATTCTTCCGCATTGGATGACATCTCTTCAGCGGCTGATGCATTTCCTTGTGTCACCTGTGATAACTGCTGGATAGCTCCGTTCACCTGGTCGGCACCGGTATTCTGTTCCACACTGGCAGCAGCAATTTCCTGAACCAGTTGGGCCGTCTTGTTGATATCGGGCAAGGTGTTTAATAAAAGCTCTTTGGATTGTTGTGCAGCTTTCACTGTCTTCGAAGAGATCTCTGTGATCTCGGCCGCAGCTTTCTGTGATCTTTCTGCCAGCTTACGTACTTCGGCCGCTACTACTGCGAAGCCTTTTCCATGTTCACCGGCACGTGCGGCTTCAACCGCTGCATTAAGCGCCAGCAAATCTGTCTTCGAGGCAATCTCTTCAATGATGGCGATCTTTTCAGCAATGTTGGTGATCGCTTCCACCGTTTCGGAAACAGACTCGCTGCTCACCTGAATATCTTTAGCTGCCTTGTTGGCAATCTTTTCTGTCTCACGGGAGTTGTCGGTGTTCTGCTGGATGTTCGCCACCATCTGCTCCATGGAAGAAGAAACTTCTTCTGAAGCACTGGCTTGCTCCTGCGCACCTTGCGACATCTGCTGTGATGCCGAAGCTACCTGCTGGCTAGCGGCTGAAACATTCTCAGCACCATTGTAGATAGTTGTGGCGATCTCACGCAGGTTGTTCACCATGTTTTCCAACGCCTCATCCAGATCACCGCCTTTATTCTTAATGGTAGAGAAGTCGATAGTAAGGTCACCTTTCGAAACCAGTTTGGCTACATCCACACTGTTACGCAGTTTCACCACCATTACCTGAAGTTCTTTCAACATGTCACCGATCTCATCATCCTTATCCGCCTGTACATCGGCAGAGAAATCACCGGCTGCTACTTTCTTAATAGCGGTCTTGGCTATGTTCAGTGAAGAAACAATGTCTTTCAGCAACCAGATCGCAATCAGCGAACCCAGTAAAACCGAAACCAGAATGATGATGATCATGGTACGGACGGCAGTAGAATATAATTCATCAGCCACTTGCGTGTCGTTGGCCATTTCAGCTTCAATGTTGGCTTCAATATCACCCAGCACAAGGTCTGCAGCTTCATCCACTTCTTCCATATCACTTTCGGAGATCGCTTCAGCGCGGGTGTTTGTATTTTTTCCACCCAGATCTCTAACACGCAAGTGCACATTGTAGAATACAGCGTACTGGGTTTGATAACGATCAAACAACGCTTTGGCTTCTCCATTTAAAGACGCCCCGATTGACGTTGCCAGAGACTCAATCTGATTTTCAATCTCCCCTGCCTGACGGATAACCATAGCACCCGCTTCTTCTGTATTGGCTTCAATCAACTCATGTTCAGTAGTCTTCAGCTCAGCTAACTGTGCTTTTAACTGATATATTTTTTGTGCTGTTACAGATGAACCCAGACGAACGATCAGCTCATCGAGGGTGGTCTTCAGCTTGCTGAACTCAATCGCTGATTCATTCTCTGAAATATGGGCAGCAATAGTTTCTGAATTCTGACCAGACAATTGCGTAACCGTCTTATTGATGGTAAGGAACTCATTAATCTTTCCACGCAATTCCTGAATCTTCACCTTGGTGGCATCATCCACAATACTCTTGTCTAATGCATCGATATTGTTGTTTAACAATACCGTTTCATTTTCTACAAAACGGACAAAAGCATCCTTCTCTTTTTCATCGTCTGTCTGCAACAGTCTTTTCTGCGTAACCTTGATCTCCATCAGGTTCACTTCGATATCACCGATTATCTGTAACTGCACGGCATTTACATCGGTGATCTCGTTCATTTTTTCATTGATCGTGCCAATCCGGTTATAGGATATCACGAAGATTACGCCCATCAGTACCAGCAGCACAGTAAAGGCTGCAATCAGCTTGGTGCGTATGTTTAAATTGCTCAGCATAGTCGGGGGAATTTTATTAGTTAAGTGAATGATTTAATTGAATGATATCGGAGGTGGAAAATATTTTGGCTACGTCCACGATCATGGTGATGTCACCCTGATTGTTGACGATACCGGTGATCGGTGTATCACTCTTGGCCGCTTCCATTTCCGGAGCGCTCTGGATGTCTGCATCGGAAAGCTGAATCACTTCCTTCGCTACATCAACCAGTGCACCCACCTGGATATTCTTATCGTCAGCCGTATCGAGATCAATGACCATGATCCGGCTTTTTTTGGTGATCTCCGTCTTTGACAACCCTAACTTCAGGCGGGTGTCAAGCAATGGTAATACCCTTCCGCGAAGGTTGATAATACCCAACATGTACATCGGAGCATTCGGCACTTTCGTTACCTGCTCGATCTCTACTACTTCCTGAACACTGTTCACGCTGATGGCGAATTTCTCGTCACCCAGAGCAAAAGTCAGGTAGGAATCGGTTTCGTTATTTTTAGTTTTCATACAAGGGATTCTTTATTAAGCGTGAATCGTTGAGAACAATCGTGAAGGATCAAGTACCAGGGCCAGGTTGCCATTACCCAGAATCGTACTTCCGGAAATAAAGTCCTGTTGCTTATAGGCATCCCCTAACGGCTTCATCACCGTTTGCATCTTCCCTTCTATCTTGTCTACAGCAATACCTTTTCTGATTCCGTTTACCAATACCGAAATGATATCGGTTGTCTTGGGTGGATTAATCTCATCGTGAAAACGCTGACGGAGCGAAAGTACTGTTAACGGTTCTTCATTCACGATCACGGTTTTATTTACTTTATCATCACGGTGAACTTCGGCATAGGGTATACGATCAATGCGTTCCACTACATTTAACGGAACGACATAACGTGTCTCGGCAACATTGACCAGCAGTCCTTCAATGATAGAACGCGACAATGGAAGCTTGATGTGAACAGCGGTACCTTTTCCAGGCTGACTCTTCACCGAAACGCTGCCGCGTAATTCATCTATCTTCTGTTTCACGACATCCATGCCGACACCTCTGCCGGAAACATCTGATACCTGTGAAGCTGTCGATAAGCCAGGATGGAAGATCAGATCGAATATCTCTTCATCGCTCAGTTGATTGTCTGCTGAAACCAATCCTTTCTCGATCGCTTTCTTCAGGACACTTTCTTTAGGAATTCCTTTACCATCATCGCTGATGATAATGTTTACATATGAGCTTGAGTTGAATGCTTTCAGTTTTACCGTACCATGTTCAGACTTGCCGGCAGCTTTGCGTTCAGCAGGTGTCTCAATGCCATGGTCTATCGAATTACGAATGATGTGGATCATGGGATCAGCCATCATCTCGATCACGTCCTTGTCCATTTCGGTATCAGCACCTTCACTGAGGAAGTTCACTTTCTTGTCCAGTTGCTTGGACAGGTCACGCACCAGGCGTTTGAACTTGGTGACCAGTGTTTCTACCGGAACAAGTCCGATTTCTAGAGAGGTGTCACGCAGGCGACCGGTGATCATTTCCAGCTGCTCAGTAACATCGGTCAGTGCTGTGTTTGAGATGGACGATGCCGTAGTGGTAAGCTGCGCCTGCAATATGATGAGTTCACTGATCCAGTTCAGCAGGTCGTCAACTTTACGTTTGCTTACTTTGATGTAACTATCACCAGCGTTTCTTCTCCGGACAGCGACTGACTCTGATTCATCAGCATCGTCTTCCCGCTGTTCGTTGTACGCTTCCATGCGGAGCGTAACGTAAGTCTGGACTTTTGCCATTTCAACCGGATGGCCACCCAGCGAATCAAGATATGCGGTAAATTCGGGTTGTTCGAATAGATCGCAAGGAGTAAGCCGGGAATAAGTGACAGTGCATTCATTTTCAACAAAGATGAAGTAACTCTCTAATTCAGATTGAGGTGCAGTGGTAGTAATGAAAACTTCCCAGTGAGCTACCTCACCATTTTCTTTCTTGGTAAGGATACTCCGTGAAGTACCGAGGGCGCTTATATCCTGAACGATGAACACCAGCGGATGATTACCATCTTCGGTGATGCTGATCGAAGGTGAAATACGAAGTAAGAAAGTAGCCAGCTCATCCTTCTGAATGGCTGTGCCGGATGCTTTTGAAAGATCAGAAGCTGATTCTGCTTCAATTACTTTCAGAAAATCGATCGCTGTTTTGAGATGGTCTTTCAGCGCCTCGGCATTGTTGATCCGGGCAGCGTCTTTCTCTTTCAGCAGATCGCGCACCTTATCAAAGGCGTGCAGTGTGATGCTGATCAATCCGTCTGTCACCTGCATCTTCCCCTGACGCACGAGATCGTACAGGGTTTCGAGGTGATGCGCCAGTTCACCAATATTCTCGAAGCCAAACATGTTGGCTCCGCCTTTAATGGTGTGCATCGTGCGGAACACCTGTTCCAGTGGTGCACTGGCCTGTGGATTAGCTTCGAGTTGCAGAAGACCTTCATCCAGCTCGTTGAGCAGGTCAAGGGCATCTTCTACAAATCGTTTCTGATTGCTATCCATTGCTCATAGCGTTTTCGATCTGTGCAAAGAAGGTTTCAGAGCGATACGGCTTTTTGATCCAGGCGCTCAATCCGGCTTCACGTGCACTACGCATCTTGTCGGGGTTCGACTCGGTAGTGAGGAAGATCACCGGAACTTTCGCCACGGTAGGATTTTCTTTTATCTTCTTTAACAGTTCGAAGCCGGTGCAGTCAGGCATGTTATAATCCGTAAGCACCAGGTTAACGTTATCAGCTTTTTCAGTTAGTACTTTGTAGGCTTCGTTGCCATTGGCAGCGCCTAATGTTTCATATCCTTTGCGTTGGAGTGTTTCACATACGAAATCACGGATACTCGCAAAATCATCAACTACTAAAATTGTCTTTTTCATACAAGGGGGAATGAATGGTGACTAATTATGATTCGAATTTATTCTCCATACAGAGAGGGTCACAGCCCCACTGCGTAAGTGGTGGCTGTAACTTAGTAACTGGCTATTTAAAGAACCGGAAAGAAACCCCGGTACTCACGAAGTAATCAGGGGCGTTTTCGCTCAATCCAATACCACCTGAAATATCAAACTGGAAAAGCGGGGTAAACTTATAGGTAATACCTGCATCGGCACGGTTATCGGCCTTATAACGCTCCGGAAAGAAGCTGTAGCCTTCAATAAAGACACCGGCTTTGTCAGAAATAGCGTATCCCAGAGAGGCCGTATAGATGAAGGTGGCATCCGGTGATTCGCCATCCCATTCTGCACCTACGTTATAGCTTAAAGCGAATTTTTCACTTAAGGTGTGTGCAAATGTAAAGCGGAAATCGACAGCGGTATATTTTGGTTCAAATTCACTTGAACCGGTACGCAGATTAATGTGACCGATCATGGCAGCCTGAGGCCAGAAGCCTTTTTCATCTGCGATCTTTACTTTTAAACCCAATGCCAGCGGGCTGATACCCTGAACTTTTGTAGATCCGGCTTCTGTCGTACGCGCTTTCTCGCTCAGATACTCGGTAATAAGGCGCAATTCGAAGTTCTCATTTACACCATACTTAACAAGCGTAGTGTTGTAGGTGTAGTTTGTTGCATCAACGGCTTTGCTTTTATCCTTTTCGAATATAAAGCCGGTTTCTACCTGCAAACCTCCGCGCGGTACTAATACCGGTGCTTCAGTCTGATCGGGACGATCGGTTACCAGATCCGGTTTTTCAACCGTTTGCGCGTTGGCCTTCCAGGCTAATATGATCAGCGTTAAAAGGAAACAAAGAGCGATTTTTTTCATAAGGGGCTTCAGTTAATTTGATGATCAAAGTTGCCAAGCCCTGAAACCGTTTGAAATGGAGAATGATTAGGTGGAAGTAATTTTTGAGTAACTGGACGATTGGTCAAGGGTCATCAGTCAATAGCAATGGTAAAGACACTGGATAAGGGCATTACTATTGACTAATGACTATAGACCATTGACTATTGCCGTAAAAGAAAAAAGCTCCAGACCGCCTGTCTGGAGCTTTTTTTAATTCCTGCAACCCTAACCCTAAACCAATGATTGTACAGGAGAATTTTACTGTGTATGCATAGCAAATGTACGTGCATGAATACGATCTGATAAGCGCAAATGAGTAACTGGGAGGATTGGATGAGTAAGTGGGCGAAGGAAGCAGTTCGAGGTACCCGGGACAAGTTAGTTGACAATTGACAATATGCAGTAGGCAAATAGTCGACAGTCCATGGTCCACAGTCGACTGTAGTCCGTGGTCTGTTGACTTCTACATAAATGAAAAAAGCTCCAAACCGTCTGTCTGGAGCTTTTTCGATTCCTGCAACCCTAAACCCTTAACCAAGTACAGGAGAAAATTTTACTGTGTATGCATAGCAAATGTACGTGCTGAAGCATCATTCGTTAAGGGTAATGAGTAAGTGGCCGGGATGACTATGTAAGTGGCGGCTAGAATACTTCATATAATATCTTTGTCCACAATTCCTCACGCACCTGATCCTTACCGGAAAGCAGGCCGGTATTCGTTAGTATCACAATTGAGCTTGATTTATCCGGAAAATAATAGGCCCTGCCTCCCCCGCCCAATCCACCACCATCGTGCCCAAAGGCAACACCTCCTCTGCCAAAATTTCTCTTTATCAGCCCCATTCCATACGGTACACCCGTAATGACACTCTTTTTCATTTCCGATACAGACCCATCACTGAGCAGCAATCCA
>DASXWH010000243.1:0-2117 GCA_036503775.1 Ohtaekwangia sp.
CTCAGACAAAATAAAACTGCAGCAGTCGCTTGACCGCATTGCTACCGAAGTGAACAGCCAGTCGAAAGACGCACGCGTAGCATTCTCGCTTCAGCCTCTTGGTGAGATAACACCCGGACCGGACCTGGAGAATTCCATCGGCCCGGATACAGACATCACACTGCTCGTGGTGTTCACCACCATCTGTCTGCTGATCCTGCTTCCGGCCTGTTTCAATTACGCCAGCATCTCCATTGCACGTGCACTGAAACGTTCGAAGGAGATCGGCTTACGAAAAACTATGGGTGGTGCGAAGTCTCAGATCTTCTTTCAGTTCATCGCAGAAACCGTGACGATCACGCTGCTGGCGCTGGCCGGTGCCATGCTGATCTTCTTGCTGATCCGCCCCGGGTTTGAAGACATGATGCCAGGCGCATGGCTTGACCTGAGCCTCACCTGGGAAATGGCGGGCATGTTCCTGCTCTTTGCTGTTGTATCCGGATTGCTGACGGGCATCTTTCCTGCACTGTATTTCGCAGGGCTAAATCCCATCCAGGCACTGCGCGGCAAGTCGAACGTAAACGGTTCCTTTTCTCACACGCGCGTGCGAAAGGGACTGGTCGTTTTTCAGTTTGCGCTTTCATTCTGTTTCATTGTGCTGCTGATCGTGTTCAGTCGCCAGTACCGCTACAACCTGAACTATAACTATGGATTCAACACGGAGAATATCCTCGATGTTGAACTGCAGGGCACAGACCCTGCGGCCTTCCGCACGGAGTTCTCGCGACTGGCTGCAGTGCAAAACATATCCATGTCATCGGGGATACTCGGGTTATCGTATTCGCGTACGCAGGTTCGTGAAGAAGCGGGAAGTGATTCGCTTGGCGTATCACAACTCTTCGTGGATCATAACTATGTGGGTAATATGGGATTAGAGCTGCTGGCCGGAAGAAATTTCCCGGATACACCTTCACCGCAGGAGCAACACATTCTGGTGAATGAAGAATTTCTCCGCGCCTGGAAGATCACGCGTCCCCGGGATGCAATAGGAAAAACATTCATGGTCGATGGTAAACCACTTGAGGTCATAGGTGTCTTGAAGAATTTTCATTTTGCTTCGCTCCAGGAACCGATCAAAAGTTTTTTCCTGCGCACAGATCCGTTGCGCTATACCTATGCCAACCTGAACGTAGCGTCTGCAGATATGCAGGTTACGCGTACGGACATGGAGAGAATATGGAACACGCTGAATCACTCCCGGAAGTTTGAAGCGCACTTCTTCGATGATGAGATGGAATGGGTGTATCACTTCTACCGGGCACTGCTCCGGTTGATCGGCTACCTCGGATTACTGGCCATTTCTATTTCCGTTCTCGGCCTGCTGGGTATGGTGATCTATTCCATGGAAACCCGGATAAAAGAAGTAGGCATCCGCAAAGTATTCGGAGCAACGGAAGCCAACCTCACGTATCTGTTATCCAAAGATTTTGTAAAACTTATGCTCTGGGCTGTGACGCTGGCTATTCCTTTCTGTTTCCAGGTGTTCGATGGTATTTTGTCAGGTATGCAGCACTACCGCGTGAACCTTAACCTGTGGGATATCCTGGCGGGTCTTGTGGTTTTCTTTTTCGTGGGTGTGATCACGGTGGCATCTCAAACGCGGAAGGCAGCACGGGCGAATCCGGTGGAGACACTTCGGTGTGAGTGAGGAGAGATACGAGGGACGAAGAACGAAGTATGAAGTATGAGGGACTCGGGAAGTCCTCGTACCTCGTCCCTCGTATCTCGTATCTCGTACTTAGAAAATCACATTAAACACCGGCTGCACCCGATCCGGAATATGCTGATCACCGATCATCTCTTTCAGATCGATCTCAATGTTTCTCACAATACTATAGATAGGTACATCATTCAAAAGTCCTTCGAACGGATTCTCGCTGTAATCACCCGTATACTCCATCAGGGAAAACACCCACGACACCACGAGGTTAAACGGTAACATCAGCCAGAGGAAATTCCCGCCATCCAATTTTTCAAATTCATTGAGCATGGCGAACGGCAGCAGGTAAGTAAAGATCAGGATGAACAGGTGGCTGGATGTTGAATACTGTCGGGGTAACGGTGTATTCTTGATGCGC
>DASXWH010000244.1:0-16676 GCA_036503775.1 Ohtaekwangia sp.
TTGATGAACAAGGTTCCATCGGTATAGTTTTCAACGTTAACACTGGTAGTGGTAAAACCTCCGCCATAGCCATAACGCCATGGGCCTCCGTACATACCGGTACCGGTAGTGGTAGCCGTTGCGGTCTGACCCTGATGTGTGGTCACATGCAGACCAACCAGCATATCCGGGTTGTCGGATTTAGAAAAACCTCTGGCCTGCATTTCCCGGTCTACAGCAGCGATCAGCCTATCCTTGTCAAGTTGCATAATGGGAAGCTTTTCAGCGCTTTCATCGTACGCATATGTTTTGAACTTGGTGAAATCCGCATTCTTATCATAATCATAGGTCGTGGTTATACTGCTACAACCTGCAAACACCAGAAGCATGAAATAGGTAATTGTCTTTTTCATAATATTCCATTAAGGTTAAAATCGATTACGAATATAGTAGTATTTGATTTATTGTATTCATGATTTCGTGTTGGTATTTGCTCCTAGATACTTCAGGATTTCATTTTCCAGGTCGAGAAAAAGCTTACGGTATTCCAGTTCATTTTTAATATCCTTCATCACCTTTTCCTTATAGTCTTCCAGGGTCCGCGAGCTGGAATAAAAATCTTCGCAAAGCCCTTTAAATTCATCACTGTTCCCGTATGCGTTAAGAATTTTATCCTTAAAAGCCGGAAACCGGCTGATCATAAACCTGATTTCTTTGCCCAATTGATCATTTTCCATAAGCGACTGGCGAGACTGGTCAATACCGTTTACAACCTGAACATTCGGGCATCCCTTTAACCGAATTAACCGGTGCACGAATGTGGGTTTTTTCTTATATTTCCCTACTGACTAAAATCATATTCCCTTTCGGTTTCCGCGACCTGTTCTCACCCAATTACATTCCGTAAGAGAAACCGAAGATAGAGCGGGTTGGCTTTGAATATTAAGTTGTTTACGGTGATTAACGGTAAAGGAGGAATCTATGGAAATTTCTACGGGTGAAAAGGTACGCGATCAGCTGGCTCGGGTGTTGTTATCCCATCAATTGTCAGGCTCATCCGTACTATCTGAATTTCTGAACTACATCGTACACGAAACGCTGGAAGGCAGAGGGAATGAACTGAAAGAGTACACAATAGGCGTTCACGCATTACACAAAGATGCCGATTTTAATCCGCAGCTGGATTCGATTGTTCGGATCCATGCCGGACGATTACGCAGGGCACTGAAAGAATACTACTATGAAGAAGGCGCTCATGACCCCATGGTGATCATTATACCTAAAGGAAGCTATGTTCCTGTTTTTGAAACGCGCTCTGCTGATTCACCGCTCTATGTCCAGGAATCCGATGCTTCCGAAAAAGCAAAAGAGCGCAGATCTTCCACGGTAAAAGAATTTATCCAAAAAGCCCCAGCCTTGCCGCGAGTTAGTGAGTTAGGCAACAGGCCTGCCGTTGCCGTATTACCGTTTAAAAAAATCGGTAGTGGTGAAGCTGTCGATTACCTCGTGAAGGGCATGGGAGAATTTCTCTGCACCGAGCTTACGCGGTTTGACAACCTGAAGATCATATCAAACTATTCCGCAGATTATGTGGTATCCTGGCCCGGTGATATCCGGAAGATTGGCGCCATGCTGGATGCTGATTACATTCTCACGGGCAGCGTACATGAACTTGGTGTATTTCTCCGGATATGTGTACAGTTGAATTTTTGCCAGAGCGGAGATCAGCTGTGGGCACAAACCTTTGAAAAAACAGATCCGGCTGAAAGCGTCTGGGTGTTCCAGACAAAAGTAGTTGATGCTACACTGGCCGCCATTGCCGGAATGAATGGTGTGATCTCGCGCCTGGAGATGAGAAAGAGTGAAGGAATTTCCGCCAGCTTTACCAATAGCTCTTCGCTGGCGTATTGGTATAACCGCTATATAGACAGTTTCAATCCGGAGGTCACAAAAGAAGCGCGTACATTTTATGAGAATGTGATTAAAGAAGATCCGCGAAATCCGCTGGCACTATCCTACCTGAGCAACATCCTTAGCGGTGAAATGTCATTCCCTGAATGTACGAGCTCTACCGAAAACCTGGCTACCCATTATGCACAAACAGCCCTGAAGCTGGATCCTCAGTGTCAGCAGGCTTACTTCGCCCTTGCACTCAATATGCTTCTGCAGCGTAGGAACGAAGAATGCATTCGTACACTCGAACAGGGACTGGAGATCAATCCGAAATCCACTGAATACCGCAGCGCCATGGCAGCCCTGATGATCTATGCCGGTAATTATGAAGATGGTGTGAACATACTTGACAAGGTCATAAAGTTAAATCCACACCTGCCGTGGTGGCAGACCATGAGTTACAGCTATTACTCCTACTACCGTGAATTTTATGCCGATGCGCTATTCTGGGCGGAACGGATAAAAGTAAATGTGGTATGGACTCCTATTATAAGAACAGCGGCTTATGCGCAACTCGATCAGATGGATAAGGCTCATGAGATGCTGACAGAATTCAAAACCCTGTACCCCACCGTTGCTCTTCATGAACGTGAAGTATTGAAACGGTATTTTCATACCGATGATCTTGTAAACAAACTGGAAGTCGGTCTGGCCAAACTGGTTGGTTAACCTGAGTATTTTCTAACATATCCTCCGTTCAAACACCTTTTTTATAAGGTATTTTAATCCGCACAGTCACCGTGTTTAACCGTGTTTAACTACCCTTGCGGCTAAATTACTGGTAACTATGGGATGCTGATTATTGGCAGCGTTTGCTATACTCCTGAATAGTAACTCACTGACCCTGATAAACACAATCTACGCACAGACCCTAACGATGACGCGGTATTCGATAGCATGTTTGATCGTTTTTTTCATGATGCTGATGTGCAGCAGCGTAGATATGCGCGGCCAACTGAGAAATTCAACAAAAGAAATGTTTCGTGATACACTGGATCACGCTTTTGACCTTAGTCGATTTCTCATTGAAGCAAAAGGTTTCATCACCGTTCCGTTCATTATCACGGAACCAGCATTGGGTGGTTTTGGCGGAGGAGCAGCGTTAGTATTTCTCACCAAACGAAAACCGCTGATCGATACACTCAACGGAAAAATAAAAGTAACACCGCTGCCACCCGATATAACCGGAGTGGGTGGCTTCTACTCTGCAAACAACAGCTGGGCGGGAATAGCTTTTCGCTCCGGCATGTGGAGAAAGCCGCGCATCAAATACCGTATCGTGGCGGGCTATGCTGATCTGAACCTGTCGCTTTACCGAACGGACGATGCCGGTGAAGAGCACCGGTTCAAATTCAATTTCGAAACCATTCCACTCTCGGGTTACGCCATGAAACAATTCCGTGGGACATTCTGGACAGCTGGTATACAGTACCTGATGCTGCGAACAGAAGTCGGCATAGACGGAGAGAACATACCTGAATTTGTACAGGAAAAAGAAATAAAAAGCATTGTCAGTATGCCTGGAGTATTAGTGGAGTATGACAACCGGGACAATATTTTCACACCTGACAAGGGTCTTCGTTTTCATGCCAGTCTCGGTCTCTCCGATAAAGCGGCAGGAAGTGATTACAACTATCAGAACCTGAATGTTTTTCTATATGGGTACCATCCCTTTTCAAAAAATGTGATCGGAGGTCTTCGTTATGAAATGCAGCAGGTATTCAATGATGCACCTTTTTATCTTCTTCCGTATATCGATATCCGCGGTATTCCGGTAGCACGTTACCAGGGAAATATTTTCTCTGTGGTGGAAACCGAATGGCGTTGGGACGTTGTGCCGCGCTGGAGTATAGTAGGGTTTGTCGGATCAGGTAAAGCATACGATCAATGGAATGCCTTCAGTGAAGCTGACTGGCATACCAGCGGAGGTGCAGGCTTTCGCTACCTGGTGGCACGACTGTTCAAATTACGAATGGGAATTGATGTAGCACGCGGCCCCGAACAGTGGGCCTACTATATCGTGTTTGGAAGTTCGTGGCTGAAATAAAAAAAACTTACACAAAAAAGTACTCTATATATTAAACATGTATTGTTATGAAGCTAAGTAAGATTCTCTCGTTGATGCTCTTACTCATCTCAGTGAGCAGCATCGCACAACAACAAAAACCCAACATCCTCGTCATCTGGGGAGATGACATCGGAACCACCAACATCAGTGCATACAGTGATGGCTTGATGGGATACACTACACCCAACATTGACCGCATCGCTGAAGAAGGTATTCGTTTCCTTCAGTATTACGGTGAACAAAGCTGTACGGCCGGACGCGCAGCTTTTCTAACGGGTCAGCACGGCATCCGGACCGGCCTCACAAAAGTTGGCTACCCTGGTGCCCCCATGGGCATGAACCAGCTGGACCCTTCTATTGGTGGACTAATGAAAAATCTAGGTTATGTAACCGGGCAATTCGGAAAAAATCACGTGGGAGATCGGAATGAAAATCTTCCCACTGTAAACGGTTTTGATGAATTTTTCGGCAATCTCTATCACCTCAATGCAGAAGAAGAACCAGAGCTGCCAGACTATCCCAAAGACCCGGCCTTCAAAGCCAAGTGGGGTCCTCGTGGTGTATTGAAATGCAAGGCAACAAGTACAGATGACGCAACAGTAGACCCACGCTTTGGCAAGATCGGCAAACAGACTGTTGAAGACACAGGCCCGCTGACCAAAAAACGTATGGAAACTATAGATGATGAAACGAGCGCAGCAGCCATTGATTTTATTAAACGTCAGCACGCAGCCGGTAAACCTTTCTTCTGCTGGTGGAATGGAACACGCATGCACCTCCGTACCCACGTCCGTCCAGAGCACCGTGGAAAATATCAGTATGGTGACAGTGAATACATCGATGGAATGATCGAACACGATGCAACGGTTGGCGATATTCTTAAGGCCTTGGACGATCTGGGCATTGCCAATAATACGATTGTGGTATACTCAACAGACAATGGTCCACACATGAACACCTGGCCTGATGGTGCGATGACCTGGTTCCGCAGTGAGAAAAATACGAACTGGGAAGGTGCCTTCCGTGTACCTTGTGTCGTACGCTGGCCCGGTCACATTGCTCCAGGCACCATCACGAATCAAATCATGAGCCACAACGACTGGATCCCTACATTGTGCGCCATTGCCGGTGAATCGGATATCAAAGGAAAATGCTTAAAGGGGTATGCTGCTAATGGCCGAACCTATAAAGTACATCTTGATGGGTTTGATCAATCCAAGTTCCTGACAACGGTGAATGGAACGGTAGGCAGAAATAACAATGTGACCAGCGCCCGAAATACTTTTTATTATGCGGATGATGACGGGCTGCTGGTTGCCATGCGCGTAGACCATTGGAAACTGACCTTTGCTGAACAACGGCTGGCCGGAACCCTTGGTGTGTGGGGAGAGCCATTTACCAAGCTGCGTCTGGTGAAGTTCACCAACCTGATGCAGGATCCCTTTGAGCGCGCAGATTTTACTTCCAATACGTACTGGGACTGGACCATGAACCACGCACCTCAGATGTACCTGGGGATGGAATATGTAAGCTCTTTCGCTGCATCCTTTACGGATTTTCCACCACGCTCTTATCCGCCCAGTTTTAATCCGGCTAACATCATCGAGGATGAGTTGAGAATGATCAAAGCGAAACAAGCCCTGCAGCGTAGCTTCCCGATGTTGCGTGAAGAAACCAAGCCAACAACTGCACCTGCTCAAACAACAACACCTAAAAAGAAAAAATAATTTAACCGTTGAGACTTCGTGTCTTTGTGTGATCCACAAAAACACGAAGTCTTCTTTTTTAGAATGGATTAATTAATACCTCCTCCATGAGTAAACTACTACTACTGATAACTGCGCTGCTGATAAGCACACAGCTCAAAGCGCAGGAAAAAGGAACACCCGAAGTACTTCCACGTCCTGATTTTCATTTTCAGGGAAATGTAGGGCGAACGTACCAGGATTCCGACCCGGCACAATTTCCAAAACCGGTTGAAGCACCGAAAGGTGCACCGAATGTTGTCATGATCCTTCTCGATGATGCAGGCTTTGGTCAGTTCAGTACGTTCGGTGGAGGTATCCCTTCGCCCACCATGGATAAGCTTGCTGCAGAAGGTCTACGTTATAATCGTTTTCATACCACTGCACTTTGTTCTCCCACACGTGCAGCGCTCATCACCGGGCGCAATCATCACTCTACTTCCTTTGCCGGAATCACCGAAGCTGCTACCGGTTACGATGGTTATACTTGTGTGCTTCCAAAAAATTGTGGCACTGTAGCGGAAGTACTTCGTCAGAACGGATACATGACCGCATGGATTGGTAAGAATCATAACACTCCTACATGGGAACTTAGTCAGGCCGGACCATTTGATCGCTGGGCCAATGGTCTCGGCTTCGATTATTTCTATGGCTTTAATGCCGGTGATATGAATCACTGGAATCCGGTGTTATATGAAAACCATAATCTTGTACCGGCATCGACCAATCCAAACTATCACCTCACTACGGATATCTCTGATCATGCTATTGCCTGGGTACGCCAGGTAAAGAGTATCGCACCAGACAAACCGTATTTTCTTTATGTCGCCCCGGGAGCCACACATGCTCCTCATCATGCACCCGCTTCCTGGATCAGCAAGTTCAAGGGCAAGTTTGATCAGGGATGGGATAAGTACCGAGAAGAAACAGTTGAACGTCAGAAAAAACTGGGAGTAATTCCCTCGAACACAAAACTCACAGAACGTTCACCGGGCTTGCCTGCCTGGGAATCGCTCAATGCGGATCAGAAAAAATTGTATGCGCACATGATGGAAGTGTTTACTGCCTATGGCGCACACTGCGATTATGAAATGGGAAGAATCATTGATGCTGTGAAGCAATTACCGGATGCCGACAACACCATCATCATTTACATTGCAGGTGACAATGGTTCAAGTGCTGAAGGTGGTCTGGAAGGTTCACTGAATGAAAATCTTTTCTTCAATGGCATTCTTGAAAAATGGCAGGAAAATATCAAAGTCATCAATGAGCTGGGCGGTCCGAAACATTTCAATCACTTCCCCAGCGCCTGGGCACATGCCATGAACACACCCTTCCAATGGACGAAGCAAGTGGCAAGTCATTTTGGAGGAACACGTAATCCATTAATTATTTCATGGCCTGCAAAGATCAAGGAGAAAGGCAGTGTTCGTAATCCATTCGTTCACACCATCGATATCGTTCCAACGATCTATGAAGCCTGCGGTATTACTGCACCAGTGGTATTGAATGGTGTAAATCAAAAACCAATTGAAGGCTATAGCTTTCTCGAATCGTTTACCAATACAAGTGCAAAGCCTACCCGCACAACACAATATTTTGAACTGGGTGTAAACCGTGGATTATACCACCAGGGATGGATGGCCTCCGCACCTTCCTTTGCTCCCTGGAATCCCAACCGAAGTGAATTCGATCCGGACAAACAGAAGTGGGAACTCTACAATATTGAAGAAGATTTTTCACAGGCGAATGACCTGGCTTCACAAAACCCCGCGAAGCTCCGCGAACTGCAGGATCTATGGTGGGCTGAAGCGGCCAGGTATAATGTATTACCTCTCGACTGGCGTGGTACCGTACGCTTCAACGCAGAAGCCATGGGCCGTCCTACCATCATGGGCCATCGTAAAACAATGACATACTATCCCGGTACCATCGGTTTACCCGATGCTGCTTCCCCTAACATGACCAACAAATCCTGGACAGTTAGCGCTGACTTGGAAGTATCCGGAAAACAAAGCGGCATGATCGTAACTCACGGTGGTCTTGAGGGTGGCTATGGAATTTACCTGCGTGATGGCAAGCCGGTGTTCGTATACAACTTCCTGGCGGCCGAACGATTCACTTTCGCCAGCAAGGAAGTATTGCCTGCCGGCAAAGTAAAGCTCATAGTCGATTTTGTATACGATGGCGGTGGAGTGGGGAAAGGTGGAACGATTACCATGACCGCCAATGGAAAAAAAGTAGCGGGCGGCCGTCTGGAGAAAACCATCCCGATTCAGTTCTCTATCGGTGAAGGTCTGGATGTAGGAACGGATGTCGGCTCTGCGGTTGACTTCACGTACAAACTCCCCTTCACTTATCCGGGAAAAATTGAAAAGATCACGGTAGAACTGAAATAGAAATAATAAAACCCTTACCTCATGAAAGTAAAATTGATTTTTATTGTCGCCTGCACATTGTTCGCAGCTTGTAAACAAAATACAACCCGTGAAAAAGAGGTCGCTCCAAAAAATGACACAACATCAACCTATCAGTTCGTTAATGGATATCCTACAGCAGAAACTATCCAGAAAGCGTACGATGATGCGGATCTAAGCAGAGCCATACAAGCGTACAAATTTTTCTATCCCACGGTTTCGGGCGAAGGTCTTCTGCAAGGTAGTCTCGCGATTAACTTAAAGCCCAATGTTACATCAGGCACATTGGATACAAAACCGCAGCAGATCGGATTCACCTTAAATTCAGACACACCTTATGGTCCAATCCTGCTCGATCTGTCACCCGGGCCTTTTGTAATCGACATACCCGCAGGTCCGCTGATCGTTGTTGCCATGGATGTCAACCAGCGCTGGGTTGCCGATATGGGAATACCCGGACCTGATGCAGGGAAAGGGGGCAAGCACCTGATCCTTCCTCCGGGCTATAGTGGAAAAACCCCAACCGGATATCATGTATGGAAAGCATCATCGAACAACCTCACCGTAGGCATCCGCTCATTACCTGTGGGTGGTGATGTGAATGGCGCTATCGAACGTATCAAGACGATTAAATTTTATCCCTTGAGTTCACCAGGCTCTGCTGTTCAATGGCTTGACTTTACAGGTAAAGATCAGAATACCACGCCACTGGAATGGGAAAACAATTTCAAATACTGGGAAGTACTGCATAAAGTAATTGATCGTGAACCTGCATATGAAAAATATCGCATTTACTATGGTGAGCTCGCTGCACTCGGTATTGTAAAAGGGAAACCATTCAATCCGGATGCGCGTATGAAAAGCATCCTTACCAAAGCTGCGCAGCTGGCAAATGCACAGATGCGTGTTCAGTCTTTTGCTGACAGAAGACCTGACCGTGTGGTATGGAATGATCGTCAGTGGGAATGGGTAGGACTCCGGCCTGAGAACGGAGACTTTGACGCAACGTCTTATGTTGATGTCGATGCCAGGGAAGTGTGGTTCTACCAGGCTATTGGTGCTTCACCAGCTATGTTCAGAAGACAGGCTGGCTTTGGTTCTCTTTACTGGTTAGGATTACGCGATAACACCGGTGCCTATGTCGATGGCGCAAAAACGTACAAACTTACTATTCCTCAGCCCGTACCCGCTAAGTTGTTTTGGTCTGTCACGGTATACGATTCAGAAACGCGAAGTCAGGTTGATACCGATCAGGGTTACGCGGCCTTGCGCTCCATGTTTGAGCTGAAAGATTTTGCAAAGGATCCTTCCGTAGATCTGTACTTCGGCCCTACTGCTCCTGCCGGAAAAGAAAAACAATGGATCAAGACCATTCCGGGCAAGGGATGGTTTATCTATATCCGGATATACGGTCCGGAGCAAGCTGCATTTGACGGGACGTGGAAGCCAGGTGATTTTGAAGAAGTGAAATAACGGCTTGATTGAAGCAAGAAAATTTTGTTGAAGTACCAAAAATGCATAGTACCATGAAACATCTTAAAGCCTTTTTCTCTGTGTTCCTGATTGTATTGTCAGCTTCTGTGTTATTAACGGATTGCACGAAGAAATCATCTGAACCGGAAAACACACCACGCTCTCTCAGTGCATCGGATTCGCTCACGATACAAACTGCACGGGAGGCATTCCTCTATGGCTTGCCTCTTGTACTTATGGACATCTCGCGAAGGCAGATGACAGACATGACAAACAATATGTATGCACCCGTGAATACCTTTCGGCACCTGTCTGATTTCCCGGATGCATCATTCCGAAGTGTCGTCAGGCCGAATGCCGATACCTATTATTCAGCTGCTATGTTGGATCTCACCACTGAACCGGTTGTTCTTTCACTTCCCGACACCCAAGGCCGGTATTACATGATGCCGATGCTGGATGCCTACACCAATGTATTCACATCACCGGGATCACGGACCACCGGAACAAAAGCAGGCGTCTTTCTGATCACGGGTCCGCAGTGGACAGGCACCGTTCCGGCAAACATGAAAGAGATAAAGGCACCTACCAACATGGCATGGCTTATCGGCCGTACACAGGTGAACAGCAAAGCCGATGGAGAAAAAGTTGTAGTACCCCTTCAAAAAAAATACCTGCTTACTCCATTGAGTGCCTATGGAAAAACATTTACACCACCGGCAGGTAAAGCAGATCCGTCTGTTCCGAAAGGAAGCCCCAATGATGTTGTCGAAAAGATGCCGGCAGAAGAATATTTTAATTATGTAAACCGGTTACTGGCGACTTACCCTCCTCCGGCAGATAACAAAGAGGCACTCGACAAATTTGCCGCGATCGGGATCAAGCCGGGCGAGGAATTCAGCATGGCAAAATTCAGTACGGAAGTACAGGCAGCGATAAAAAACGTACCGGAAGAAGTACTTGGAGAAATCAGAAAGTATATGACAAACCGGAAAGTAGTCAATGGATGGAGTGCCATAGGCGGAAAACAGGGATCCTATGGTATCGATTATCAGCAGCGTGCCTTTGTCGCTTACATGGGATTGGGAGCCAACCTGGCGGAAGACGCTATGTACCCGTCAACAGCCGTGGATAGCGAGGGCAATGCGTTGAATGGTACAAATAAATATATCCTTCACTTTGACAAAGGACAGACACCACCGGCCAACGCATTCTGGTCACTGACCATGTATGACCACGATGGGTATTTTATTCCGAATCCGATTAACCGTTATACGATCGGTGACCGGAGCGATTTAAAACAAAACAAAGACGGCTCGGTTGACATCTACATTCAGCAGGAATCACCCGGAAAAGAAAAAGAAAGCAACTGGCTGCCTGCACCCGCTGGTGAATTCAATATCCTCATGCGCGTGTACTGGCCGAAAGAGGAAATGACCAACGGGAGCTGGAAGACATCGCCTGTCACCAAAGTAAACTAAACCCGTCATTTGAGTTCTGAAGAATGAAGGCACCTTTCTAAAAAAAATAAAACAACAGGTATATGAAAATCCTCTCCGTAGTTATTGTGAGTTGTTTGCTGATGATATCGTGTCAACGGTCGGGTTCGCCTGAAATCGTTACCGCTGATTCAACATCCATTGCGACAGACCCCCTTCCTTCATGGAACAACACGGCCAACAAAAAAACCATCGTTGATTTTGTTACTTCGGTTACAGCAGAAGGCAATCCGAAATTCATTCCCAAAAAGGATAGAATTGCAGTGTTCGATAATGACGGAACGCTCTGGTGTGAGCAACCCTTATATTTTGAAGTGCTGTATTCCATTGCCGCTACCCGCGAGATCGGTAAAGAAAAGCATGCCCTGATTACCAAACCTGAAATGAAAGCACTGGTTGCCGGTGACATGAAAACCTTCCTGAAGAGCGGAGAGAAAGGGATGATGGAAGCGGTTGCTATTTCGCATACCGCACTGAGCATCGAAGATTTTGATAAGGCTGCCGGAACCTGGCTTGACACAGCGATTCATAAACGATTCAAAAAGAAATACACGGAGCTCACCTACAAACCGATGGTTGAGCTACTCCATTATTTACGTGACAAAGACTTCAGCGTTTTTATTGTTTCAGGCGGATCGACCATGTTCATTCGTACATTCAGTGAAGATGCCTATGGTATCACACCAGACAACGTGATCGGCACCTTGTTCAAAGGGGCATTTTCACAGCAGGATAGTTCCTACGATGTTTCGCTTAAAGCCGAGTTATTTCACAATGATGACAAAGAAGGAAAGCCTGTGGGTATTTATCAGTTCATCGGCAGAAAACCCGTTCTCGCATTTGGCAACTCGGATGGAGACCTGCAAATGCTGCAATGGACTTCCACCCACACGCTTCCGAATTTATCCCTGATCCTTCATCATACCGATTCTGTACGGGAGTATGCGTACGACCGTGAATCGCGCATTGGCCGGCTGGACAAAGCCCTGACGGAAGGTGAACAAAAAGGCTGGGTGATAGTCGATATGAAAAATGACTTCGCGAAAATATTCTCCTACGAGTAATTCGTTCCGCATGAAAAAATCATCTCTGTTTTTTCCCGGGATAATTTTTAAAAATAGCTGCAATAGCTGACTTGATGTTTCGCTCCCGTTTCTTGGCAGAAGGGTCCTGCAATAATGTTTTGGTACCCCGGCCCTGCCAGATCATAGCATCTGTTTTTTTATCCGCCAGAATAATGAATAGCGTACCCACGACATATTCATTTACATCAATATTCGGACGCGAGAAACCAGGACCGTATCCATAGCCATAACCATACCCCCACACACCATTGGTTGTGTTAATGGGCGTATCCTTTTCCTGGGTTTTCAAAAGAAGGTCAATGGTAACGTCTGCATTATCTGATTTTGAAAATCCACGTAAGGTCATTTCATGATCGATAGCGCTGATGAGCTGATTCCGGCTTTGTTCATCAGCAGGGATTTTAAAAGCCTGGGGAGCGTAATTATAGGTTTTGTATTTCGAAAAGTCAGCGTTTTTATCATAGTCAAAGCTGGTTTGGAGTTCAGGGCTGCAAGCCGCAAGCACAAACAACAGTGTGTAGAGAATAAAGTGTTTCATGTTAAAAATTAAGAAGTTAATATAGTCAGATTATTGAATATCCTGCATGTAAAAGCTCCCTGCCTAAACTGGACTAAATCTCCTTATTATCTTTATTTGATCTACGGATTAAACCTTTGCCGCAGATCTTTGTCTTACGAAATAGTATATAGTATACACCTTAACTTAAAAGAAACATGATCAAGTTCATCAAATCAACGTCAGCATTTTGTTTTACACTCCTTCTGTTCACAGGATTGAATGCCTATGGTCAGGACCCTAAAACTCCGGAACAACGCGCTACCGCCATAACGGAGTGGATGAAGACAAATCTTCAACTTACACCCGAGCAGGAAGGGCCGGTGCAGACCATAAACCTGAAATACGCCAACCTGAATGAAGGTTTGAAAACCAGCAGCAAGGCCCGCATGGCCAAAGCGAAAGAACTGAAGACCAACAATGAATCAAAGAAAAAAGAACTGAAGGAGATTCTCACTCCGGAGCAGTTCAAGATGTATGAAGCCAAGGAGGCAGAGCTTAAGGAGAAGTTCAAGGAAGAAGCGCAGAAGCGGAAAGGATAATGCGTATTTTTATGCCATAAGGACAACGTATGAAACTACTGAACTTAACGCTGCTGTTTTGGGCGCTGATCATATCCGTTTCAGGATTTGCACAGGAACCCAAAAGTGAAACCGATGGAACATCCGGGATCAAAGCGTTGATCGACAGTAAACACTTTGTCTTTATGGCTGAATCTGCTACACCCATGCGCGGTGGTTTCAGAACATTATCGCCAGGATATACACTTCAGGTTTCAGGAGACACCCTTACCTGTGATCTCCCCTACTATGGCCGGGCCTATACTGCACCCATCAACCCAGCTGAGGCGGGGATGAAATTCACTTCACTGAAATTCGACTACACGGTAAAGGACAAAAAGAAAAAAGGCTGGACTATCAGCATTAAAACAAAAGACCAGGTCAGCACTGTTCAGATCAACATTTCCGCTTTCTCCAATGGATCGGCTTCGGTATATATAAATTCAACAGACCGGCAGTCCATTTCATACAGCGGTCGTATCGAAAGCAAAAAGTAATTGTTCTAAACCGGATTCAGGGGTACCGGACCGAGTATAGCCTCGACTCTCTTCTTGCCGAGATTCATCCAGGCAGCCATCGCCATCGGATTAAAACGCAGACCCGTGGGATTCTCCTCATCCAGATCACTGGCGGGTTCAATGCGAATCGGTTTCTTCCCTTTGGAGGCCAGGAAGTCCTCCAGTATTTTAACATCTGTTTCTCTGACGTCCTGAACAAAAATACTGATGACGCGAAGTATGACGCTTAGCAGATCATTGTATTTTTTCTGCGTGGTAAATTGTTGCGCAGGATTATTACTCACCACATACACTTCTTCGATACCGAGATCGACAACGATCTGTGAAGGAATAACATCGCGATGTCCGCCATCCACAAACTGTTCGCCATTGATCTCTACTGCCGGTGTAAAGCCAGCCTGACTTCCGCTGGCCATCAACGCATCCACCAGTTCTTTCCGGTTCGCGATCTTTCTCACTTTGTATGCATGATTGGCAGGCGGCATCAGATCACGGTTGCTGAATATGGTTGCTATTCCGGTTTGTAGGCTGACCGCAGTAAAGCAAAGTGTTGGTGCACCGGGCAGCATGATCCGGTCAAATACACTTTGTGTAATATGGTGATCGATCAGTTTCAGCAAAGGATGGGTATCAAAGAGGAATGCCTTTCCATTCAGCACATTCTCAATGATATTCTGCTTCGCCAGAATATCATTCGGTTCAACACTCAGGTATTGCTGGCGTAATGTTTCCAGGTCATCTACTGCTGCCAATGCAGCAATGAATGAACCTGTACTTGTTCCACTGATAACATCAAAGGGAAGTTTGCCTCTTTCTTTCAGGGCGAGAAGCGCGCCAACGGTAAATGCACCTTTAGCTCCGCCTCCACTGGTTATTAATGCCTTTGCCATACTGTTTATTTTCTTTTTTGAAATCTGTAAAACACACCCAGCAACACATGTGAACTGTGATCCTCTCCCTGACGCTGATACAACATCTGCATCCCAAATGATGACAGTTCAAGTCCGAAGCCTCCACCGGCAATCCAGGTATCACCAAAGTTTGCATCCGCGATCAGCTTCAGATTTCCGATGTTGGTCAGATCAACACCAATATCAAGCAGGCGATATTCGATACGCGGGTTTATCAACCATAAAAAATCCGTATTCTGGTAGTACATGGAAACACCCGTCAACGTGCGCCATCTTCCCCCGGAAGATTTGCCATCTTTTCCGAACGTATACGCCAGCAACGCCCGGGTGGAAAATGAATAGGCTTCTGTCTTTTGCCCCAGATCAGCAACACCCTGGTTGATATCCAGGTGAACACCAAATCCTTTCCTGAATTCGGGCGAAGTAAAATCAAGTTCTATAACTGATTTGGCAATATGCGCCATCCATAAAGATATGTCTGTGTCTGCCGCTGACGGATCGATATTAAAAAACTCCTGTTGAAAACAGGGTAACCAGGCATCATCCTTCTTCCGGCTGGCTTCTCCTTCCTGGACGATCTTTACCGCCTGGCGATACACATCTGGATTTATTTTTTTTAACGACAGCAGGTATGCATTACGGGCCTCATCGCTTCCCGGATCCGGAATAAAATTCACGAGTGCCGATTTCAGCTCGCGGATATACGCACCAACTTTATCAACACAATTGGTTTGTGCCTGCACGATAACAACGGAGCAAAGCCAACCTATCATCAGTAATGTGATGTATTTCATGGATGATAATTTATTTTTTTATCAGCTGATGCTCCACCAATGACTTCTTGATCATATCCATAGCCACTCCGGCAATCTTCCGGTTGAGTACAATGAATCCCCCGATGCGCAACAGTAACCAGGTCATCCGGTTATAATCCGCCAGGTTCATGATCAGATCATTTACACGATCTTTCATATCCGGACGAAAACGCTCAATGTCTTTGTCCCGGATAACCGGCCAGTCTGAGCCCGAAGAAAAAACGGGCATATACTTTTTATCTTTCCGGGGCGCTATTACCGGAATGATCGGCAGGTGTTTTTTAATCTTGTTGGTTTTGGAGTAGTAGGCCTCTTTCTGGGCCTCCGTCAGGTTTTTATATCCTTCCGTGATCAGGTTAGTCGTGTCAGCCGGAACCGTAAAATGATCACGTAAAAATTTTTCGCAGTTCGCCCGGCCGAGAAAGTAATCATGAATACGGAATTCTTTATTCAGGAACCCACTGAATCCTCCGAATGCACCACAGGCAATGGCCTTGGCTCCCATCTCTGCTTTCTCGCCACCACCTTTTAACTGAGGCACATCTCGGGATGGCGCTATTAAATATTGGCCTGCACAATCGGAGTCCGCAGCTGCCACCAGGTTTTCCTGCTTGATACGCGACTGATTGATCAAAGCCGTGAGTGTACTACCTACAACCTGAAAAAGCCTGTCGCTGTGTTTATATTCCGGTGGCTCACTGGGAAACGGATCGATCATAATCTGTGTGCTGGTGAATTTATTATAACTGTTGTAGTCGTTGGATTCGTGTTGGCCCGTCAATTCTTTCAACACATCACGCACCCTGTCAAACGGTTCATTATTAATTACACCACCATCTACATTTAGTGATTCATGCTCTTCACCCTCCACCGGATTAAGTTCAGTAACTTTTTTAAGAAATGGATTATCGTTTATGTACTTGCTTTTGCGGTTCACTTCTCGTGAGCGCAGCCCCACGGGAAAAGCTCCGGTTGCCATCGCAGCATCACCGGCAAGCTTAACGGTTTCCGGTACTCTGAAATCAAGTGGAATCCAGCCGTCATTAGAATATGTATTGTCATTGAGTTTAAAACACGCGTAATCATTATGACGCGAA
>DASXWH010000245.1:0-33921 GCA_036503775.1 Ohtaekwangia sp.
GTGAGGGTTAACACTTCACCGGGACGTGCCGCCTGAAACGCGTTGAGGATAATATTTGAAAATGTGCGGCCAAGGAGCTGTTCGTCTGCCTCAACAAAAAACTCTTTGACCACAGGTTTGAAAACAATATCTCCACTGTGACTATGCAGCTCGGTGATGCGCTGCAGCAATGATATCAGGTCAATGCGATGAATGACAGGTTCAGGCATTTTAGCAAATGAGCTGAATGATGAGGCTATATCGTTGAGGGTATCTACCTGGGTGAGTAAAGAAGAAACAGCCTTTTCAGTTTTACTGGCTGATGGTACGCCTTCTTTAAGAGACCGCTCAAGTTGCTGCAGCGTGAGCTTCATGGGCGTGAGCGGATTCTTGATCTCGTGCGCTACCTGCTGCGCTATCTCACGCCAGGTACGCTCACGCTGTGTTTGTTCGAGTTCGGCTTTACTTTCACTGAGGTTGTACAGCATCTGGTTATACTCTTTCACCATCATGCCGATCTCATCGTCTGATTTCCATACCAAGGGTGAGTTGGTTTTGGTAAGTGATGTACGCTTCAATGACTGTGTCATGAATGTAAGCGGAAAGGTAAGCCACTTGGACACTACATACGCTACTACCACCAATACCATAAAGATCAGTGCAAAGATGTTCAGTATGTTTGCCAGAATGGTGATCTGTACTTTTTCAAGGAACACGCCCGACTGAAAGAAAGGTATCCCCAAAATACCGACAAGCTGCCCTGTAGTTGGCGACTTGAGTGCAGCATACGATACATAGTATGATAACTTCCCTACTTTATCGGTTTCTACAAACAACGGATCACCTGACTTTACCTTCTCCAGGGCCACCGGATTGATGTATTGTGAGATCAGATTATTTTCAACGATCAGCGGTTGACTGGTAGCCAACAGGTAGCCATTCAGATCATAGACATTTAAATCCAGGTTCGTGAGCTTGGCCAGGTCAGTTACCTGATTTTCAAAACTTTCATGATCATTGGGTGCACTTAATCCTGCAGCGAGTTGTTCGCCAACGGTCTTCGCTTTGTTCAGGTATTCTTCGCTCAACTGATTGTGAGACGTACGATTGATCAGGCTTAAGGTAACAATGCTCACCACGATCAATGGCAGAAAGAAAGCCAGATTAAGCAGTAACTGAATGCGGGCAGAAAAGTACAGTTTACCACCTTCAATGAAATTCACCAGCCCCTGGATAATGATAAACACCAGAATGATCACCAGGCCCAGTACCAGGAGAAATGAAAAGTTGGCGAGTACAAACGTTACAGAGGTATGCCGTGATGAAACTACGGCTGTGCGGCCGTTTTCGTCTTCCTGCGCAATGTGATCATAGTCATGAGCCACCATTCCAATGGTATGTACCGCTGGTTCGGTGAGCCAGCGCTTATCGAAAAGACTTTCGTAATTATACGTACCAGAACTCAACAACATCCGGCCGCTGGCAAATACCGCATAGCTCAGGTCTTCAGCTTTATAGAATTGCTGGAACCGGTTATCTACCAGCAACTCCGGATATACATTTTCCGGTATCACTTTTTTCAGTGAAAGCTCTAGCACAATGTATCCGACTATAGCACCAAAACGCGTAACCGGAATTACATCGAGATAACGTTGCGATACATCCGGAGAAGGACTACTGATCAGGTAAATACCTTCATACGGTGTTCTGGCCGTGGCCCGGTTATAGGCCTTTATTAATTCCGCGAAGGTTGTTGTTGTGCGGTTATCCAATGCTTCGCCAGCAGCACTGAACAGAAAGATCTCTACATCATATTTATTAAAATAGCTGGGTAAAAATACCTGCCGTATTTTCTGACGAATGGCTTCACGACCAAAGAACGGGCTGGCAATACGGGTTTGAATAAAAACATCTTCGGAAACTTTACGCGATGTTTCCGCCAGCAGGTATTCGCCAAAGTAATCACGGTCGATCAGAAAGTTTGTAGCAAAACGAAACAGGTTTTCAATTTTTTCCTTTCGACTGAAATACTGAACACCAAAAGCACTGTTGGCAGCCATAAAGAAAACAGCCACGAACAAATAGGCAAACGTGGAAAAGGATAATTTCTTCAGGCTTGTATAGAGCTTCAATCCATATACCGCCAGAAAATAACAAGATCCTACTACCAGTGATGAAAGATATTCCTGTTCGGTAAGTGTGTTGATCAATCCGAATAAGAGTATGGCTGCAACAAACGACATGACGATTCGCATCGGGCTCCGGTCTGATACCAGCAGTCGCATAAAAGCATGCGCGAACAAAAATGAACTTACCCCCGCCAGGATCACTGCGATAAGCGCCAGCAGACGGTAGCTGTTAAACTCCAGTGATTGTGAAATGTCCAGAACGATCGTAGAGTTGTTATACAGCGTTTGAATAACAACAAAAGGAAACAGGGCAGCGAACAGAACACACAAGGCCGCAAATACAGAAAGCAGCCACGATGCCCAGGCGTGTTTGACAATCCAACGCAGGGAGTAAAGTCTGAAATAATTTCTGAAAATGTAAAAACAGAGCAGCAGCACCGCAATTTCATTCAGAATGAGATCACCCAGCGAAGCGTTCAACGATGATGAAGCGAATACCTGGGGATCAAAAAGATCGGATTGAATTAATCTTCCCGGGAAATTCAACCGCGTCATCAGTATCCGAAGCCCTAAAAGAAAAAAGAAATAAACAACAAAAGCAGGTTCAGGATATTTTATCCGTTTTACCAATAGATATACTAAACCTATCAGCAACGCAATCGCGAAGCAGATAAGTGTAACCCCGAGGGTACTGAACGCACCATGTGCCGGAATTTCGTCCTGAAGAAAACTTACTTTAAAAGGACAAATACCGTTTACGCAAACCGGAATTCCGACAGCTTCGTTGGGCTCATGGATGGCAATATTCCGGTGCGGAAAAATCGTTGTGTTCCATTCGGGACTGAGGTAATTATTAGAGATGTTATACTTCCGGAAGAGCGGGATAAGATAAACCAGGGACCGCCCGTTTCTCAATGTCCACTTACGTGCGAGATAATCACTATTACCTCCCTTAATCAGTTTAAGGGTAAAGGTATCGGCAACGGAAACCGGTGTAGGTACAAAGGTATTATCTGACCAGTAGATCAGGCTGTCCCGGTCGTATCCATAAAATGGACATAAGTCGCGTGTTGAAAGTGATCCTGGGAAAGAATCTGATTCGAGTTGTTTTAAAACGGCTTCGGCTTCTGTTTCAACAAGATCTATTTCATGATTGAGATTTTCAGCGATCCTTTCCGTTAACGACTGATTTGAAATTTCTTTCGTGGAAAAATAAAGGGACACCCATCCCAGCAGCAATAAGAGTATAAACCCGGCAAGAAGCTTTACAATGCTGGAATTCAAGCGATCATTGTTCGATGGTGATTGTTAAAGATAAGGAAGATTAGAAGATTGAGGGATTGAAGATTGTAAAATTGTAAGATTCAATCTCTTAATCCTCCGAACCAATAGAGGTAAAGTATTCTGGAGTAGCGGTAGTTGAGGGGGATAAACAATACCATAAATCCGATAAAGATCGCGATGTAGAGCCATTCGGAATAGCCCGGGAAGAAAAGGTAAAACACGATGCTCATCGCCACGAGGAACGCTACGGTAAAACCATAACTCACATACATGGCACCCTGATAAAATCCGGGCTCCGGTTCAAGCCGCACGCCACAGTGCGGGCAGGTTTCATTCATCACGTTAAATTTCCCGACACGACTAACCGGATAGGTGAATATTGATCCTTCACGGCATCGGGGGCATTTACCTTGTACCAAGGCGGTCATATAACTTCTTTCGGTCATGCTTGCTTGATTTATACCATAAGTACCCGATGATCATCACTGCGAGATAGGGCATCGACAACAAATACAATATTCCGGTGTTTATCCCTGCGGCAATGCTTGGATTTCCGTTCGAGAAATTATTCTCCAGCGTAGAGCGGCACATGGCACATTGTGCGAGCAGGTCAGCCGAACTCAACAGCAGAAACAATGCGAGTACTACTAATCTCTTCATGAACCTTGTTATTTTTTTTACTTCGGATAATAGGGACTGATCATCAGGTAAACAATCACACCGGTAACTGCCACATATAACCAGATAGGAAAAGTTATCTTCGCCAATGAACGATGCCGGGTGAAGTCACCTGCCCAGGCTCTGACATACGTGAACAATACCAGGGGTATGATCGCCACGGAAAGCAGAATGTGTGTTATCAGAATAAAGAAATACACATACCGTGTAACGCCTGATCCGCCATAAGGTGTTGAATCGCTTGTCATGTGATACAGTACATACATAACCAAAAACGCTGCAGAAAGGATCATACAGGTCTTCATTAAATTTTCGTGCAGGTTTCTTTTTCCATTTTTAATAGCTACAACAGCAATGACTAACAGTATGGCCGTGATGCCGTTGGTTGATGCGTAAATGGGTGGAAGAAAAGAAAAGTCATAGCCCGGAATTTTTATCCCGAACAGCGCGGCTATAGCAATAGGCAGAACTATAGAAACCGTGACGATCGTTTTTTTGAAAGGGGTGTTATTCTTATCCGTTTCCAGCACATTTGCCATATCAATACTTCTTTAAAATAATAGTCACTTCGGTAATCAGACGATCCATATCTTCCCGATCCGATGAGGTGTATTGTCCACGGATTTTTCCGTTACGATCAAGCAACACCAGATCATTGGGGTCCTTCATCAGGAAGATGCATTTTTTGCGGTAATTGCTGATGCTACTTTCATCTGCATTCTGCGACAATATTGTATACCCTTCAAAGGCTTCGTCTGCCCGTTTCCGTTGCCGGATGGATTCTTCACTCCCGTTACCGAAATACAAAAGTAACAAACTATCATTTCCCAGCGGATAGTCTTTCATCACCGAATCAGATACCACATATGGATAAGAAACCGGAAAACACGTTTCATCTGACGCCTTACCTTCTGTGAACAGAGGTTCTACCGCGAACTCGTTCTTCCCGAAAAATTTAAGGAATAAAAATATACAGATGGGAAGCAACAAGGCCAGAAACAGAAGTATCCCCTTACTTCCACGCTTTGTATTCGTCTGATTACTTTCCATCTTCTACATCAGTTCAACAAAAGAGGCTTAAGTTTTCACCCAAGCCTCTCGATTCTCATTTATTTTTCTTTCAGGCTTATCTCACCAGGGAGATAGCAATGCCTTCATATACAAATGCTACCAGCATCCATACTACAAATACCATAGGGATGAGTATAGACCACATCAGCACCTTAGCTTCATAACGTAAGTGCATAAACTCACCCACGATATAGCCAGCCTTCACAATCGTCATCAGGATAAAGGTCCATACACGAAGATCTTTGTATTCGTGCGGAACCGTAAAGGCAACAATAAATTCAACGATCGTTATGAGCAGCATATACAATGCTGTCATCCAAAGCTTTTTAATCTTTGCTGTATCAGGAGGAAGTACATTGACGTGTACAGTTTCTTCAGAATGAGCCATATTTAATTAATTATCAAGGTTCAATTATCAATTAACAATGTTCGATTATACCAGGTAGAAGAATGTGAATACGAATACCCACACCAGGTCTACAAAGTGCCAGTACAATCCTACTTTTTCAACCATTTCATAGTGACCTCTTCTATCGTATACACCCATCACGGTATTATAGTAGATCAGGAAGTTCAGACACACACCGCTGAATACGTGAAAGCCGTGGAAGCCTGTAATGAAGAAGAAGAAATCAGCGAAGGCACGCGGACCATATTCATTCTGAACGAGGCTTGCTCCGCCTCCACCGGTTCCATGAATAAAGTGCGTCCATTCCCAGGCCTGGCAGCTCAAAAAGCAGATACCACCCAGGATCGTCCAGAGCATCCATTTCTCAACTGCTTTGCGGTCCATGCGGTGACCGGCTTCAACAGCCAGTACCATGGTTACCGAACTCATGATGAGGATAAAAGTCATTAAACCAACAAATACCAGGGGAGCCTGAACTCCATGGAAGAAAGGTATCGCTTCAAAGACTTTTTCAGGAATCGGCCAGTGTGCTTGTGAGAAAAAGAATGCTTCTACTTCTCCTGTATAAACAGGGTGTGCAGAGCGAACCAATCCATATGTAATTAAAAGCGCAGAAAATGTAAAGGCATCTGAAAGCAGAAAGAACCACATCATGAGTTTGCCATAACTGGCGCCCATTGGTGATGATCCACCATCCCATGCATTTTGCGTTGCTACTGTAGTGCTAGCCATAGTCTAAGGTATATCAGGTTTTAAAGTATCAATCTCAGTTTGAGCGGTTCAATTTATCTCTATTTGTAAAAGTGGAGAAAGCCGAACAAATATAGCCAAAGAACACCCAAAAAATGCCAATACTGGGCACACATTTCCAGCTGATTCATGCTTTTGGAGTGCACTTTATAACGGAAAGTTGCCAGCAGTACAATCACCAGGAAAATCACTGCACTTACCACGTGCGCAACATGGGCCCAGCTAAGTACATATACGAAGGAATGTGAAACAGCCCCTCCCGTTAAATGTTCATTTAATTCAACCATCTGGCCAAAGGTTGCGAAGTATTGCCCAACCATAAATGCAACACCCAAAATGGCGGTGATGCTCAATGCGACCTTAACCGTTTCCAATTTATCCTTCCTCGCAGCTATTACTGCCCATACCATAGTAAGACTACTGATGACAATAATAATCGTGTTTACGGTGAACAAATCAGGAATAACGATTTCAACCCAACCCGGAGCACCGCGCTTTACCAGAAAGGCACTCGTCCATGCTCCGAAAAGCATTACTACCGTAGCCATAAAGATCCAGAGCGCGAACTTTTTAGGGTTCATCGACAATGGCTTCTGTGCTTCTTCTACAATTTTAATTTCAGTTCCCTTACTCATACTCATTTCTTCTACACTTTATCCAGCACGTATGCTATCTGTACAATCGGTAAATATAAAAACGAGGCAAACATGATCTGCAAAGCCGATCTTCTGTCGCCTGATTTCATCAATGAAAATGTCAATGCAAAAAACAACACCCCGCATGTGGTCGCAATCACGGCCGACCTGATTCCGGTTATTCCAAAAGTAGCCGGAAGCAATCCCATTGGGATCAGGCACAAGGTGTAGATCATAATCTGAATGGCCGTATTGATATCC
Organism: Ohtaekwangia sp.; assembly: GCA_036503775.1. Classification (GTDB taxonomy): domain Bacteria; phylum Bacteroidota; class Bacteroidia; order Cytophagales; family Cyclobacteriaceae; genus Ohtaekwangia. Next base: position 7,197 of record DASXWH010000245.1, read on the forward strand.
TTCTCTCCCCCGGATGGAAGTAATTTAAAGCCGGCTTTTTTATAGTCATCGTCAGCAACCCAGGCAATGGCCCAGAAGTGTGGAAACTGCCAGATGAACTGAATTCCAAAAATGATGAGCGCTTCGTGTGATATCGATCCGGTCGCAGCAGTCCATCCCAGCAATGGCGGAAGTGCCCCCGGAATAGCTCCAACAAAAACGGCAACAGGTCCTACACGCTTAAGTGGTGTATATACAAAGCTGTACAGGATCAGGGATAAAACAGATAATGCTGCAGTCAGCACATTGGTATATGCCAGCAAAATGCTCACACCCGCAATCAGGCAGAGTATTGAAAAGACAATAGCTTCGTTTACAGAGACACGGAAGGTGGGCAACGGCCTGTTCATGGTTCGGGTCATCAGCCTGTCAAGGTCACGCTCGATGATCTGATTAATGATCACTGAAGAACCCGACAATAACAACCCACCGGTAAATACCATTCCCAGAATAAACCAGCTTACTTCCTGAGAAGCCAGTACGTAACCAAATGCACAGGAGAAGGCCACCAGAAAAGACAGCCGGAATTTCAGCAACTCCCAATAGGCACGGGCCTTTGCAAGCGCCAGTGATGTCCGGGTCAGTTGATTGATCTCGCCTGTTATCATGCGGTGGCTGTTGTATTTATTTCCTTTCGATTCACCTTCAGCAACAATAAGAACTGCATTCCAAAAGTAAGTGTGGCGAACAGCAAATGTACCGGCTGAAGAAAGGGCGGTACGACAAAAAAAGCCATTCCTGCACCTGTCAAAATGGTGCCCAAAATTAGCACGATTAAGGTAAGCAGGAAAACTTTTGCCCCTTCAGTTTTGTGCATTTTGATGATTAATCCAACGTGCAGAATGGCCACCAGCCAGGAGAAGGAACGGTGCAGAATATACACGCCTCCAAGATTAGCAATCCATTCTTCGCGGGCCATAATCTGCGCCACTACATCAATAGCTTCACGCACCTGCGTACCCAGTAAAATCTGAACCAGAAGTACCGTCATACAGGCCAGCAACCACCAGAACCCGAGTGTGGTATGGATCACGGTTCTGAAGCTACTTTGATGAACAATATAGATCAGCAGCGCCACGATTACCAGTGCGAGGAACATATGAACCGTAATGGTCCATGGGGTAAGATTTGTAGACACCACAAAGGAGCCTAACCATCCCTGAAATCCAACCAGAAGAAAAGTAATTCCCGCAATTATCGGTAATGACTTATCGGTTTTCCAGAAACGGAGGGCAGAAACAAATACAGCAAAAATGAGAAATCCGATAATAACACCGACAATACGGTTGACGTATTCTATCCAGGTCTTCACTGGATTAAAATCAGCTTCCCGCTTTACGGAAGGATCATTGAGCAACTGTTCTGCAGTCTCTTCCATTCCCAGGGCATTCAGGTATCTGGCAAACCTGATATTCTTTTTGTTCCGGTATTCGGCATATACCTCCTTGTAATTCCCGGGTAGTTCAGAAACCGAAGTGGGTGGAACCCAGTTTCCAAAACACCTTGGCCAATCCGGACACCCCATACCTGAACCTGTACTGCGGACGATACCCCCTACCAGTATTAGAAGGTAGACGGCTATGAGTGTTGATATGGTAAGTCTGCGAAAAGACCTCATCTCTATAAAAAACTTCAGGTTTCAAATTGAATCAATCTGAAACCTGAACTTAAAATTTCGAATGTGTATCGATTAATGCTTGTTTCCTTCTATTACAATTGCTCCTGCACCACCTGAAGATTCTAATTTAATCAGGTCGTTTTCATGCGGCAGGTTTGATTCCGGTGTCTCGGAATATGGAATAGTCTGTGGAATAAAATCTTCTTTTGCTCCAGGCTTGCTGTAGTCGTATGGCCAGCGATAAACTGAAGGAATTTCACCTACCCAGTTACCATGGCCCGGATTACGTGGCGTAGTCCACTCTAATGTAGTAGAGTTCCAGGGGTTAGCCGGAGCCAGCCTTCCACGCCAGATGCTGTAGAAGAAATTGAATAAGAAAATGAACTGCGCAGCCAGCGTTAAGATAGCCGCCACACTCACCAGCGTATTCAGATCTGTGAAACCATCAAATGTTTCAAAGTTTGTCCATGAATAATATCTTCTCGGGAAACCTTTGATACCGATATAGTGCATCGGGAAGAACACGAGGTAAACGCCTACGAACGTAAACCAGAAGTGAACCTGTCCCAGTGTATTATTCATCATACGACCGAACATTTTCGGGAACCAGTGATAGATACCTGCAAGCATTCCAAAGAATGAAGCGCTACCCATTACCAGGTGAAAGTGTGCCACTACGAAGTAGGTATCGTGAAGCTGAATGTCGATAGCTGAGTTACCCAGGAAGATACCGGTGATACCACCTGTTAAGAAGAATGATACCAGACCAATGGAGAACAACATGCCTGGCGTGAAGATGATATTACCTTTCCAAAGCGTGGTAACATAATTAAATATCTTCACCGCTGATGGTACAGCAATGATGAGCGTAAGCAGCATGAATATTGAACCGAGGAACGGATTCATACCGGTTACGAACATGTGGTGCGCCCAAACGATAAACGATAATATCGCAATGAACAACATGGAACCGATCATGGCCTTATAACCGAAGATAGGTTTACGTGAATTGGTCGCAATGATTTCAGAAGAAAGACCCAGGGCCGGCAACAATACAATGTATACTTCAGGGTGACCGAGGAACCAGAACAAATGCTGGAATAAAACGGGGCTACCACCATCGTGCGCCAGGGCTTCACCACCGATGTAAATATCAGACAGGTAGAAGCTGGTTCCGAAGCTCCGGTCGAAGATCAACAGCAATGCTGCTGCGAAAAGAACCGGGAATGAAAGTATACCGATGATTGCTGTGAAGAAGAACGCCCAGATCGTCAATGGCATCCGCGTAAACGACATACCTCTTGTACGAAGGTTAATTACTGTCGTAACGTAGTTGATACCTCCCAGCAATGAACTTACAATAAACAGGGCCATGGATACCAACCAGAGTGTCATACCCATACCTGATCCTTTGATCGCCTGCGGAAGTGCACTTAATGGGGGATAGATAGTCCAGCCACCACCGGCAGGTCCGGTTTCCAGGAAGAATGATGTGAACATTACCACGCTCGACAGGAAGAAGAACCAGTAGGAAAGCATGTTCATGAAACCCGATGCCATATCCCGTGCTCCCACCTGTAATGGAATGAGGAAGTTCGAGAATGTTCCGCTCAACCCTGCTGTCAATACAAAGAACACCATGATGGTTCCGTGCATGGTTACCAGCGCGAGGTAGAATTCAGGATCAAGTTTGCCTTCCGGTGTAATCCAGTCACCTAATACCGGCTTTAACCAGTCCAGGTTCGCATCCGGAAAACCTAACTGAAGACGGAAGATCACGGAAAGTGTTCCGCCCAGTAATGCCCAGAAAATACCCGTGATCAGGAACTGCTTGGCAATTACTTTATGATCCTGACTAAAAATATAGGTAGTCCAGAAATTACCTTCATGATGTTCATCGTGTTCATGATCATCGTGGTGGTGAACTGCCTGATGTGCGTGTATATCGGTTGTTGCCATGTCGTTGATAATCTTGTTTTACTTCTTATTCCGCTGCTGCTACACCTGCTCCGGGATCTTTCTGCATACCCGCCTTGATCATTGCAGCTTCCTTCAATGCATCCGGTACTTTCTTCAGGTAATCCGGATTTTGTTTCAACCAAGCTTCCTGTGAAGCCTTCCATTTTTCAAAATCTTCTGGTTCATGCACTACGACAGCCATCTTCATCGAGAAATGACCACGGCCGCATATCTCCGTACAAGCCAGCTCGTAGTTAAAGTTCGGGTTTTTAGTGAATTCTCTCATCTCCTCCGTGGTCTTAGTCACCACAAATTTGAATTGTGTTGGCATTCCGGGAACTGCATCCATTTTCACACGGAAGTGCGGGAGGAAAACGCTGTGCAATACATCTTTCGCGCGAATCTTCAGGAGTATTTCTTTCCCTTTCGGTAAGTGAAGCTCAAGCGATTTAAAATCATCAAATGAATTCTTGTCCGTGAGGTCAAGACCGAACTCATTACCAAAGTTGTCTATGAGTTTGTAGTTCACCTTCCCCAGTTCTTTGTCTTTAACCCCCGGATAGCGGGCTGTCCAGGCAAACTGTTGTGCCACAAGCTCTACTACTTCAGCTTCTGCAGAGGCAGGGCTTGTAATATCATTCCAGGCATTCAGACCGGTAAAGATCAACACCGCCAGTACAATAGCTGGAATAATGGTCCAGGCTAATTCGAGATAGTGATTGTCAGGGAAGAATTTGGCTTTTCTGCCTTCCTTATACCGGTACTGAAAAATGAATACAAACATCACGATACTGATGATCACAAAAGCAACCACCGTTACCGCCATGGTAATCCAGAATAAGGTATCGGTACGCAAACCGTGCTCAGACGCAATCGGCAAGGTATAGGAATCAAAATGTGCATAAGAGTACCAGAAGAAACCCACCAGGCTCGTCACCATGAATACTATGAAAAGTACTCCATGTATACTGTTGTTCGGGTCTACTTTACCCTCCTGCGTTCCTTTGGCAATATTCACCAGGTTACTCACCCGGAAGATCATGTACAGGATCGCCAGAATCAGAACAACACTCAGAACAATAATCAAACTCATCATAGCGGTTTCTATAAATTAAATGTGGTGATGAAGACTTTCTTGAAGCATCGGATGGTTCTTACCGATCAGGGGTACTTTCGCCATGCTGCCTAATATTACCAACAGGTAAACAGCAGCAAAGATCAGGGCGGTGCCAATTTCCAGGAAACCGATTCCACCGTTTTCTTTCATAACACCCGGTGTAACCATGTTGTAAAAATCAAACCAGTGACCAATGATGATGATCGGGCAAACCACTTTCAGCATTGAGACCTGACGTTTGGAGTCACGCGTCATCAGCATGAGGAATGGCAGTACGAAATTCAATATCAGGTTCAGGTAGAAGATCCAGCTATAGGGACTGGTTTTCATACGTTCAATGAAGTACACGGTTTCTTCCGGAATGTTTGCGTAATAGATCAGCAGGAATTGTCCGAACCAGATATACGTCCAGAAAATAGAGAATGCAAAACAGAACTTGCCGATGTCGTGCAGGTGATTGGCATTGACAACTTTTAAGTACCCGGCAGATTTCAGGTGTGCTGCAATGAGGGCAATCGTGGCAAGGCCTGTCACCCACCAGCTGGCAAACACATACCAGCCGAACATGGTAGAGAACCAGTGGGTATCAATACTCATAACCCAATCCCACGCGGCAACCGAAGAACTCACACCGAAGAAAATCAGGAACCATGTAGAGGTAACACGGTTGCTGTACCAATACGATGTTGACGGATCCAGATCTTCTGCCAGCATTCTCTTCCGGATGGTGCGGTAAAACATAAACCACAGTCCGAAGAACAATACCATGCGAACGATGAAGAATATCGGGAATGTTCCACCAGCCAAAGGCCAGAAGAAGAACGGTGCTTTTTTGTTTATAATCGAATCAACCTGAGGATTTGTTTCTGGATCTCCATACAGATAACTGTGTGTCCAGTGGAAAAGATCATGATTGGAAATAAACCAGAGCACCAGCATCAGAATACCGGCATAAGGTATCCACGTGCCCATCGCTAACGGTATCCGTAAAAGACCGGCAGACCATCCGGCCTGGGCTGCATACTGTATAGCAATGAAAAATAATCCAATGATACCGAGGCCTACAAAAAATGTATTGTTGTGCCAGAGTGTAGTGTACAGTCTTTTTAACCAGATCGGAGTTTCGTGATGTTCACCGGCAGCGTGAGCATCATCCCCCTCAGAAGCGGCTTCGTGTTGTGAAGCACTGGCAACTAATTCCTGGGCAGCAGCTGATGCATGTCCACCATGCTCTTCATGTCCTCCCCCATTCATCGCCAGGATCAACCCCAATCCAAAAAATACAATGCCTACAATCAGGAGAATGTAGAGCTTCTTTTTGGTTGCTGCCTTAAATTCGTATTGTTCTGCCGTTACTTCTGCGTGATGAGCCATTTTATCAATTGTCAATGTTCAATTATCAATGTTCAATTCAGGAGATTATTTCTGTAAAGTCTTTACATACTTCGCAATCTTCCAGCGGTCTTCCGGGCTGATCTGTGAACCGTGTGCCCACATCAGGCCCTTACCATGTGTGATCACATGGAAGATGTGCCCCTCACTGATATTCTTCAGTGCGTCACCGGTCAGGTTAGCCACACCGGCATAGATTGCGCGTTCTTTCTCTTCACCATTTACAGTCACCTTGATTCCACCGGCACCTACCTTACCATCTCCTTTTCCTTTAGCACCGTGGCAATGATCGCAGTACATTTCATACAGGGCCTTACCATCGGCAACCATCGCAGCGGATGAATCCAGTGGGTTTTTCAGTGCAGCCGCAAATGCGAGACTGTCTTTACCCAGGCGATAAGGAAGCCATCCATGCTTGTTCCGGCTCACGGTATTGGGAGCAGGTTCACGCATATTCATCGGGCTGTTCATCACGCGGATGTTAAGCTTATTGGAGTTATAAAACTCGGCATGACCATCTGCATACTCAATTGAAGTAAGCCAGCGGCCGGCATCCTCGTCCGTGATCTGTGTGTAGGGCTCATAGGCAACGGAGTGATACATGTTCGGAGCATATTCCAGCCCCTGGTTATCACCACCTGCACCGCATGACGTTAGTAACGCTGCAGCTGAAAGTCCTACGAATATGCTTTGTACAAAACGCATAGTTGATATTCTCAGATTAATCAAAATTCTTTTCATTCACTTCAGAAGCACCTGCTTCCTTAACCAGTTTCCGTAACTCATCCTTGCTCTTGCCTCCGTTAAGTGCCAGGTCAATCGCCATGATGTGCTTGTCTTCCGTGCTGCGCAGATCAAACTGACGCGGCCATTTATAAGGCTTCAGATCACTAACGATCAGGAAGGTTAACACCATACCGTGGGCAGCAAGCAATACCGTTAATTCAAAAGTTACCGGAATGAAAGGTGGTAATGATGCGTAGTTCTTTCCTCCGATGATCATCGGCCAGTCATACCCAAGCATCCAGATCTGCATGATCAGCGCCAGCGCTGTTCCGGTGAGTCCGTACAGGAAAGCAGCGATAGGAATACGGCTGCGTTTCAGGCCGAGGGCATCATCAATACCGTGTACGGGGAACGGTGAAAACACATCATGGATTTTTACGCCATTGGAGCGTACTTTCCGGATACCATTCAACACGGCTTCCTCATCATCAAATACTCCAACCAGAAAATTTTTATCTGCGTCCATTGTCAATTCTTTATGGTTAGCGAAGGCCTAGTGATGCGCTTCGTGGTTAAGTTTTTCAGAGTCTGATCGTACAATACTTTTTACTTCAGCCATGTTGATCACCGGGAAATACTTCGCAAAGAGGAAGAACGCGGTGAAGAACAATCCGAACGTGAATATATACTCACCGATGTCATACATGGTGGGGTGAAACTGTGTCCAGCTTGACGGAATGTAGTCGCGGTGCAGTGATGTAACGATGATCACAAAGCGCTCGAACCACATACCAATGTTCACAATGATGGAAAGAACAAATGTGGATACGATACTCATGCGGATCTTCTTGATCCAGAAAAGCTGCGGAGAGATCACGTTACAGGTCATCATAGACCAGTATGCCCAGGCATACGGACCCTGAACACGGTTGTAGAAAGCGTAGCCTTCATACTCCACTCCGGAATACCAGGAAATGAACAACTCCGTGATGTAGGCGATACCCACAATAGAACCGGTCACAATGATGATGATGTTCATCAGCTCAATGTGATAGATGGTAATATAGTCTTCGAGTTTAAATACAGCACGGGTTACGAGCAATAGTGTCAATACCATCGCGAAGCCGGAGAAGATCGCACCGGCAACGAAGTATGGCGGGAAGATCGTAGTGTGCCATCCGGGAATAACTGAGGTAGCAAAGTCCATGGATACGATCGTGTGAACCGACAACACCAGCGGGGTTGAAAGACCTGCCAGGATCAGGGCTACGGATTCATAACGCATCCAGTGTTTGGCACCACCCTGCCAGCCGAAGCTGAGGGCGTTGTAAACCTGTGCACGAAGTTTATTTCCTTGTACTACGGCACGGTCACGGATCACGGCAAAATCAGGGATCAAGCCGAGATACCAGAATACAAGTGACACCGTAAAGTATGTTGAGATCGCAAACACGTCCCACAACAGCGGTGAGTTGAAGTTTGCCCAGAGTGAACCAAAAGCATTCGGCAACGGAAGTGCCCAGTAGAATCCAAGCCACAAGCGGCCCATGTGAATAAGCGGGAATGAAGCCGCGCAAATTACCGCGAAGATTGTCATTGCTTCTGCAGCACGGTTGATAGACATTCTCCATTTCTGACGGAATAACAGGAGGATGGCAGAGATCAGCGTACCTGCGTGACCGATACCAACCCACCACACGAAGTTGGTGATATCCCACGCCCAGCCTACTGTTTTATTCAAACCCCACAACCCTATACCATTCCATAAAACAGCGCATACGCAATAGAAGCCATACACAAAAAGCACCAGGGAGATCGCCATTGCCATCCACCATGATTTCGTTGGTTTGCCTTCCACCTGCCGGCTGATGTCTTCCGATACATCCTTTACCGTTTTACCACCGGTTACCAGGGGATCGCGAACTGATGAATTTACCTGCATTTTTTATCCGTTAAAATCGTTATCCGTTATTCGTTATCAGTTATCCGAGGCCTACGCTTTAGCAGCGTCCTTGTTTCTTACTTTCGTCAGATACCAGATGTTTGGCTTCACGCCAATTTCTTCCAGTACCTGGTATGCGCGAGGATTGCCCGTGATCTTGTCTATGCGATGAGGATGTTTCTCATCGGCAGGCTTGATCTTCAACAGTTTGGAAATCTTGCTTTCCGGATTGTTCACGTCACCGAATACAATGGCTCCGGTTGAACATGCTGCAGCACAGGCGGTTGTTACTTCTCCGTCTTTCACTTCTCTTCTCTCCTTCTTCGCAGTGAGCTTACCCAACTGGATACGCTGTACACAGAAAGAACATTTCTCCATTACACCGCGCGAACGTACCGTAACATCCGGGTTCAAGACCATCTTGCCCAGATCGGATGTCTGTGCTACGTTGGTGTTTTCAAACTGTTTGTTATCATGGTACTTGAACCAGTTGAAACGTCTTACTTTATAAGGGCAGTTGTTTGCACAGTAACGTGTACCGATACAACGGTTATACGTCATCTGGTTGAGACCTTCCGTGCTGTGAGTAGTAGCCGCTACCGGGCATACTGTTTCGCAAGGTGCATTGTTACAATGCTGACACAACATCGGCTGGAATACTACTTCTGGATTTTCAGAAGCTACTTCAAGTCCTTTCCAGTCGTCAATATTGGCATCGCTGCTGTAGTAACGGTCGATGCGTAACCAGTGCATTTCTCTGCGGTTGATTACTTCCTGACGTCCTACCAGAGCAACGTTGTTTTCTACATTACATGCTACCACGCAAGCGGCACAACCTGTACAGGTGTTCAGGTCAATGGCCATTCCCCAGTGGTGGTTTTTATATTCGTGACCTTTCCAGAGTGAAAGTTCACCCGGAGCTACTTTCTCATCTTCTGATGTCCAGGTAGCAACCTTGGGATGGAATTCGCGATCCCAGTTCGTGTTTTTATATTCTGATAATAAAGTCTCCTGTACTACAGTTGCACGTCCCATGTAGGTGTTGTGCGTCTGCGTCTGTGCGATCTGGTAATCGTCTTCAGTTACTACAAAATCAGCCACAGCACTGTAGCTGAGAGAACCGTTTACTGTATCAATCAACGGATATACATTCACACCAATATCATTGGCTACTTTACCGGCTTTTGAACGTCCGTATCCTACCGGGATACCCAATGTACCAGGAGCTTGTCCTGGCTGAACCAGTATAGCGATATTCACCGGTTTTTTACCCGCTACGGTCACGGACGCGTACTTCGTAATACTTTCAAAGAAACTGATATCAGCAGCATCTTTAGGAGCTACAGTTACATAATGATCCCATACGGCTTTGGTGATCGGATCCGGAAGTTCCTGCAGCAACGGGTTATTGGCTTGTGAACCATTACCGATGTTACCGCTTTCGTAGAATACAACTTCCCACTTGCCTGTTTTAGCATTGCTGGAAATTGCTGATGCTGCTGCGTTTACATCACCTGCAAAGCTTGCTGCTGAACCACCTGCTGATGGTACTTCATAAACACCATCGTACAAACATTTATCCCAGAAAGTCTGGAAGGCAACGGATGAATCTTTATAGAACCAGGACTTCCAGTTATTTTTTACGACTTCGAAATAATCCGCTTTTGCTTCACCGGACCACACCAGGAAACTTTCCTGTGCAGCGCGTGACTTGAATATCGGAGTGATGGCAGGTTGACCTAAGCTGAAACTTCCCTTGCGCGGTTCTGCATCATTCCAGGCTTCCAGGAAGTGATGATCAGGCGCCAGGTACGTTACCAGTGCACCGGTTTCTTCTTCCTTATATCCAGTGGACACAGAAAGTGCTATGCCTTTCAAGCCGGCAGCGATCTTGTCGCCTTGCGGGTGATCATAAACCGGGTTACAGTTATAGAAGATCACACCGTCAATCTTACCACCTTCTACATCGCTGACAAATGCCGCCATCGCAGCATCGTCACCCTGACGGTAATTAACCGGGGAGCCTAAATCGATAGTCGTACCATAGCTTCCCAGCATATCGTTGATGGCATTTACCACCACCTGAATAGCTTTGTCATTTGAACCGGCAACAACCAGGGCACTGCCGCGATTGCTCCAAAGTTCATCGGCAGCTTTGGCGAGATATGTTTTTTCAACTCCTCCGCTTACTGAAGCACGTCCTGCTTTAGCGGCAATCAGATTATATAATTGAACCACTACCGCCCCCTCTTCCGAAGGTTTGATCTGTGATCTATAGTCTGCGTTAGCACCGGTGATGGAGAGAACAGATTCAAACTGATAATGACGTGACATCTCACGCTTATCTTCGCTTACCTCACGCGTAAGTGCATATTGTTTTGTGAATTCAATCGGGGCAATCCAGCTTCCGATGAAGTCTGCAGCAACACTTACAATTACCTTTGCTTTGCTGAAATCATATGAAGGGATCATCGCTGCTCCAAACGATTCTTCATTCGCTTTACGAATGCCATAGTTCGAAGTCTGATCGTATTGAATATGCTGTGTTGTGGGATATTTAGCGATGAACTTAGCGATGGTAGCTTTTGTGCTGGGGCTAAGTACAGTGTTACTTACAATTCTGATCTGGCCACCTTTGCCGGAGATCTCGGTTAACTTGGCGATGACCTCTTTGTCAAGGTCTTCCCAGGAAATCCTTTTGCTGCGGTCTGCAGCCAGGGGCCCTTTCAGACGTGTGTTATCATATAATGAAAGAACAGAAGCTTCTACCTGTGCGCTGGTTCCACCTTTTGAAACATTGGAAAGTGCATTACCTTCTACTTTGATCGGACGACCTTCACGGGTCTTTACAACGATACTGCAATAGTCACCTCCATTAATATAGGTAGAGGCATAATAGTTTGGTAAGCTTGGATCGATGTCAACCGGTTTGTTAACATAAGGAATGGCTTTGCGGATTGGCGCTTCACATGCTGCAAGCGCTACAGCCGACATACCAAATCCCATCATCTTCAAAAAGTCCCTGCGGGAGTGGCCCAAATCTTCTTCAGGACCTGGCTGAGCAAATTCCTGATGAGCGTGTTTCACAAACTCAGGATTGTTTGCCAGTTGCTCAATGCCTTTCCAGTATATCTTCTTAGATTCTTCCATTGTTATCGTGAACCGTTATTTATCCGTATGTAAAACTTTTGAAGCGATTATTAATAGTGACACTTCGAACACTCCAGACCACCGATGTCTTCCACTTTCATAGGCGACTTCTTCGATGCATTATGGAGTTCGATCAGCTTATCATAGTAAGCATTGCCTTTCGTGTTCACGTCTGTTTTGCGGTGACAGTCAATACACCATCCCATGGTTAATAAAGAGTGTTGACGAACAACCTCCATGGTCTCAATCGGACCGTGGCAGGTCTGACACTCAACACCTGCTACATTCACGTGCTGTGCGTGATTGAAGTAAGCCAGGTCAGGCAGGTTATGGATCCGTACCCATTCAATTGGCTTATTCGTTTCATAAGCTTTCAGGATCTTGGCGATCTCTCCTGTTCCGGTCTGTGAACCTTCTTTGATCTGGTTGTGACAGTTCATACAGATGTTCACGGAAGGAATAGTAGCATTCTTGTTTTTCAGCACACCCACGTGACAGTATTTACAGTCAATCTCCAGGTCACCTGCGTGGATCTTGTGCGAGAATGCGATCGGCTGCTTCGGAGCATAACCTTGCTGAACACCAATACCATAGAGTCCGTTGATCACGGCCTTGAATCCAAGACCCGCAACCAGGAAGGCTACGATAAAGATGAACGCTGAGCTCTTCACCATAGAACTACCGGTGATAGGCGAGTGAACTATTTCTTTATCTTCTTCAGAAAGATTTTTAGTATCGAGGAAACGCTTGAGTGCTGATACCAGGAAACCCAGGATGATCAACAACAACACCAGGATGATGACCATCCCGATGAGGATTATATTCAGATAACCGGCTGGTGTTTCAGAAGATGCTTCTTTTTTATCACCACCACCGTCTGTCTTAGCTACTGGCGCTTTTTCACCTTCAGCCTTAACATAGGCCAGGATATTCATGATGTCTGCATCCTTCAGTGAAGTGAAAGCAGTCATCTGTGTTTTGTTATACTGGTTGTACAACTTCACAGCGTAATCGTCTCCGCTGGCGATCACACCGGATGAGTTCCTTATAAAAGACTTGATCCAGTCAATCGAAGGTGCTCTGTTATACACATCCTTCAATGCTGGACCAACCAAAACTTTGTCTACACGGTGACAAGCTTTACAATTCGCATTAAACAATGCCTCTCCCGCGCTGATGGCAGCCGGATCTGTTGAGATATCCTGTGCAGATGAAGAGAAAGTGATTAAGGCGAAAACGAAAACTAGTGTGAAGAACTTGCAAGCGGAGGAAGTAAAAGATTTTATCATGTTAGGTTCGGTGTCCGTTTTCAAAACAAGCGGCACAAATCTACTATCGGAACTCATTTTTTCAAATTAATTTAAGGCCTTGCACAATAAATAATGAGGTTTTTCTTACCTCGGTAACGAGGTTTGAGTCACTCAGAACAACATGCGCGAAAGTAGTTACGGAATGAATTCATGATGCTCAGGTGATCACCAAAATTGTAATTTAGAATCATTATAAATTGATTCAATATGTCGCCTTTTGAATATGTAATCGTGCTTATTTCGATCATCCTTGGTCTTGGTATCACGACTATACTCACCGGTCTTGCCGAGTGGATCAAACACAGCAATCGCTCGCGACTTTATGCACCATATGTGATCTGGATTGTGCTGGTATTCGTCATGCATGTACATGAATGGTGGGTGAGCTATGGGTTGAAGTCAATTGAACGCTGGCCGATGTCTCTCTTCATGTTCATCGTGTTATATCCCATCAACTTATATGTACTGGCACACCTGCTTTTTCCGGTTGACTATAAAAACGGACCCGACTCCAAAACATTTTACCTCACTAACTACCGAAAAATTTTTATCAGCGTATGCATTATGGTTGTGTTAAGCATGATCGAAAATATGACGCTGCTCGATCGTTCCATTGTAGAACAGTTGCCTCATGTGCTGGTCTTATCCGTGCTGGTGACGATGATCCTGATTCGTACCACCAAAACACTGGCACATTTACTGCTCGCCCTCGCCTTACTAATCATCCTGTTGATAAGTCTGGCGCTGCAGCAAAAAGAATTAATCATTTCTGCCTGATGATGGGTCAATTCCACAAGAGTGCCTGGTACTGAATCTATTTCAGCTTCGACCATCCTTCTTCTATCCCAAGACCAAAAAGGGCAAAGTCATATTTCACCGGGTCGATAGGATCAAGTTTCCGGAGGTTGGCGGTGAGCTCAAGGGCAGTCTGCCAATCGGTTTGTTTTCGTTTGATCAGTTTAAGTTTCCGGGCCACCCTGTCCACGTGCAGATCGCAGGGACAAACCAGTTGTGCTGGACTGATCTTCTTCCAGATACCAAAGTCAACACCTTTTTTATCCTGACGTACCATCCACCGAAGGTACATAACCATGCGCTTACAGGTGGATTTGCGTTCGGGTGATGGAATGTGCTTACGCGTACGATGCGGAGCATCCGGCAGACTGAAGAACAACTGCTGGAAATGTATAAGCCCCCTACCGATAGTTTCCTCTGACGGATCAACAAGAAAAGCATCTTCCAGCGACTCATGCTGTTCATAATACCAGCGTAGCCAGGCTATAAAGTATAATGTGTCAGTCGGGTTGAATGTACGGTGTTTGAATTCCAGAAATGGTTTGAGGTCTTTGGGTTTATGACTGAGTATAAACTGATGCGGATCGTTGTCCATCATCGTCAGCAACGATCTGCACTTCTTTATAATCGTAACACGCTGACCCCAGGCCAGTACGGCAGCGAAGAGTCCGGCTATTTCAATGTCCTGCTTTTTGATGAAGGCGTGCGGAATGGATATCGGATCATTTTCGATGAAACCGGGTTGATTGAACTGATCAACCTTCAGGTTGAGAAACTCCTTCAGTTCTGCTGGGGAAAACTTTTTAGCCATGACACAAGAATATCAAAGCTGATCAAAAGATCAACACACCCTTCAAAAAGAAACCTGATTTCATCTTTGTACATTTGATATTCTCAAGATCTGAACATGAAAAAACTCGTACGGTATTTTCTCTATGTTATACTCACGGCCATCTTCGTAGCCATACTGTTTGTGGTGATCACCTTCCCTCCTGTGATGAGCGGAATGGTGGCCAAGACCATGTGCTCCTGCGTTTATGTTACCGGACGGACACCCGAGAGTGTAACACACGAAGAGCTGCTGGTTTTTCCTGGCCTCAATCGCGCGGGCGTTGAATTCAATCACCAGGATTCGACCGTGTCAGCACAGTTCCTCTGGAAAACATCAAAGGCGGTCTACCGGAAAGGATTGGGATGTACGCTACTTGCTGAACAATCCGCAGAAGAAGTAAAAAGTCAGCCAATCGCTGCTCCGGAACTGACACCCGGTGCGAATGATACCGTATCCTGGCCTACCGGAAATATTGTCAAAGACACCATGCTGGCTGGTGTGAATTATACGCAGATCGAAAAAGTTATTGCCAATGGTTTCGCGGATAAAGATCCTGAGAATCCGGTTTTCACGCATGCTGTCATTGCGGTGTACAACGGTCAGATCATCGGAGAAAAATATGCCGATGGTTATGGTGTCAATTCCCGACTGATGGGATGGTCCATGACCAAAAGTATCACCAATGCGCTGGTCGGAATTTTAGTAAAAGAAGGTAAGCTGAAGGTGAATGACCCGGCTCCTGTTGAGGAATGGAAAGGTGACGACCGCAAAGCCATAACCCTGAACAATCTTCTTCAGGCAAGTTCAGGACTGGAATGGAGCGAATCCTATTACTTCCCTACAGCCGATTTTCACCGGATGTTCATTCACAGTGACGATAAAGCAGCTTACGCAGTTGGTAAGAAACTCGCGCATGAACCCAATACATTTTTCCAATACTCCAGCGGAAGTACAAACATCCTGTCGCGCATCATCCGCCAGACGGTTGGTGATGACAACTACTATACATTCCCCTATGAAAAACTCTTCCAAAAAATCGGCATGAGCACAGCCATCATGGAACCTGACGCATCCGGAACGTTTGTAGGATCATCGTATTCTTTTGCATCGGCACGCGATTGGGCACGGTTCGGTATGCTCTATTTGAATGATGGCGTCTGGAACGGTGAACGAATTCTCCCGGAAGGCTGGGTGACGTATTCAACTACGCCCGCACCCGCAGCACTGAACCGGGAATATGGTGCACAGATCTGGCTCAACCGCGGCAACCCTAATGATTCCTCTCATGTAGAATATCCCGGTTTGCCAAACGAAGCCATCATCTTCGATGGTTTCGAGAAGAATTTTGTCGTGATCATTCCGTCAAAGAACCTGGTAGTCGCTCGATTGGGAGTAACTCACAACCGGAATTTCAGCCTGGCGGATTTAGTAAATGGTATTGTTGCTGCATTGCCTAAATAATGCAATCGTTTTGAGTGTGAACTTTAACCATTAAATTTTAAACATCTACCGGATAGCGAATTCCGCAAATGCCACGAATGGCATCGAGCGTTTCCATCAATAACATGGTGTCCGCATGGCTCATCACCGGACTTTCCGTTAATCCTTTCTGAAGACACTCTCCCACATGCCGCGCTTCAAACTGGTAGCCATATCCACTTTCGCGATGAACATCAATTTTAACAGGTTCATCCTTATCCAGCACCAATTCAATTTCACCAATAGCGTTGTGCCAGCGGTTACGCCACAGTATTCTGCCTTTGGTGCCGGCAATGACGGCCTCCACCGGAGTGTCTGCCATAAATGAGGAAGACAACGAGGCGATCACTCCGTTGCTGAACGTAAGGCTCATCGCACATTGTTCATCAACACCAGTAGCATGCGGAGTGATGGTGGCGGTTATTTGTTCGGGTTTTGTTTTGAATAGGGATAATGCGAGAAAGACCGGGTAAATACCAACATCGAGCAATGATCCTCCACCCAGGGCGGGATCAAATATCCGTTGTGCAGGTGGATCAGGAGCTTTGAAACCAAAGTCAGCCTGGAGCCACTTTATGTCACCGATTTGTCCGGAGTGAATGATCTCCATCACTTTATTATACTGCGGCAAAAATTTTGTCCAGAAGGCTTCCATGAGAAACACCTTCTCTTTCCGTGCGAAGTCGATCATTTCCTTTGCATGTCGTGCATTCAGGGCAAACGCTTTCTCACACAAAACAGCTTTCCGGTGACGAAGACAAAGCAGTGTATGGTCATGATGAAGGCCATGTGGTGTTGCAATATAAATCGCATCGATGTCTTTGCTGGAAGCCAGGGATTCGTAATCCGTAAACGTGTTTGCCGCTCCATATTGTCTGGCAAAGGCTTCGCAGTTGTCTTTATCACGGGACGCCACTCCCATCAGTATTCCGTTTTCTACCAGCTTCAGATCGTTTGCAAACTTGTGTGCAATTTTGCCGCAGCCTAAAATTCCCCAGCGTATTTTTTCGGGCATGTCAGATCAGTTTGTTTCAGGTAAATTAAGAACTTTTTAAACGGATGACGAAAAGCGGAAAATACTTTCAGTTCAAACAGTTTGATGTGCATCATGATCGCTGCACCATGAAGGTAGGTACGGATGGTGTGTTACTCGGCACGTGGGTGAATATCCGGAATGCAACCAGAATACTCGATATCGGTACAGGCTCTGGTGTTATCGCATTGATACTGGCACAACGATCAGCTGCTGAAACAGGGATCGATGCCGTGGAAGTTGAAGAACAGGACGCAACGCAGGCAATGGAAAATGCTTTGGGTTCTCCCTGGCCAAAAAAAATTAAGATTCATCATACTTCCATTCAGCAATTTACAACCCGTAAAAAGTATGATCTGATTGTTTCCAACCCACCTTACTTCATCAACAGTCAGCAGCCACCGGATGCAAAACGAATCCAGGCCAGACACACCGTAACGCTTAACCATACAGACCTGCTCCGGGCCGTAACAAATTACCTGCATCCTTCCGGTGCATTTAATATCGTATTGCCCTTTACGGAAGGACTTCAGTTCATTGATCTCGCCAGGACGTTCGCCCTGCATTGTTCACGGCAATGGAGTTTCAGAACACGAAATGAAAAACCTATTGAACGCTGGTTGCTGGAATTTTCAAGTGAAGTAAAAACCATGGAGACGGGTGAAATACTACTCTATGATCGAGATACAAACTGGTCAGAATCCTACCGGAATCTCACCCGGGATTTCTATTTAAAGGCCTGAAAGCGGATTTACCGATCCCCTGATTATTCAGGTTTTTCAAAAATTTAATACCTGAAAATCAAAAAGTTACGCTCTTAAAATTATTTGTTTGAACATATAGATACCCAGATGGGTTATACTTGCACTATCAAACATGAACACATTTATGAAAAAACTTAACTCCCTGCTAGTGGCACTTTTTATTGCCGGTAGCGCTGTTGCTCAAACCTGGTCACTGGACAAGGTTCACTCAAACCTTGGTTTTACGGTTAGTCACCTTGTTGTTTCTGAAGTTGACGGATCGTTTAAGGCATTCGATGCCAAGATCACTTCTTCCAAAGAAGATTTCACTGACGCTGTATTTGAATTTACTGGAGATGCCACCAGCATCTTCACCAACAACGATAAAAGAGATGAGCACCTTCGCAGTGCTGACTTCTTTGATGCTGCGAAGTATCCAACCTTCACTTTCAAAAGCAAGTCTGTAAAGAAAGTTGATGCCAAGAACTACAAAGTAACCGGTGACTTAACGTTTCACGGTGTTACCAAGACTGTAGAACTGGATGTTGTATTTGGTGGTACAGCAGTACACCCATACAACAAGAAGACGTTGGCTGCTTTCAAAGTAAGTGGCGTGATCAAGCGTTCTGACTTTGGTGTAGGTGCTTCAACACCTTCAGGTGTAGTGGGTGATGAAGTTACCCTCAATGCCAAGACCGAGTTTTTCAAAGACTAAAACTTAGAACAACAGGCAGGGTTATCCTGCCTGTTGCTTTTTATGAAGATTGAAGAAGAAATAAAGCAACCTAAATTCAGAGACGCCTGGCAGAAATCGGTGGTAAACCTGCTGTATACAGCTAACTGGTTGCAGAATAAAAATCAGGAATTCTTCAAGTCATTCGGAATCACCGCACAGCAATTCAATATCCTTCGCATTCTGAAGGGACAACATCCGGAAAGTATCTCGGCCACCGAGATCAAGTCGCGGATGCTGGATAAAAATTCAGACGTGTCACGTCTGCTGGATAGATTAGTTACCAAACAATTTGTACTGAAACGGGTTTGTCCGAAAGACAAGCGCGCATTTGATGTGCTGATCACCGATGCCGGCATAGACCTGTTAAAATCCATGGAGAAACATCTCCCCGCCCGTGACCGTGTACTGGACCTCACGGAGGAAGAAGCTGTTCAGCTCAGCGCCCTGCTCGATAAATGCAGGGGTTAACTTTACTCAAATCTTCATCAGCTCTCCCCGTACAAAAGACATCAGTTCTTTAATGTAGCTACTGCTGAAATCAAAACGGATATCCGCAGCCTTATAGATTTCAGGAATAGATCGGAGGTATCCCAGCTTCAGCGCGTTCTGGTATGCCTGTAATCCTTTCGCAGGATTCTGACGGAAATTTCTCCATACGGCAATAGCCCCAAGTTGTGCCATACCATATTCAATGTAGTAGAACGGTACTTCATACAAGTGAAGTTGTTTCTGCCAGAGGTAATCCTTCGCTTCCTGTAAACCTGACCAATCGGTTACAGTATCCGCGAACTGATCAAAGATGATATTCCACTGTTTCTTTCGCGTGTCGAGATCGTGACCGGGATTCTCGTAGAGCCAATGCTGATACTTGTCGATGGTAGCAACCCAGGGAAGCGTCTCAATCAGGTCTTCGAGGTGCTCGCGTTTGGCACGCTTAAGTTCGGTTTCATCGGTAAAGAATACATCCCAATGATCCATCGATATGAGTTCCATGGACATGGACGCCAACTCCGCTACTTCCGAAGGCGTGGACTTGAAATCATTAAGTTCCAGATCACGTGTCAGAAAATTATGAATGGCATGACCGCCTTCGTGCATGATCGTTACCATATCACGCAGTGTGGAGGTGGCATTCATAAAAATAAATGGTACACCAATTTCAGATAACGGATAATTATATCCACCCGGAGCTTTTCCTTTCCGTGACTCCAGATCGAGGTGGCCCATTTCTTTCATGATCGACAAACACTGTCCCAGAAAAGGGTCGAGGCGTCTGAATACTTCGATGGTCTTGTCTGTTAATTCTTTTCCGTTTGTGAAAGGCTTGAGTGCATCCCTCCCTTCGGCATCGACTGCCTTATCCCAGGGACGAAGCGAGCCTACGTTTAAGGCTTTCTTTCTTTCCGCAGCAAGCTGGTTCAGCACGGGAACTACTTCCCGCTGAATGGCCTCATGGAAATTGAAACAATCCTGAGGTGTGTAGTCAAACCGTCCCAGTGATTTGAACATGTAATCACGGAAGTTGGCAAAGCCTGCATTGACTGATACTTTATGACGAAGTTGAATGAGCTTAGAAAACAACTCATCCAGTGTAACTTTATCCTGTAATCTTCGCGCGGTGATTTTATGATAGACCTCCTCGCGTTTTGCTCTGTCGGTTGACATCAATACTACAGAGGCCTGCTGCAAGGTTATTTCTTTGCCCTCCCACGAGATGGTCATCGCCCCGGAGATCTGTCCGTACTTTTGCGTTTCCGTATTGATCTCGGTATACAACGGAACATTCTCTTCACGGAATATTTCAATTTCCTTTTTCAGGGTACGGATCATGATATCAAATCCCTCGGCATGAGCAAGCGAATTCAAGAAGGGAGATGCTGCAGCGAGTTTATTCAGCTGGTCAGCTACCGGTGCAACCTGCGGCTGGATGTTTTCTATAAAATCCTGGTATGCTTTACGATAATCTTCATTCTCAGTGTAACACGTCATCCGAATGTAACGCCAGGCCAGGTCTTCCGAAATAACAGATTCCACCTCACTGCGGTCTTTAAACCACTTCTTCAGATTGTCCAGCGAATCAAGCTTACGCTGCAGTAGTTCGTCAAAATAAGGTTTTAGGATATCCCACGTGGTAACGGTGAAATTTTCCGGTAAGAATTTCCGCTCGGGGCGTTTGGGGATGGATACTTCTGCCATGATCTTTCTTTAAGGCGTCAAAATACCTAAATCAGTTTCAAGCAAACAACAGAAGTATGAAAAAAGGAAAACTCAGCTGACAGCTGAGTCTTTTGAAAACACAAATGGGCTAAAACTAACCGGGCAGAATTTCCTGTTCCTGACGAATACTATCCTCACAAACAAACTCCACAAATTCTTTCCATTCGTCATGTGAAGGAGTACCGGCTTCAAAAAGCCTGATCAGATCCATAACAATTTCGGGTCTCAGTTGAAACGACTGAATAATATTGGTCATGAACTCCATCTCCCGTTGTGTAACATGATTATCGGCATAGATAATCTGCATCAGGTCATATAACATGTTCATCCGGTTACTCACTGACTCGGGAAGAAACACTTCGTGTTTGGCGATGTCATTATCTTCAATCAACTCATTGATCTGCCACTCTTTGAGTCCGCGCTTCAATCCGATTTTCAGGAGCAGCTCTTTTTCTTCATTGTCCAGAAAACCGTCAGAGGAAGCCAGACAGATAAGGTTACGGAGGTAGTTGCGTTTGTAAGTGGAGCGTTGATGTTCAAAAAATGTAGTCATTATGTTTTTTCGTAGTGGTATAAGTGGTTGCATGCCGTTTTGCAAATGCAATTCCAAACTGAATCGCAACTTAGCTAAACACTGAACTAGGTTAAAAACCGCTAAATTATCGTCTAAATGCGGTTCTTGAATGTATGAGATTTGAGTCTTAATGATCGGAGTTATCCAATATTAGATAGTGGTTTTCAAAATGGGACACGCATGGCCCTTTTGGAATTGAACAAATTGAACCTGTTTCCGTAAATTTTGGTCATGGTTTTCCAGCAATTCCCTGATCTGACGTGGTTAAAAACACAAACCGAAAAGCGTTTTGCAGATCGGAAAGGCTGGAATGGCCTGAAGCTAGACAACGAAGGATGGCCCACGGTAATCCTGAATGTTTCAACCCAACATACTTATCGCGACAATATTCGCGGACCGCTTTCACTCTTCATGAATCTTTCAGGGGCAAGTCATGTAGAGTCCGGTATGAAACGCGTCCGGATCGATGAGGATTATTTCTACCTGACCAATCATGATCAGCATTATACTTTGGATATTGACAATACCGGTTCTACGGAGACATTCAACATTCACATCGGTGAATACTTTGCAGATCAGGTTTTCCAAACCCTGGGTCAAAAAGCAGAAACGTTGCTGGAAAAAAGTTTTGAGCAGCCACAGGAACGAATTGAATTTCACAATACACTGAGGCCCAAGACAGACATCATATGCACTACCATTCAGGAGATCCGGAACACTCCTTCTCCCTCATCAATATGGCTGGACGAAAAACTATTTACAATAATCAGTGAGCTGGTATACCAGGAAGGCATCCTTCACCGGAAACAGGAATCGCTGCCAGCCCTAAAGTCATCAACACGTGAAGAGATCTTTGCCCGACTGCTGAACACGGTCGACTACATTTATACAAACTTTCATACAGACCTCTCATTAGATACCCTGGCTTCCGTAGCCTGCCTTTCTAAATTTCATTTTCTCCGGCTATTCAAGCTCGCCTTTGCCAAAACCCCGCATCAGTTCATCAACGATGTCCGCCTGACACGCGCTGTGAAGTTACTTCAATCCACTTCACTGGAGATCAAAGAAATTGCCAGACGTGTAGGCTTTGATGATGCCAGTTCATTCAGCCGTATTTTCCGGATTCAAAAGGGCGTATACCCTACGCAGATACGCGCCTGATGCAATTAGCAATTTTTGTCATTTCACCTGCCCTGGTTCGTTCGTAGAATAGCATATAATTGATCTAACCCCAGAATCCATGTACCTATTCATTCAACTCGGCTTTGCCTTACTCACTGTTCTGTTTTTTGGCTGGCTTCTTTACGAACTTCAAAAAGGGCTGCGACTTACCAACTTCACAGAACAGCGGAAGAAAAAAATCATGCGTGGAACGATCATCTCCTTACTGATCTGGATGATTATAACCGGTGTTTTATCCTATTCGGGATTTTTAAGCGACTTCAGTATGTTCCCGCCACGGTTAGGTATTGTACTGATCATACCTTTGATCGTGATCGTATGGGTAACCCGTACGGAAACCGTACGGGAAATTCTCGTGCACATTCCGCAGCAACAGATCATCCGCATCCAAAGCTTCCGGATCTTTGTCGAGATCCTGTTATGGATGTTGTTTTTGGAGAAACTGCTTCCCGTTCAAATGAGTTTTGAGGGTCGTAACTTTGATGTGCTTTCCGGGCTCACTGCGTTGATCATCGTATGGTTGTTAAACCTGAAAAAGATCTCCAGGACCGGCATTATCGTATGGAATCTGTTTGGACTGGGATTACTGATCAACATCGTCACCATCGCTATACTTTCCATGCCTACACCATTCCGTGTTTTTATGAATGAGCCGGCAAACACGATCGTTACGGAATTTCCCATCGTATGGCTCCCGGCTTTTCTGGTGCCACTGGCTTATGGATTACATTTTCTGTCGATCCGAAAAGCGCGGCTCACAACACCTGAAACACACTAAAGTATTTCGGTAAGGTCTTTGGTGAGTTCCTTTCGTGAATATGATTTATAGGCTGACGATGCGGTGATTCCGGACCCGGAAGGATTTTGCCAGGCTGCAAATTTTGCCAATAAAAAATCAGTAAGGCCCTGGTGGTTATGCGCATCGATCATCAGGCCAGCTTCACTTTTCTGTAGCACTACAGCAGCATCACCATCCTCCGGACCAACACCCAGTATAGGCAAACCCGTGGCGAGGTATTCAAATAGTTTTCCGGGCAGATATCCTTCGGCATTCTTGTAACCGTGAATGACAAACAACAGCAATGATGATTGGCCATACATCGGAATCAATTGTTTGTGCGGCACCGGAGGTGTGAATGAGGTTATTGCAGACAGTTCAGGAGACTCACGCACAAACGCCTGAAACTGCGGATGCACCTCACCGGTGAAATCGATGTGAACCGATGATCGGAATACTTCATGAGTTGACAGCAATTTTTTTACACTAAGCATAAAAGGTCGCGGATCACATTTTTCATTCACGATCCCCACATGCCGGATAACAAACTTATCTGTCTTCTGAATGGTCAGGTCTTTAAAATCGCTTTCATCATACCCGTTGGTAAGCAACAGTACTTTACGGCCACCCAGTTTTTCAAATTGCCTCACATAAAACGGTGTTACCGTGATGACTTTGTCTGCGTTACGAAGGACTTTTGCTTCCAGACGCTTATGCATGTTGCGTGCGAAGGTTCCGGCCTTCAGACTATCCAGAAAACCCCATTGACTCCAAGGATCCCGTAAGTCTACAATCCATTGAAGTGATGGATTTTTTTTCTTTAACCGAAGTCCGATCAGGTGCATGCTGTGCGGTGGCCCTGTAGTGATGATCGTTTCGATTTCATTTTCACGAAGGAAGTCGTGCAGAAAACTGGCAGCTGGACGAACCCAGAAAACCCGGGGATCCGGAATGAATAAATTTCCCCTGATCCAGGTACTGATCTTATGGAAGAGTGATTCCTGTTTAGCCGATACCAGGTCTGTTGGCTTCGCGGTCTTTTTACTTCCGGTGATTTTGGAGAGCTTGAAAAATGCCTCGTATGGTTCCCATATCGGAAAGCGTATCACTTCAGCTTCCATCGGTACATCCTTAAGCAAACTTTCATCGCGTACTGCAAATGCTGGGTTTTCCGGTGTGAATACATAAGGTTTCCATCCTTCTTCCGGCAGGTACTTTACAAACTTCAGCCAGCGCTGAACACCACTTCCTCCACTGGGGGGCCAGTAGTAGCTAATGATCAATATCTTTTTGCCTGGCTGTGTTGTCATGTCAATGATTCGGCAAGAACGTAAAAATGTAACGAAGATTAAATACGTGTCTGAAGCCAGTCGAGAATCTGTTGAAAGGGTTCAGGACTGAACCACTTCATTTCTTCATCGCGTTTGAACCAGGTGAGTTGCCGTTTCGCATAACGCCTCGAATTACGTTTCAACAAACGGATGGCTTCTTCACGCCCATACTTACCTTCCATGAAATCAAAGATCTCCTGATAGCCTACGGTCTGTAATGCATTGTGATTCCGGAAGGGAAAGAGTTGTTGTGCCTCTTCGAACAGGCCTTCTGCAATCATCTTGTCCATGCGTGCATCAATCCGCTCATGCAGTTCTTCACGGGGAAGTTCAAGGCCGATCTTATGAATATTAAAATCATGCTCGCGCTTCTGTTTTTTACGGAAGGAGGCAATGGAAGATCCGGTTCCTATCTTTACCTCTAATGCCCGCATGAGCCGATGTGGATTTAGCTTGTCTATTTCCTGGAAATGGTCAGGGTCCAGTGTCATCATTTTCTCCTGAAGCCAGCCGATACCGTTAGCTTCAAACCCTTCAACAAGCTCTTCACGGATCGAATCCGGAACTTCAGGGATATCATCAAATCCTTCCAGCACGGCCTTGATGTATAAACCGGAGCCTCCGCAGAGGATTAAAAAATCATTCCGCTCAAATAACCGGTGAATTAATTCCAGTGCATCCTGACCATACCGGGCAGCATCGTATTCCTCGTGAATGGAATGACTGTCGACAAAATGGTGTGGGGCCGATGCCAGTTCTGCTTCATCCGGTTTTGCCGTACCTATGTTTAACTCTCTGAAAATCTGCCGTGAATCTGCCGAGATAATCTCACCCGAAAAGTGTTTTGCCAGCTTAATGGAAACAGCCGTTTTACCTACAGCAGTCGGACCGGCTACTACAATGAGATGTTTTTTAATGGCAGTCAAGTCTGCAAGTTAGTCCGGAAGTCGGAAAGACCGAAAAGTCCGCATACCGATTCCTGCCAACTTTCGGTCTTCAGGACTTTCGGACTTTCCCTGACTTCTTACTATCTTGCATCCAGAAATACCACTATGATCAAGTATACAAATCAGTTTTTGCTCAAGGTTGAGGAGATGATTGCGGAATCTGACTACACATTACGCTATGAGAAAGGCAATTTCAAGTCTGGATATTGCGTGCTGAAGGATCAGAAGATCATGATCGTGAATAAGTTTTACACTACGGAAGGCAAGATCAACGCGCTGATGGATATTCTCAGGGGTCTGGTTCTCGACCCTTCACGGTTTTCCGAAAAAAGCCAGAAGCTTTACGAAGAACTTACCCAACAACAAGCGGCTGCCTGATCCGCACTTTTCCTAATACATGAAAATCACCTTTCTCGGCACCGGTACTTCTCAGGGTGTGCCTGTGATTGGTTGTACCTGTGACGTTTGCCGATCGCTGGACTACAGGGATAAGCGGCTACGCACTTCTATCCGGATTGAAATTCAGAATCAAAGTTTTGTAGTGGATACCGGTCCGGATTTCCGCCAGCAGATGCTGCGTGAAAATGTTGACCGGCTGGATGCGGTTATCTTTACCCATGCTCACCGGGACCATACAGCCGGGCTCGATGATGTGCGGGCCTACAATTTCAAACAGGGAATTGACATGCCGATATACGGGACAGAGCCAACCCTGAATCAGCTTCGGATTGAATATGCTTATGCCTTCTCAAAAGTCAGCTACCCGGGGATCCCAAGACTTGAACTACATACCATTGACGAGAAGCCTTTTGAGGTTAATGGCAT
>DASXWH010000246.1:0-15870 GCA_036503775.1 Ohtaekwangia sp.
GTATCAATCTGGAAACGCGCCTTCGGATCACCAAGCTCAACGGCTTTACGCCAGTCGAAACACGCTTTGTCTTTATCTTTCATCTGATAGTGAAAGTTTCCACGTTGCTTATAGTATGAAGCATTCTTCGGTTCGATGCGAATGGCTTCATCCATGTCGGATATGCCAGCGCCATAGTCATCCATTTCAGATTTACAGGTCGCGCGATTATAGTAGGCAAGACCATCGTTCGGATTCAGGTGAATTACTTTATTGTAATCCAGCACAGCACCTTCAAAATCATCAATGGATTCCTTTACATAGCCGCGGTTGAAGATCGCATCCACGTTTTTCGGATCGATGTCAATGGCTTTGTTCAACGAAATGATCGCTGACTTGGTGTCTTCCAGGCCGATGTGTGCTCTTCCCTGGTTCACGAAAAGGGTAACGGAGTTTTCTCCGGCTTTCTGTGCATTATCGAAATCGCTGAGTGCGCCTTCATATTCTTTCGCCTCAAGCTGCATGAGTCCGCGTTTCAGGTAGACCTCTTTATCTTTTACACCGGCATCGATCAGCTTGTCGTAATAATCGCGGGCAGGAACAAACTTCTGTACGTTGTAATATCCGTCACCCAGTGACTTGTAAAGCTGTGGTTCAGGTTTTTCGCTGAGCTTTTCCACATCGCGGAAATCCTTGATGCCATCTTCATATTTCTTCAGCATGTAGTATGCCTGTCCACGATTTTCAAAAGCCTTTGTATAATCCGGTTTGCGGCTGATCGCTTCCGTGAAGTCAGGGATAGCAGCCTGATAGTTCTCCTGTTTGAAGTAAGCTTTCCCGCGATTGTTAAAGAGTACAGGATCTTTCAGTCCGAGGGTTATTGCTTGTGTATAGTCCTGTATGGCATCGGCAATTTTATCGGTCACGAATTTCGCATCACCCCGATGGTAAAAAGCGGTGGCCAGCTTAGAATCTTTTTCAATGGCCTGGTTAAAATCACTGATAGCACCTTCATAGTTCTTCGCATCGTAACGGCAGTGACCGCGCATGTCGAAAGCGAGCGCATCGAGTGTGCCGGTAGTGATCGCTTTATCCAGATCAGGGAGGGCGCCTTTATAATCCTTGAGATTGTATCTGGCCGCACCGCGCTTGTAGAAGATGTCTGATTGGGTCAGCCCGCCTTCAATCGCTTTGGTCAGGTCAGGGATTGCTTTCTCATATTCTTTCAATTCAAATTGTGAACTTCCCCGCGCTACATAGATCTGGTTGTCTTTGCTTCCCGTCTCAATGGCTTTGGTCAGGTCAGGGATAGCACCTTTATAGTCTTTGGTGTAATACCTGGAAATCCCCAGTGCAGCAAACTCTTCGGCACCGGCTTCATTGCGTGACACGACAATAGCCAGATCGGCAATAACGTTGGCGTATTCCTTTAACTGATAGCGGGCGAGTGCGCGGTTCTTCAAGGCTTGTGTGTAATCCTTCTTGATGCCGAGGGCACGGTCGAAATCAGGAATGGATTCTTTGGCATTGCCGGCATTGAGCTTTGCTTTTCCACGGTTGTTGTAGATCACTTCATCATTCGCGCCCAGCGTAATGGCTTTATCATAGGCGGTAACTGCACCTGCGAAATTACTTTGCTTGAAACGTGCGTTACCCAGCTGAAAGTAAACTTCCTTATTCTTGCTTTCCATGGACGCAGCTTTCTCCAGGTGAGGAAGCGCTTCTTTTTCTTTTTGCGAAGCCATGTAAGAGAAGGCCAGTGCTTCATAGGTTGCCAGATCCGCTTTGCCTTTTGCTACCACCTTTTCGAGGTCGACAATGGCTGCGGTATATTCTTTCTGCTGGTACGATGACTTACCACGTTTTAATGGGATATCATCTTCACGTTCACCAGCCATCTCAGCAGCTGTAAGCGCTTCGATTGCTCCTTTATAATCGCTGGCATCAAAGCGAAGGTATCCGGCATACAGGGCAACCTTTCCATCCTTCACGCCATTCTGAAGTGCCTTGTCGAGGTAGACTTTCGCAGCATCTTTTTTCCCGATCAGGTAATTGGAGATGCCGAGCATCTTTGTTGTTTCGGGAGTTTCAGGCTCGGTAGCTTTTGACTTTTCAAGATCGTTCACGGTGCCTTCGTAATCTTTTAATGCATACTTCGCAGTACCCCGGTTCAGGAATGCCTTGGCGTAGGTAGCATTGAGTTGAATGGCTTTATCGAAATCAGTAACAGCACCGGCAAAATCATTCAGGTTGGATTTGGCCTTTCCGCGATTGTTATACAGGATCGCATCGTTGGCTCCTGCCTTCACTGCGTTGTCATAATATTTGATCGCGCCCTGAAAATCATTCTTGATGAATTTGATATCGCCCAGGTTTTTGAAAGCGTCAGCATCATTGGCACCGAGTGACACGGCTTTCT
This sequence comes from Ohtaekwangia sp., assembly GCA_036503775.1. Taxonomy (GTDB): domain Bacteria; phylum Bacteroidota; class Bacteroidia; order Cytophagales; family Cyclobacteriaceae; genus Ohtaekwangia. The sequence continues at coordinate 2,399 of DASXWH010000246.1, forward strand.
CCAGATCTACCAATGCCTTGTCGTGATCTTTCTGAATAAACTCTGCCTGTCCCTTCATCAGGAAAACTTCTTTTGTACTTACGCCTGCATTAATGGCGCGCGACAAGGATTCAATAGCACCTGCATATTCCTTATTGGTGTATTGGCATGTACCCAGCTGGCTGAAAACATCTTTATCGGTTACACCCATAGACACAGCAGCGGATAAACTCTTTGCCGCTTCGGTACAATTTCCGGCAGCCGCATGACTGAGACCCAGAACACGGAATATCTCTTTGTCCTTTACACCTTTTTGAACTACTACATCGAGCGCGGTTGCTGCACCTTTGTAATCCTGTACATTGTATTTGGCTGTTCCGATTTTCTGATAGATCTCGGTGTCAGATCGTCCGGCAGCGATCAGCTTTTCAAAATCGGCAGCGCTGCCTTTCCAGTCTTGGGTAAGGTATTTGGCTTCAGCGCGGTTCTCAATAGCTTTATCATATCCGGCTTTCAGTTCAATGGCTTTGTCGAAATCAGGAATCGCACCAGCATAGTTTTTCAGATTGGATTTTGCTTTTCCACGGTTGTTGAAAAGCACGGCATCGTTGGTTCCGAGTTTTACGGCATTGTCGTATGCTGTTACTGCACCCTGAAAGTCATTCTTCAGGAATTTGATATCACCGATGTTCCGGAATACTTCCGCGTCACTTACACCCAGGGCTACAGCCTTCTCCAGATCGACCAATGCTTTATCGTTATCTTTTTGAATGAACTCCGCCTGACCTTTCATCAGGAAAACTTCTTTGGTGTTCACTCCGGCAGTAACGGCCCGGGAGAGCGATTCAATTGCACCTGCATATTCCTTGTTCTTATACTGACAGGTACCGAGCTGATAGAATACATCCTTATCGGTTACACCCATGGAAACAGCTGCCGATAAACTGCCTGTAGCTTCTGCGCAATTTCCGTTGGCAGCCTGACTTAGTCCGTGCATTCTAAAAACATCCTTATCCTTCACGCCTTTCTTTACGACAACATCCAGTGCTTCGGCTGCGCCTTTGAAATCCTGCACGTTGTATTTTGCTATGCCTACTTTCTGATAGATCTCGGTGTCTGACCTTCCGCTGGAAATTACTTTTTCAAAATCAGCGATACTTCCTTTCCAGTCCTGGGTAAGGTATTTAGCTTCAGCCCTGTTCTCAAGGGCTTTGTCATATCCAGCCTTTAGTTCTATAGCCTTGTCGAAGTCGGGTATGGAACCTTTGTAATCCTTTAAATTGAATTTTGCTTTTCCGCGATTGTTGTAGAGCACGGCATCGGCTTTTCCGGAAGCAATGGCTTTGTCATAGTTGGTGATCGCTTCCCGGTAATTGTCCATCCGGAATTTTGCATTACCCAGGTTGGCAAACGTTTCAAAACTGTTGGCGCCCATGGAGATTGCTTTCTCCAGGTCACCGGCTGACCCCTGATAGTCATCGAGATTGTAACGTGTGTTACCGCGGTATTCGAAAAGCTCACCCGTATTGATGCGTGCTTTTATGGCCTCGTCAAAATCGTCTTTGGCTTTGTTGTATTCTTTCTGGTGGTAGTAGGCTACGCCCCGTTTTATATACACTTCTTTGTTGCTGAAGTTTGAATTGATGAGCTGGGAAAACTGGACAACAGCATCGTTGTTGTCACCGGCCTTCAGCTTTTTCAAAGCGGATTCCCATTGCACCTGCATGAGGGAGTCTTTATTCTGGGCGGAAGAAAAAATGGTGACAGTTAAAAAAAGGACGGTCAGGCGAAGTACTCTCATGGATGTTAAAAATATAGTCCGGAAACAAAGTTATTAAATCTGGACGTTATTCGTTGGGTTACAGATTCCACGTTTCAAACTCCAAATTCATGCCTGATTGTGGCAATCGGAATGCTAAATCTGTGAATGAAATGAATTTTAGCCTCGATGTTAAATTTCGGGTTATCGGGTGTAATCTGAAACCTGGAATTTGAAATTTTAAACCGGTCCGGCAACCTGCATGGTTTCGAGGGTAGGAGCAGGTTTTCCACCCCGCGGTTCAATGGTTACAGCAAACATAGAGGCACCTTTGCCAATTTCTTTCATCCGCAATAAGAGACCGTCTTTGCCGGCCCCATCGAATACACCGGCATCAACCGGTTTTCCGTCAATGATGGCCCACAACTGGTATTGATTTTCGACCGCCAGTGTTTTCATATTCTGAACGCTGAGGTATACTTCACTGGTATTTTCATTCCAGTATACCGAAGCTATGGCTTCGGGTGCCTGAGGTGTACCTTTCATGATCACCCGTTTGAATGCCGGGTTGTTGATAACATCAATATCGGTTTCGATTTTATCGAGACGTTCATTTACCTGATTATAATCCTGCGCCATACGCTGACTTCGTGCGATGAGATCTGTCAGGTCACTTTGTGTCTCCTTCCATTTGCTGTAATAGTTGTACGCGAGATAAGACGTGATCAGGGCCAGGGAAACAGATGCTGCAGCAGCGAATCGCCAGAAGGTGGTGATTTTCTCCGGGTCAAGCTGAACTTCTTTTTCTTCCGGTTTTTGCTGCGCGATCCGCGCGAATAATTCATGCTTCACGGCTGTTCGCGGTTGGATAGCAACCTTCATCAAAAGTTCTTCCTGTGTTTGCTCAATGCGGGAAAGTTCTTTTCGCAGCTCCGGATACAAAGCAAGGTTCTGTTCCACAGCACTTCGTTCCTCTACGGTGAGCTCCCCTAAAGCATAGGCTTCCAGGATTCCGGACGATATGTATTCGTGTATGTTCACGTGGCTCCCAATGTAGTTCGTAAGTGTTGCATGGCCAGGCGAAGGCGTGTCTTAACAGTCCCTAGTGGAATGTTAAATTCTTCAGCCAGTTCGGACTGGGTATACCCATTCAGATAAAGGTATTCCACTACGAATCGCTGCTCTTCGGGAAGGGCCATCAATATGTCCTTAATGCCTATGCTTTCTATGCTTAATTCAGTGTACTCCTGATTCTCAACTCTACCTACGACCTTTTCAAGGTCACCGGTTTTCCGGTCTTTGCTTATTTCTTTGGAGCGCGTTTTATCGATAGCCTGATTACGTGAAACGTTGAGGAGCCAGGTGAAAAGTTTTCCACGGGAAGAGTCATAGCTGTCAAACCTGTCCCAGATTTTGAGGAACACATCCTGTAATACTTCTTCGGCTACAGATTCTTTTTGAATGATCCGGAATATGACACCATACAATGCACCGGAATAATGATCATACAGGTATTCCAGGGCAGATCGGTCTTTTGTACGCAGCCGCCTGACGAGTTCTGTTTCTTCAATATGATTCCGGCTTGCGCTTATAGGAGTTTAAAGTCTAATTGTCTAAAGTTAGTTACGAACCTTAAACTTTAGACTTTAAACTTGAAACTATTTCCTGACAATAAGAAGAAGATCGAGTGCATCCTTGGCATCATCCACAACGATATAATCTTCATGGTGAATGTTTGTCACCAGATTGTTGTCAGACGACTGGAGTTTATTACGGTTCCAGCGATTGAGGATCTCATACGGTATCCGCAGCAGGGATGCGGGCAGACGGTATTGTAAATTCAGGATGTCGAACCGGGTGATGCGCTCTACTGATTTTTTATTCTGTTCGTAGTAATCCATCACTTTTTTATTGCCGGTTATCCCTTTCATTTCTGCATGAGCAAATATTTTCTCGGCCAGTGATTTCAACTCCTGTGGAAGATATTCACGTACGTGCCATGGATTACGGCTCAAAGACATTTTCCGGTTGGGTGTAGTAAGGAGTGCTGTGCCTCCCGGCTTCAGTACCCGGTGGATCTCTTTCAGAAAGAGAAAATCATTTTCAATATGTTCGATCACCTGAAAGCTGACGATGCGATCATACGTGTTGTCGGCAAGACCGGTGAGCGGAGGGATGTTCATGCTCATAAATTTCCCGGAAGGAAATTTCACCTGAAGCTCATCGATGGCTGGTTTGATCTTGTCAACGGCTGTAAAGCTTTTCACCAGCGGTAAAAGGGTTTCTATACCCCGGCCTTCACCGCAACCTACTTCCAGTACATTACCCTGAACGTAGTCTTTTGCCACAACATATGCCTTGTATAAACGTTGATGGATGGGGTTGTCGGAAGCGATCTGCTCGCTGGTAATTTCAGTGGTATATACTTTAGCCATATCGGCCGCAAAGATAACCATGATTTAGAAAGCAGAGGGTAAGATTTCAGGAATCTGGCAGATGATTTTAGAATCGTACTTTCTACCTTTCGGCAGACAGGTGTAATTCGTACCTCATACTTCGAACTTTTATAGTATTTTCAAGCTAATGAAGCGATTATTATTTTTTGCAGTGGCAGGTATCATGTCACTTTCCGTTCAGGCTCAGGCATTGCGGGATATCAACTTCAGTTACCTGTACAGTCAGGATCAGCCCTTTAAGTTTACGTGGAAGCCGGTGCGAAGTGAAAACGCATGGTCAGTATACTATGAGTTGAAACTAACGGATGCCACAGCGTTGGCAGATGCCTATTACCTGCAGTGGGATGTACGGTCTGCTTTATTCGACAAGCAGGGAACGAAACTGAAAACAGACAGCACCGCATTAAAAGGAAAGATTGAACTGAATGTGTCAGCCGCAGTACAAATACTGGTGGTAAAAGTTATTCATAAAAATGCCAAGCAGGCCTGGTTCTATTACCAGATACTTGATCCGAAGTATCCGGCTACGGCTATTCTCAAAAGTCATGACGAGATAATTCTGGAACGCTACGTCAAGAGTGACAGACCTTATACTGTTGCCGGTGAATCATTAAAAACCGTGTCGTACTATAATACCGTTTTCCCACCCGCCACGCCTGTGTTTTCAGAGTCTGTTGGAAAAGTGTCAGCCGGTATGCGTGTGGATTCTACATTCACATTAATAGCGGGTCAGACATTGGATAGTCTTCAGGAAGGGCTTTATCTTCTGCAGAAGGATACCAGCTCTGCTGAAGGATTGGCGTTCAGGGTGCAACCGGATTACCCACGGTATGGCAAGGTTGAAAATTTAGCAGACCCGCTTATCTACGTTTGTACCAAAAGTGAATTCGACCGGATCAAAGCGGCAAAGGGTGATAAGAAAGCTTTTGATCGTGTTATCCTGAGTATCACGGGGGACACTGAGCGGGCCAAACAATTCATGCGCAGTTATTTCAGGCGCGTAGAGCTGGCGAATATATTTTTTACGTCTTACAAAGAAGGATGGAAGACTGACCGTGGGATGATCTATATCATTATGGGTGTTCCGGATGAAGTATTCCGTTTCAATGATCGTGAAGTCTGGAATTATAAAAATGAATCCTATAAAATCTCCTTTGACTTCGTGAAGTCGCCTACACTTTTTGATCCCGAGAATTATGTATTGATCCGCGAGAAGAAATTCCGTGAAACGTGGTATGAAGTGATTGACCTGTGGCGGAATGCGCGGTTTTAGATACAGTTTAAAGTTTAAGGTCTAAAGTGTAAAGTTGTACTAACCTTAAACTTCAGACCTTAAACCCAAGTCAAATTCCGATAATGAGTTTCTGTCCGGGCTGAAGCTTGGTGTTGCTCAGGTTATTGAGCGTTTTGATTTTCTCAATGGTTAACCCTTCAAATTTTTTCGAGATATCCCAGAGTGTATCACCGGGTTGTACCACATAGGTCTTTGAATCCGGAATAGCGACCGGTGTAGACGGTTTGGCAGAAGCCACCATAGCAGCACGTGTACTTTGTTTTGTCCAGATGTTCAGGCGCTGGCCTACCCGTATGGTATTGCCACGTAGGTTATTCCATTTTTTCAGATCGTTTACACGTACACCATAACGCATGGCGATAGATCCGAGTACATCTCCGCTTCTTACTTTATAAATAATTCGGTCACGTCCGTAGGTACTGCCTTCGGTATTTCGGGCCAGTACTTCAAGCTCTTTTTTTCCAACTTTGGATGCGGAATCAAGGATAGCAATACGATTTGACTCGAGGTAGCGTTTGGATTCTGCCGGAACGTACAGTGTATAGATTCTACCGGTTTCAGGCATGGCATTGCGTTGAATAGAAGGATTCAAGCGCTGCAGATCTTCCAGACAGGTTTGTGTCAGGTTAGCAAATGTTTCAAAGTGTAAAAACTTTCTTACCCGAAGAGTATCAGACGTTACCAGCATTTCTTCACCTTCATCCAGGAAGTTATGTTCGTCCAGGTAATTCATCGTATAGGTGATGGCTACAAACTGCGGAACATAAGAACGTGTTTCGCGCGGGAGGTGCGGATAGATTTCCCAGAAGGAACGCTTATAGCCCGATCTGCGGATAGCACGCTTAACATTTCCGGGTCCGGTATTGTATGCAGCAAGAGCAAGCTCCCAGTCATGAAACATATTGTACAGGTCTTTCAGGTAACGGCAGGCTGACTCGGTTGATTTCTCCGGGTCCATACGCTCATCGATGTACCAGTCGTTGTGAAGTCCGTAATATCTTCCGGTAGCGGACATAAACTGCCACAGGCCCACAGCGCGCGCACGGGAAACTGCACGGGGATGTAATCCGGATTCAATGATGGATAAGTATTTCAGTTCTTCCGGTAATCCATATTTCGCCAGGTATTTTTCGAAAAGCGGGAAGTACAGATTTTTTCTGCGCATCATGAGCTTGGTGTACTCACGGTCGCGTACGGTAAAATAATTAATGAATGAGTGAATCCGGTCGTTATAGGTAAGCTTGATGGTTTTCTGAATACATTTTAACCGGTCTTCCATTAACGCAGGATCATCATCTCCCGGAATGTATTCCAGATCACTGGGCAACGCGAAGTACACGTAGTCAGTAGTGTCTTCTTTGTAGAGCATTTCTTCTTCAGCTTCGGCTACTTCCAGTGAATCAATGACAATTGAATCGGGTTGCACCTCAATGACCTGTGCAAAAAGAGAAGTTGAAAAAATAATGCAGGCTGTAAGGAGAAGTGATGTTCTCATATCAGTTCATTTGCATTAGGGTGTTTGAAAAATATAAAAGTTTCGATTCTTCGAAGTCATCTGCAATAACCTGCAGTCCTATAGGCAGCCCCTGTTTGTCTTTTCCGCAGGGCAATGCAATTGCAGGAACGCCCACTACATTAGCCTGAACGGAAAACAGATCCGCCAAGTACATTTCCAACGGATTATCGGTATGCTCTCCCAGCTTGAAAGCGGTGGTGGGTGTTATGGGCATCACGATAAAGTCGTATTTCTGCAGAAGTTCTTTGGTCTTTTCCCGCATGATGCGCCTTACTTTTTGTGCTTTGGTATAGTAGGCATCATAATAACTCGCAGAGAGCACAAAAGTTCCCAGGAGAATTCTTCGCTGAACTTCTTTTCCAAATCCTTCTGAGCGGCTCTTTTTATACAGCGAGCTCAGATCAGTGGTATTGGCACTTCTGTACCCATATCGCACACCGTCAAAACGGGATAAGTTTGAGCTGGCTTCTGCTGTTGCGAGTATATAATAGGTGGGCAGTACATATTCCTGAAGGGGGAAGTCAATAGCTTCCACGGTATGCCCTGCTGATTTAAGTGCATTTACTTTATTCAGAATCGCTTCACGTATTTCTGGCTGCAGCCCTTCTGAAGATTCGATTTCACGGATGTAGGCAATCTTATAAGACTTTCCATTGGAGGCGCTTAATTCCTGTGAATAAGGAGGTACCGGTTTTTTTGAAACGGTACTATCCAGTTCATCCTCACCGGCAATTACTTCCAGCACCAGGGCAACATCTTCTACAGCTTTGGCAAAGATGCCGATACAATCAAAGGATGATCCATAGGCGATGAGACCGTATCGGGATATCCGGGAATAGGTTGGTTTCATTCCTACAATCCCGCAAAATGCCGCGGGTTGTCTTACGGATCCACCGGTATCAGATCCTAATGAAACCTGGCACATATCAGCCTGCACGGCTACCGCGGATCCTCCGGATGAACCACCTGGAACACGTGTATTATCGGCATCGTTGAGGACAGGACCGAAGGCAGAGTTTTCATTGGATGAACCCATAGCGAACTCATCACAATTCTGGCGCCCGATGATAATGGCATCTTCATCCAGCAGACGCTGAACGGCAGTGCCATTGTATTGAGAAATAAACGTATCGAGAATTTTGCTGCTGGCCTGAAGCGGATGATCCTGATAAGCCAGCACATCTTTGAGCCCTACAACAAGTCCGGCAAGCTTACCCGCGGTACCAGACTTGATTTTATCATCAATTAAGGAGGCCCGATGAAGCGCTTCATCCTCATACACACTCAGGAATGCGTTGAGGTGCGCTTTCTTTTTAATATTAGAGAGATGATAACGAACGAGATCCTGACAGGTGAAGGTACCGCGCTGCAGATCGTTCCGTATTTCGCGAAATGTAGCGTTCGTCTTCAATATTACTTGCCGTCTTCGATTCTTCCAGAATCCTCTACTTCCTTCTTCACGTCTTTAACAGCGTCTTTGAACTCCTTAACGCCTCTACCCATGCCCTTCATAAATTCAGGTATCTTCTTCGCACCAAAAAGAACGAGGACCACGAGACCGATTACAAGTACTTCGGGCATTCCAACCCCTCCGAGAAACAATAATATAGCGTTCATGACTTTAAAATTAATTGACCAACAAAATTAGGTCAAAAAACGGTATCATCAAACCAATGGGTTTAATGGTATTTTGAAGCGTTTTCCGAGAATTTGAGGGGAAGAAAGGCTGTTTCTACATGTTCCGAAGCCAGGTTTGGGGATCCAGGGCTGTCATATTTTTAAAGATCTGGAAGCGGAGTTCAGATACTCCGTCATGGGAAAGAATTTTCCCAATCTCCTGATTGGTTGAGATTTTTTGTCCCGGCCGTACAAACACCTCCTTGAGTCCGGCATACACTGTGAGGTATTCACCATGTTTAATGATCACCGTATTGCCCATGGTTTGAATGAAAGCTACCCGGCTCACCTCGCCATCGAAAATGCTTTTTACTTTCTCGTCCTCTTTGGTTTGAATATTCACGCCTTTGTTATCGATCACCACATTTTTTAATACCGGGTGATTTTGCCTGCCGAATTTCTGCGAAACGAACCCGGATGAAACAGGCCATGGAAATTTATTTTTGTTTTGCTCGAATGAGGAGGATAAGGCGATGGAGGCTTCCGATTTGCCGGATGCTTTGGCAACGCGCGCCAGCTCTTCACGAACAATGTCTTCAATGAGTTTGTCCAGTTGGGCAATGGCTTTTTTAGTTTCCTCCAGGTCGCGCTTTAGTTTCTTCTCTTCTTTTGAAAGTGTTTTGACCAGGGTATTCTGTTTCTTTTTCAGGCTGTTGAGGTTGTCATTTTCGGTGACTTCTTCCGTAAGTAATTTATTCTTTTCGGTTCTGCGCCCTTCAATTTCCTTCACCTGAACTCCGAGTTCTTCCTGAACTTTTACAATCTGTTCGGCTTGAAGTTTACGCGCCTGTGAATACTGTTCCATGTATCGCAGCCGCATGATCAGTTGATCAAAAGATTCGGCAGAAAACAGGAAGGCAAGCCGGGTTGTGCTGTTATTGGCTTTCTGTGCTGTAAAAAGTAAAGCGGAGTATTCTTTTTTTAACTTATTAAGATCTTCTTCGAGCGCACGGATGATGTCATTGTTTTCGCTGATCTCTGAATCCAGAATACGAACCTCACCTTTTATGGAACCGATCAGATTTTCCTGCTGTTCGATGCGCTGCTTCAGGGCATTCAACTCACCCAGCGAATTTTTCTTTTTGGTGGCGGTTTCGGCCAGGATCTTTTCGGTCTCCTTTATTTTCTCCAGGTTCTTTTGCTTTTCCTTTTGAAGCTGTGTTTTCGACTTCTGTGCAAAAGCCGGAGCGAAAGCAATGATCAGTAAAAAGAGCAGTGTAGACTTACCTGCGCTCATATTTTTTTGGAATGTTGAACGGAAACTTCAGCTCCTTATCGCCCACCTCGGCCTTGTTGTATTCAAAGATCACGGTAGTATTCAATACCCCGCTAAGGGTCTTGTAGAACAGATTGATCGTTCCGTTATACGGAAATATTTTGGTGCCAACCGGTTGGAAGTTGGAATAGTTAAGCGCCAGTGAATTGCTTGAATTGCCTTCTTTCATTTCTACCTTTTCAATTTTCATACTGGCTGCATTCACGTAATTCATAACGTCAATTGTGCCGGAGTGTTGTTTGAGGAGATAGAATGAAGGATTTTGTGTAATGATGTCTGATTCGCTGCGATGAACAATCGGATTGCCGAGCATGGCCGCCTGGATAACATCGTAATTGATGGTGAAATTATAACGTTTGGATAATTCTTCGTATTCGAACACGTAGTACTCCTTCTCTACATTGCTGACAATTGTAATAGAGTCTTTATTGATCAGGGCCTTGCCGCCCTGTACACCGATTACCGAAAAGGTCATCCAGATCACACTGTCTTTCCGTACCCGGATATTGGCCTTTACTTCTCTTTCTTTGTTGGCATCACGCAGCACCATGCGTGCTTTCCCATGGAAATATTCGAAATCAATTTCCTCAATGGTCAGGTGAGGCTGTGGTGTTACAGCAGTGGTTGTGGGACTAGTTACTTTTTTGCTGCAGCCAAACGCCAGGAAGCAAAGGCTGATGAGGAGAAACCTGAATGTGTTATTCATGGATTTTTCGGTTCGCAATTTTTTTATTGAGAGTTTCACTGTTGGCATTCAGGCTCTTTGCTTTTTCCCATTGTTCAACGGCTGAATTGGTATCGCCTAATTTAAAAAGAATATCTCCATAATGTTCGAAATGTACAGCGGTGGCTTTTCCTGAACCAATGGCGCGTTCAATGTTCTTCCGCGCTTCCTTGTATTTTTCCCGTTGATAAAGTACCCAGGCATACGTATCCAGGAACGTAGGGTTATCCGGATTATTCTTAATGAGCTGGGATGCCATCTTTTCAGCTTTCTCAAGATTAACTTTTCGAAGCGCAAGATAGTAACTGTAATTATTCAGCACGGTAGGGTTATTGGGATTAAATGCCAAAGATTCATCGTAAGCTTTATCAGATTTATCAAATTGTTTTGTTGCGTAATAAGCATCACCGAGCATGCCGTTCAAATCACTGACCAGACTTTGATTGGAAGCTGCCAACCGCTTGGCATGTTCAAGTGCTGCAATAGCTTCCGGATAATTACGCTTTTGAAGATTAGCATACCCATTGAAATAATGGATAAGCCCCTGATTCGGGAAGATCTCAAGTGCCTGGTCAGAATGCACCAAAACACTGTCCCATTGTCCGGACTGTGTTTCGAGGTAGAGCAGGTTTTCCCATACTTCAAAATTAACTTCTCCGAGATAGATTGCATTCAGGTATTCCTGCTGCGCTTGTTTGGTATTACCGGTTGATAAAAAAAGGTCTCCACCAAGAATATGAACGTTAGCTTCGTTCGGGTAATTCTTCTCCAGCTTTTGGAATAGCGTCAGCATAAAAGCCTCCCTTTCTGGATCAGGCTGATTTTTGGCTTTGCGCTGATTGTACTCCGCATTATAAGTGCCCAGCATAATCAGCTTGCTGTTCAGATCAAGGGAAGGATCATCAAAAAGGTTCAGTAATAAGGGTCTTGCCCTGGATTCCTGCTGTGTGTCTTTATAAAGACCAGCGAGTAACATGCGGGTATTAACGGCATCTTCATTCTCGGCTGCAAATTTTTCCAGGTAGCGGATAGCATCCGGATACATTTCTTTCTGTGAAAGAGCTTCCGCTAATGCCATAACATAGCGCTCTTCACCCGGAAATGCCTGAATCAGTTTTTCACCTTCGTTGATGGCCTCCTTCAACTTGCCCTGCTCAATGTATATGCGTTGTTTTTGAAGAGAGGATATTTCGTTTATTCCTAAAATACTTTCTGCACGGTTATAGACTTTGATAGCCTCATCGGGATTGTTGCTGTACTGATAAATGGTAGCGAGCTCGTAAAGGTATTCTTCTGTTCCCGGAACTTCTTTGATCAGGTTTTCATATACAACAGCAGATTTTTCAAACCGGGTCTGGTTGTTGTAAATGGATGCTGCCAGGATGTAAAAGTATTTGTTCTTTTTCTCGAGACGTAAAGCATTCTCGATGCTGATGGCCGCACGCTGTAAATCTTCTGCGTTGTTGTTGCGGGAAAAAACCTCGGCAATTTTATAATGTACTGTAGCATTCTCGGGGTTGATTTCCATCGCCCGCTGATAATACAAAAGTGCTTTGGCGTAATCTTCCAGGATAAAAAACTTTTCGCCCTCTGTAAAGTAGAATTCGGCTTCCCGCATCCGGGTGTTGGATGCCTGCAGTTCTCCGGATGGCTTCTTTTTTCGTTGGGCATAAAGGCCTTCAGGTTTAAGAAAAACCGTGAGAAAAAGGAGAAACAGAATTATACTATGGCTACGAAATGATATCACGTTATTACATTGAAATCCCCCAGGCTGAAGTCCTGCCAGGAGCCTTCAAAAGTAACGAAATTCCCTAACATGCTGTTCTCGAGCATGGCACCTGATACCTTGGTTTCTTTCTGAATGATCGAGTTCTTAATCCGGCTATCAGTTATGGTAGAATTTTCACCAATGGATACATATGGACCTACTACGGAATTTTCAATGACTGCTCCGTCACCTACAAAGCAAGGTGCAATGACTACGGAGTTGATCACTTTTGCTTTCCCTGAAACCAACTTTTGATCCTTGATGAATTCAAGGTACCGCTGATTGGTTTGCACGGTTACATTTTTATTTCCGCAGTCAAGCCATTCTGTTACTTTCCCGGGCATCAGCTTAGCACCTTTCTTATTCAGGCCCTGCAGTGCAGATGTAAACTGGTACTCGCCCTTGTCTTTAATATCATTGTCAATGAGGTATTGCATTTCACGCGCCAGGGCAGCACCATCTTTGAAAAAATAAATTCCGATGATGGCCAGATCAGATACATAGCTGGAAGGTTTTTCTACCATGTCTGTGATCTCACCCTTGTCATTGAGTTTAACCACGCCAAACTGAGACGGGTCATTTACCTGTTGTACCCAGATGATGCCATCCTGATTGGTGTCTAATTTAAATTCTGCTTTAAATAAAGTATCAGCAAAGGCAACGATTACTTTTCCGGTGAATAGTTCTTTGGCGAAAAGTAATGCATGAGAAATTCCGAGTGCCTTATCCTGATAAAATATTTTTCCCTGCGCACCAACTTCCTGGGCAATGGCTTTCAGGCTTTCTTCAACTTCTTTTCCAAAGCTTGGGTGAATGATGAAACCTATCGTATCTATTTTTTCTGGACAAACTTTAGCAATGTCTTCCACCAGTCTGTGAACGATTGGTTTTCCGGCAATGGGCAACAGGGGTTTAGGAACAGTTAAAGTGTGGGGGCGTAGACGTTTGCCGAGCCCGGCCATGGGGATAATGATGTTCATAGAGGTCTTTAAATCCGAATTAGGTTAGCAAAATAATTAAAAT
>DASXWH010000247.1:0-1897 GCA_036503775.1 Ohtaekwangia sp.
TAATAACTCAGGCTCTGAAAGGAAGTATAGGCACCCAGAATTCCTTTTTCAATACCTGCTTTATCCTTGAATGCATCTTCTGCTTTGATGGCACTCTGCGGCTTAACGTCCAGCACATCACAGGAGCCAAGCACCAATATCGATACGATTAAAAATGATAACTTTTTCATGTGACTCAGAATTTAACGTTAACACCAAAAGTGATGGCACGGGCCTGCGGAAAAGTAAAGAAGTCTGTACCGATAACACTGGTATCGTTACCACTGTAGTTTACTTCAGGATCAAGACCGGTGTAATTTGTAAATGTGTAGAGGTTCTGTGCACTGACATAAAGCCGCAAACTTGACAACCGGATCTTGCTGATCATATCCGAATCGAAATTATAACCCAGCGTTACATTCTTGATCCGCATATACGAACCGTCTTCAATGAAACGCGAAGAAGCACGTTTATTTGCAGCAGCCTTCTCAGCATCCGCTGTGGCTCGCGGAATATCGGTGATATCTCCTGGTTCTCTCCAGCGTCTGGTTACGGCCGCTACCTGATTATCTCCACCTTGCAAAGATTCCAGGTATAAGCGCGAACCGTTGAACACATCATTACCATAAACAAACTGCAGGAAGATGCTCAGATCAAAACCTTTGTAGGAAAATGTATTGGTGAACCCTCCGATAAAATCAGGATTGGGATTACCGATGATCACGCGATCCTCCGAAGTGATCTCTCCGTCCACATCACTGTCCTGGAAAACAATATCTCCGGTTGACGGATCAACACCCAACGATCTATAATTATAGAAAATCCCCAGTGGCTGGCCCACCATTACGCGGTTACCGCCACGGCCCAGATCATCAATAGGCTGATCATTATACAGCTTCAACACCTTGTTCCGGTTGAATGACCAGTTCAGCTGAGAGGTCCAGCGCACCGGACCCAGCATGGTATTTCCTCCGATGGATAGTTCAACACCTTTGTTTTCCATCTCACCAATATTCTCAACGACATCCGAAAATCCGGATGATTTGGGAAGTGGTCTACTTAACAACAGATCCTCGGTTTGCTTGTCGTAATAATCAGCAGTAAGCGTAAGCCGGTTCTCAAACAATCCTACCTCCAGACCGATGTCGAGTTGGCGCGTTGTTTCCCATTTCAGATCAGGATTAGGCATGTGCGTGGGGAAATAACCCGGCATGCCGTTATATGAACCAGGTGAATACAATGCCGCATATTGAAATGCAGGGATATTATCGTTACCCAGCAGACCATAACTTGCCCGCAATTTCAATTCGGAAAGAATAGAAACATTGTCTTTTATAAAAGACTCTTCTCCAATACGCCACGCAGCAGACGCTGCGGGGAAGAAACCGTTTTTATTATTCTCACCAAAATTGGTTGAGCCATCCAGGCGACCTGTCAAACCAAAAATGTATTTATCCGCAAAGTTGTAATTGATCTTTCCGAAGAATGAACGAAGACCTTTATCGTATGGATTGGCTGAAGGGTCAACAAAGACAGTCGCGGAGTTCAGGTATTCCAGGTATTCGCTGGCGTAATTCTGACCGCGGGTAAACATGGATCGCGTCTGGTATTTTTCAAAACTGTAGCCGGCCATCACTTCGAAGCTATGCTGATCAAGTGTTTTTTCATAGCGCAGAATATTGTTGCTGACCAGGTTCAGTGCATTGGTGAACGTTTCGAAACCAAGGCCATTGTATTTCTGTCCTTGCACCGTATTGAATTCAAATGCATGTTCACGGAGGTTATAAAAATCTACGCCCCACTTGGTGGTAAAGGTTAACCCCGGCATGATCTTATACTCACCAAAAATATTAGCGATCACACGATACGTGAAATTCTCGTTGGTAGCTTCATTGGCAATGGATACGGCATTGGAATA
>DASXWH010000248.1:0-15573 GCA_036503775.1 Ohtaekwangia sp.
GCAATGATCCGCGCTACCTCGCCTACTTCTTCCGTAAGCTGTGCCATATTGGTGAGTTCATTGAAGTACCGTACTCCCGTGGTGTTGATCCACTGATCGACTTGTTGTTGAGCTTCTTCGATTGACATGGTTTATCCGTTAATCTTTAATCGTGGGTCATTGGTCATAGGTAATGCATTACTATTGACTATTGACCCGTGACTATTGACTTATTCAAGTTCCTCAAAATCAATATCCAATACTTCGTATTTACGGTATCCGATAAAATCAAAATGCCACCACTCCGAGCTGTTCACCCGAAAGCCATACTTCTCCATCACCTTGATGATCAATGCACGGTTACGGCTCGCCTCCGGATCAGATATGGGTGTTGATGGCCAGGCTTCCTTGCGAAAGGAATCATATTCGGTAGGCATCTTTAATTCCTTTCGGGTTTTCAGATCGATCAGCGTCATGTCAATAGCACAGCCGCGATTGTGACGTGACCCACGATACGGTGATGCCACGTACGTTGTATCGTGATACACTTCATAGAATTTTACCGTGGCCTTATAGGGTCTGTAGGCATCAAATATTTTAATACCCAAACCCTGCTTGCTGAATTCAGCCTGCGCTTTCTTCAGCGCTTCGGCAACCGGCTTCCGCGCATAGGCTCTGGCGAGATTATAGATCTTTTCTTTCGTGAAGTTGTTGGTTGTTGCGTAACGAATGTCCAGCACAACACCGGGAATAAAGGTTTCGAGATTCACCAATGCCTTATCGGGATTAGCTTCAACACTGGACTTGTATTCATTCAGTGACTGAGTTTTCAGACCATATTTATTCTGCGCCTGAACTGTGAAAGCCCCTAGCAGCATACATGCGAACAGCAGTTTTTTCATCCGGTGGAAAGTTACTGAAAGGTATTAATTTCTAACTTTCGCTAAACCTGAATGCGCATGAAAATCCTGAAACGAATCGGAATGGGTCTGTTGTTGCTGATCATTATTCTCGCAGTAGCGCTGATTGTTTTTCTGTATCGGCAAAAGCCAACGTATTCCGGTGAAAAGACACTTGAAGGTCTGCAAAACGAAGTAGAAGTTTTATATGACACCTATGGCGTTCCGCACATCTATGCGCAGCACGCTGAAGACGCGTACTTTGCCCTCGGCTATGTTCATGCACAGGATCGTCTCTTTCAAATGGAAATGTTAAGGCGTGCTGCAGATGGACGGCTGGCCGAAATACTGGGACCCGACCTGGTCAAGGTAGACCGGCTATTTCGTACACTGGGATTAAATCATTTTGCCGAAGAAAATGCGCAGCGTTATCTCAGCGGTGACTCAACGGAATTTCAGCGGGCCATACATGCGTATCAGAAAGGTGTCAATGCCTTTGTAAAAAACGGAAAGACTCCCGTGGAGTTCTCGATCATCGGAATACCCAAAATGGAATTCACACCCAAAGATATTTACCTCGCCATCGCCTTTATGTCGTTTGGTTTTGCGGAAGGATTGCAGGCCGATCCCGTGCTCGAAAAGATCCGTACGGAATTAGGCACAGATTACCTGAATGATCTCGCGGTGCAGACACCACCCGAAGCGGTGCGCATTAAAAATTTCAACGGAACTCCGAAAGAAGCCTCCACCGATACCTTAATTGCTTTTGTTCGTTCGGCCCTCGATAAACTTCCTGTACCCTTGTGGCAGGGAAGTAACGGATGGGTTATGTCGGGTGATCGCACCGCTTCGGGAGCACCGATCCTGGCAAACGATACACACATCGGATTCAGTCAGCCGGCTGCATGGTATGAAGCGCACATAGAATATCCGGGCTTCAGTTTCTACGGACATCATCTCGCGGGCATTCCATTTGGTCTGTTAGGCAATAACCGGTTTTGTGGTGTCGGACTTACCATGTTTGAAAATGATGACACTGACTTTTATTATGAGACCCTCAATCCGGAAAACCCGAATCAGGTAAAGTTCAAAGATCAGTGGGAGGATCTGAAGGTGCGCCAGGAGATCATAAAAGTAAAAGGCGGAGAAGATGTAGTACTGGAGATCAAAACATCACGGCACGGCCCGATCGTGAACGGAGGAATTGAAACAGTATCCGATTCTCTTCAACCCGTTGCATTGTGGTGGGTACTCAACAGTCAACCGAACGAAGCACTGCAGGCGGCATACCTGATGAATCATGCTACGTCATTTCCGGAGATCCGGAAAGCGGCTTCCATGTTCTCTGCTCCGGGGTTGAACCTGATGTATGGCGATACCGAAGGTAATATCGCGTGGTGGGCTGTGGCGAAATTGCCGGTGCGACCGAAGCATGTAGTATCCAAACTGTTTCTGGATGGTGCCAGCGGAAATGATGAATACGAGGGCTTTTATCCATTCGAAAAAAATCCGCATGCCGTAAATCCGCCCTGGGGATTTGTATACACCACCAACAATCAACCCGACAGCGTTGATGGCGTGTTGTATGCCGGATACTATTATCCCAAAGACCGGGCACAACGCGTTTCTGAATTGCTGGAAGAAAACAAAAAGTGGACGGTGGATGATATGAAGAAAATAAATCTGGATGTGCTCTCGCACAGTCACCGTGAAGTGGCGCAGGAGATCGTACCCATCTTAAAGTCAATGAACAAACCTGAATTTGCCGACTTCATTTCTATTCTTGAGAAGTGGGACGGCAATCACCTGCAAACGGATAATGCGCCTTCCGTGTATTATAATCTGCTATCACAGATCATGTTTCTCTCCATGAAAGATGAATTGGGTTACACCGCCTTCAAGTCGATCATGGAAACTTCCATTCCCAAAAATTCCTACCGCAGATTTATTGCCAATACCAACTCACCGTGGTGGGACAATATTAAAACTCCGGAGCAAAAAGAAACACGTGAGCAGATCGTAGAAAAAGCCGCAGCCAACACCCTGAGTTTGCTACGTGAAACCTGCGGAGATGAACCTTCCGAATGGACCTGGGGAAAGATCCATACCCTTACGCATAATCACCCGCTGGGAACAGTGAAACCGCTGGACAGATTTTTCAGTGTAGGACCTTACCCGGTTAACGGAGGCAGCGAAGTATTGAATAACCTCAGTCCGCCTTTAGATACAACCGGATTTTTTCCGGTTCAAAGCGGACCGGCTCTGCGCAAGATCACCGACTTCAGTGACATCGATCATGGTGAAACCGTCTCCCCTACCGGGCAGTCGGGAAACATCATGAGTAAATACTACAGCGATGAAGCGGAAATGTTTGTGAACGGTGAATTCAGAAAAATGCTGATGAACCGGAAAGAAATTGAAGCAGCTTCGAAGAACAGGTTGATATTGAAAAGGCCGTAAGGCCCAAGCCCTAAGCCCCAATCCCTAAATCCTGTTCTTCGTATCAATCACAATGGTCACGGGACCATCATTCACTAACGAAACTTTCATATCCGCACCGAACTCCCCGGTTTGTACAGGTTTGCCCAGGTTGTCGTTCATGGCTTTCACAAATTTCTCATACATCGGAATTGCCACATCGGGTTTTGAAGCTTTCAGGTATGAAGGTCTGTTTCCTTTCTTTGTACTGGCATGCAAGGTAAACTGACTTACCACGATCACATCACCGCCATCATCTTTCACACTTACATTCATCACACCCTGATCGTCATTGAAGATCCGAAGGCTAACAATTTTGGCAGCCAGCCAGTCGATGTCTTCCTGGTTGTCGGCATCTTCAATACCCACCAGCACGAGCAGGCCTTTGTTGATGGATGATTTTACATTCTGGTTGATGGTTACGGATGCAGAAGAGACACGCTGAATAACGGCAAGCATTAAAGTTTAAGGTTTAAAGTTCAAGGTTTAAGGTTCAGCAGATTAAAATTTCTGAAGGTCTTTGGATTCGTGGATGAATACACCTTTGTCATCGCGTGAGGCGCAGGTGAGCATGGCGCTGGCCACCTTAGCGGAGTCGATGGCTTTATATTTTTCAGGGATGAGGAAGCCGAATATTTTATACAATGTCTTCGCGGCATCTTCTCCGGTACGTTGTTCAGTTCGGGGACCCAGTAAAAGTGACGGACGAAAAATATGAACCGTCTCATACCCCACGTCCAGGATCGCCTCCTCCACTTCACCTTTCACGCGATTGTAATAGATGCCTGAATTCTTATCCGCACCCAGTGCTGAAACCAACAGGTACTGTTTAGCACCAGCAATGAAGTTGGTCTTCGCCAGTAACAAGGGATAATAAAAATCAACCTGGTAGAAATTTTCTTTCGATCCTGCTTTCGCCATGGTAGTACCGAGGCAACAAAAAATATCATCTGCCCTGAATTGTGTAGCTCGCTCAGAAAGCTTGCTGAAGTCTACTACAATTTGGTCAAGCTTCGGATGAGGCGTCAGGACGTCCTGCCGGACGAGTGCGATCACTTTTTTATACCGGTCACTATTGAGCAGCAATTGAAGAAGCTGACCTCCGATAAGGCCGGTAGACCCGACAAGCAGTGCGGTTTTCATGATTGACTTACCTGGGATTTCTCCCAAGTTAAGAATTTATCAATCTCGCTGTTTATCGATGCATATACAGACATCAGGATTCCCAGGTCATCCGTAAACCCAATGCCGGGTATCCAATCGGGAATCAGGTCGATAGGATTTACAAAGTAGAGTACAGCAGCGGTGACGAGCAGCAAGGTCTTCCAGGGGATCTCACGATATTTGCCCAGTGCATAGGCCTTGAGTAGTCTGCCCAGAATGAAGAACTTCTCCTTCACGTTAAGGTCTTTCATTTTTACAGACCGCAGTTTAGTGCCCAGCCTCGTCAGCAAGATCAACAGGCGTCCTTTTTTCCCCAGAACGGAAGACGCCTTGTTCAATGCCATATCGAAGAAGACATTTTTCTTCATGTCAGAAAGTTCGTTGAATTTCTTTTTTCAATTCCGTTAACGCATGGGCAATCGGATCCACAGTTTTGTTGACGGATTTCTCAAATATTTTCTTCGACAAATCCAGACTCGTGGCTTCCATTTTCATCTCGCTGGCCGAATCGTTAATAGCAACAATAAGATCTTCCTTCGCATTTTTGATCAGGCTCCAAACATCCTCGCTCATATACACCTGCTGCGATGCGTTGTGATTGTACTCGTTGCGTATCTCGCTTAATAATAACTGATGAAATTCCCGTGCCTGCATACCAGGAGCGTTCAGGCGCACCAGTAAATTCTGTGGTGATATGCGCTCCAGAAAGAGGGTCATGCGCTCATAGGCCTGTAACCGACTGGGTAAAATACTTTCAATGCTGCGGCTTCGTACTTCGAGCTTTTTCAGCTCAATTTCACGCTGGATAAATGTGCGGACCAGCAGGTAAGCGGCATACAGTACAACGGAAGCAGGGACTAAGATCTTGATAAACTCAATAAGAGCATCCATAAATATTTAACTGTTAATCGTACTTAAAATGTCTAACTTTATTCCATTAAATTCTAGAAATCATGCAGGGTGATGAATTAAAGGCAAATCTACTGCGTATTGCCGGCCAAATTAATGAAAAAACCCAGTTGGAGGATATCTACCTCCAGCTTGCTTTATTGGAAGATATTGATGATTCCGAAGCAGACGAAAGTAAAGGCCATACCTTGACTCATCAGGAAGTTGCTGAGCAATCAAAAGCATGGTTAAAATAATCTGGACAAAGAGAGCCTTCTCTCAATTTGAAAGGATTATAAAATTTATCCGGGAAGAGCAGGGCCTCAGTTATGCAAAAATCGTCCACGCTAAAATTCTGCAGTCCGTTTCTTTTCTTCAGGATCATCCGGAACTAGGACCAAAAGAACCTCTTTTAGCTCACAAGAAATCAGAATATAGATTCATCGTAATCTGGAGTTTTAAAATCATTTACAGAGTAGACATTAACAAAGTTGTTATTTCGCGACTATTTCACACCTCTCAGAACCCAAAGAAACTCCGGGGCGTTTAACTAAAAATTCTATTGCTACTTCATGTTCGATAACATACATCCTGTCAGCATCTCCGATCGGGCAGTCACTGAAATCCGTAAAATCATGGCTACCAAGAACATTCCTGCTGAATACGGACTTCGTGTAGGCGTTAAAGGCGGAGGCTGCGGAGTAAGTCTCATCATCGGATTTGACAAGAAGAACGATTCCGACATGGCCTACACCATTTCCGATATTCCCGTGTACATCGATAAAAAACACACGATGTATATCATCGGAAAACAGGTTGATTTTTTTGATGGAGAAGAAGGAAGAGGGTTTATGTTTGTTGATCCACAGAAATAGATTCCAGATTTCAAATGCCAGATTCCAAACCCGATTAGTTGATCATAGGTGTATTGGGATGGCAGGGCTTGAAATTATCTCACCTTGGACAGACTCACGCTTGCCTTTTTACATTTTCCCCCGATAGGTGGATTGAGCTTCGAGATTTTTATTTCAACACTTTGCACTGCGGGAAGCGCCTTCAAAACATCAGTCACAATTTTTTCAGCTACCGTCTCCAGCAACTTGGAGGGCGAGGCCATCTCTTCCTTCACGATCCGGAATAACGTTTCATAGTTTACTGTTCCAGCTAGGTCATCCTGTTTCGCTGCTGCGGTAAAATCCGTTTCCACAGCAATGTCTACTTCAAACCAGTTTCCGGATTCAAGCTCGTGCGGATATACACCGTGAAAGGCATGGAACTCGAGACCCTCGAGCGCTACTCTTCCATTCATCCGATTTCGTCAAAGAAAGATTTCTGCATTTTTTTTGGCTGGGCCGTCTCCACTATGATCGTCTGATGCTCCAGGATAATTTCCTTTTCAATTACCTGAGCAGGCTCGGGACGAAGAATGCGATCCAGGTTTACGCTGGAGTTCGGGAAGGCGATCTTTTTGGCTTCGCGCTTGGCCATGGAAAGATGCTGATCAGCATCAAAATCTTTGGTTTGATTGCGGGCACGTTCAACACGTTCGATGGTATCATTACCCAGACGCTTCAGATCGGCCAGCAGATCTTCGCGGGATGTTTCAAGTTTTTTATAGTTTTCCACCAGCATCTTCAGGCGATCTTCCATCTCGGCAACAATCTCCTTCGCCTTCATATCTGATTCTTCAATGGTATCTTTTGCTTTCGACTTGGCTTCATTCATGATAGCATCGGCCTTCAGCTGAGATTCACGCAAATGCAGTTCTGCTGTCTGACGTGCCTGCTCGATTACGTTGGCACCGGTATCTTCCGCTGTCTTCAGGGTTTTATACAGCGAGCTTTCTACTTCACGTAATTTGGTCACTTCGCGTTCAGTGGCCTCCAGTTTTATCCGGAGCTCTTTGTTCTCATCCATGATCCGTTCCCACTCCTGTGAAAGGGTAAGGAGGAATGCATTTACTTCATCCATCTGATAACCTCTGAAGTTCTTCTCAAAGGTTTTCTGTCGTATGTCAAGAGGTGTTACGCGCATAAGTGTATAAGTTTAAAAAATGATGTTCCAGACTGATATCGTTCGGTCATCGCTGGCACTTACCAGTTGATCGTGATGGGCCGTCCATAGCACTTTATTAACCGAAGTCGCATGACCAGCATGCCGTGCACGATCGATAACCTTTATTAAGCTTAAGGCCTCAAAGTTCCACACCTTTAAGGACTTATCCATGCTACAAGTTACAAAATGTTTGCCATCAGGGCTAAAATCGAGGTGATTTATAGCGTACATATGGGCTACCACCTCCCCTGCCAGCCTATAATCTGATGCCACATCCCAGGCCTTCAGGCGGGCATCACGTGAACCACTCATCAGATACCTTCCTCCCGGTGCATACCGAACCGCAAACACCGAATTGGCGTGGGCCAGCCACTCATATTTCTGACGCAACGTGTCGAGATCAAACACCCGGATGAAGTTGTCGCTATACCCTACTGCTATCTCACCTTTTGCCTCGCTTATAGCCATGCACCGGGCGCTTTTATCAGAAGCCTGATTTGTTGCCGTTACGGTCAGATCCGTAACCTTTACCTTCTTTACCGAGCCATCACCGGCCGCAACAAAAAGGTGTGAGCCTGATGATTTGATATCGAAAATAGCAGCCTTCGTTAGCTGTAACGACCCGATCTCTTTTTTATTCTTCCAGTCAAGCAAATGTATGCCTTCGTAATTGTGACCTGCAGCCAGCAGGCCGCTCTCATGATGATAATTCAAGGCATACACCGAGTTCGGAAGCTTCGCGATCATCTCACCGTTCTCCGGGTCATTCAGATTCCATGACACCACCATACCATCACCAGCTCCGGAGAAGAATACAGACTCACGATCCGAAGGCTCCAGGGTATAGACGCAGTCCTGGTGACCTCTGAGTGTATGCAGTTTGGTGACTTCCGGTGTGATCATCATGAATTAAACGTCAAAGTTCTAACTTTCGGAAAGTTTAAAAAATGCCCTTAGAAAAAATTGTACATGATACCGGACGCACATGGGCTTTATGGAAAGTCACCGAAGATGAAGCCATACTGCGGGAACACCTGTATCAGGATGAAGGCATACCGGATACGATAACCAACCCGAAGAAACGGTTGGAGTGGCTTGCCGGAAGAGTGATCGTAAAAGCCATACTCACATCCCTGCAGCTTCCTTTCAACGGAATCATAAAAGATGAATACGGAAAACCCTTCCCAAAAGGACATGACCATCAGCTATCGCTAAGTCATTCCTTCCCTTATGTAGCAGCACTGGTGGACGAAAAAGAATCTGCCGGCATTGACCTGGAACAGCCCAAAACAAAACTATTGGCCATAGCACCCAGAGTGCTGCACAAAAGCGAACTGGAAGATGCCGGTGATGATATCATCAAACACTGCATATACTGGTGTGCGAAGGAATCGCTGGTGAAAGTACACGGAAAAAAAGACCTGACCTTTGCCGAAAACCTCATCATTGACCCGTTTTCAAGGCAAATACAAGGTGATATTGTTGGCCGGATAATTGTCGCAGGTAGTGAAAGGATCATACCTTTACAGTATCTGGTGACAACTGATTTTGTCATGGTATTATCCAAACGTTCTACAACATGAAAAAACTGTTCGTTCTTTTTGCTGTGCTGTTCAGCATGAGTGTTCAGGCACAAACGGTGAAAGACTTCAGCCTGGTGAATGTCGTTACCGGGAAGCCGGTTTCTCTGGCCACGTATCCGTCATGTGAAGGTATCGTGATCATCTTCACCGGAAATGCCTGCCCGTATGATGAATACTATCGCGCACGCATTACCAAACTTTCCACCGATTATCAGGATAAGGTACCCGTGTTGCTGGTGAACGCACATACCGATCCGAATGAGTCTGCAGAAAGCATGATCAAAAAAGCACAGCAGCTGGGAAGCATTCCCTATCTCGCAGATAAGGATCAGACCCTGATGACTGCGTTGGGTGCTACAAAAAGCCCTTCAGTGTACTTACTGAAAAATAACGGAGGACAATTCACTATCGTGTACCGTGGCGCTATAGATGATAATGCTCAGGTTGAAGCGGATGTTCATCATCAATACCTGAAAGACGCTATCGATATTATGCTGGCTAACCAGTCAATCGCGACCAGCGAGGTGAGGCCGGTGGGATGTACTATACGGAAGAAATAAAACAGTTTCTGGTTTCCAGTTACCGGTAACTGGAAACCGAAAACTATTCAGACATCAATCGAATCGTAAACAACTACCTTTTCCCACAGGTGAGCGTAGTTTTTCACAAATGCCTCGTGGATCGGGTGTACCTGGTAGGCATCCTGCCCGGCAACATCATCAAAGAAGATCAGTTCAGAAGCACTGTAGCTTGAGTCTACTACAGGACGCTGCTCTGTACTGGCCGGAACACCAATATGGATTGACCGTACAGATTCAATTTTCTCCAGCGTACGGAGCCCCTCTATCAGTTTGTTCAGATCTTCCTTTGAATCACGGTTCTTCAGCCAGAAGAATACGTGGTGTGCGAGCTGCTTTCTATTTTTCTTTTCCATAGGTATTAATGATATGGCGGAAGCGGCACCGGCTGTAAGCACAGCAGCGGTTGTTATAAATGTTCTGCGGGTTTGCTTTTTCATCGGTTAACAAGTTTAAAGTTTAAGCTTTAAAGTTTAAGGTGGCGTGCATGTTAACATTAAACCTTAGACCTTTAAACTTTAAACTTAGAAAATCATTCTGTGATTTCTATGCGATTTCCATCGGGATCGAGTACAACGCTTTCGTAGTAGCCATCACCGGTGATGCGCGGCTCACCGACTACTTCATAACCGTCTATTCGTAACATATTTGTGAGGGTATCTACCTTCTCCTTACTACCCAATGAAATAGCAAAGTGGATCAGTCCCGTGAATTGTTTGTACACATCATTTGCCGATGCCGGGATGTTCGGCATCTTCATGATCTCAAGCCGGCAACCTTGGTCAAAGCTTAGAAAATAAGATTCAAAATTCTTCTTCGGATTGAAGTACTTATCACCGGCTTTCACCTCAAAATACGTTTCGTAGAAAGTCCTGAGTCTTTCCAGATCGTGAGTCCAGATGGCGATGTGTTCGATCTTCATTTCTTCAGTGAACGAAGGTAGTGAATCAGGTCAGTGCCCACCACCTTCGTTACTCCTGCTTCGCGCAACATGGTAATGACCTGCCCACGATGGTAGGTGCCGTGATTGACAACATGGAATAAGGTATCAATCACCGGGTCGGTGAACGGATCACCTTTCATATTCCGGTATGAATATTCAGAAACCAGATAAGCATCATCCTTTGATGCAATGAAATTCTCGAGGTCTTTTGAATATTTAATGAAGAGATCAAGTGTTTTAATCTTATCACGTTCAAACTCAGCGGCCGGAAAAGCAGTCAGGCTCTCGCCCTGCAAGCGCTTCAGCCAAACTGCCTGTGCACCGTGCATGTGCAGAATGGTCTTGGCTATGGACGGGAAACTGCTTTTATTCTCCCGGAAATAGATTTCGTCATCAACTTCTTTCAGCACATTGGCTGTCTGGGTATTGGCCCAGGTGTTAAAGGTGAGGTGTTTGTGGATGGAGTACAGCATAGACGTAGAGTATTTTTCCGCAGATTACGCAGATTTACGCAGAACTCATCTGGGTGAATCCACATAATCAGCGGGAGAAAATTTCTATTCTATCGCAAATAACCGGGAAGATCAACTCCGGCTTTAAGTTTGGGATCAACGATCAGCTCTTTTCTTTCCAGCTTCAACGGCACAACACCTGCCCAGATATCCAACGCATAATCCTCCTCATCGTCATTCGGTCCGCCCACGCGAACCTTCGCAGATGCTTCATTTATATCAAATGCCAGGAGCATCGTAGCTTTCCATTCACCATCTGTTGGTTTACGTACATCGTCCCAACGCCCCGGTTGCATCTTGTTGGTGAAATGCTCAAGTACTTTATATTGTTCTTCCTTATCTTCCACCTTTCTCGGCTCACTAAAGAAAACTACAGACCTGTAATTCACGGAATGGTGAAATGCTGAACGTGCGAGTACCAGGCCATCGATCAAGGTAGCACTGATACACACCGGCAATTTTTTCTCTGCCAGTTCACGCATGTAAAAACTTCCTACAGAGCCGTGAAGATAGATTGTGTTACCAATACGGTTGAAACCAGTAGGTATCTGAAAGGGCTGTCCATCGCGAACGTAAGCCAGCGTACAGAACAAAGCTTCATCCAGTATGGAGTAGACGGTTTCTTTATCGTACACACCGCGCTTGGCAAGTCTTGTAATTTCAGTTTTCTCGGTGATCGGGAATTTTTCCATAGTAACAGATTAAAAATCAATTATGCTTTTTATAAATATCCGGACGATGCAGCTCCATGTAATTTTGGGGAGCAGCCAGCGGTTTGAATCCATACTGCGCATACAAGGTATGCGCATCACGTGTCAGGAGTATCATCCTTCGTAATGTCTTCATTTCTTCTATACTCTGCATGAACGTCATCAGCGCCTTAGACAACCCTTTGCCGCGGTGCGCCTCGTCCACGAATACATCCCCGAGATAGGCAATGGTAGCGTAGTCCGTAATGATTCGTGCAAACCCAACTTGTTCACCCTGATGATAGATTCCGAAGCACAGGGAGTTCTCAATGGATCGTTTCACCGTTTCTATTGAAATCCCCTGTGCCCAATACGACTGTTCACTGATAAACCGAAAGATCACCTGAATATCCATTCGCGAACGATCCGTACTGAACAAATAGTCACCTGTTTGTTCTTCCTTCAAAATGTACATACTCATATTACTTTATCTTCAGCAAGATCTTGCCAAACTGATTGCTGCTATCCATTCGCTTGAAGGCCTCGTCAAATTTTTCAAATGGAAAGATCTGATCGATAACGGGTTTTACGTTACGGCTTTCCAGCAGGTCAAGCATAGACAAAAATTCATCACGCGTGCCCATCGTTGTTCCGTGAATAGAGATCTGCTTCCAGTACAAGAGGCGTGTAGAAACATCGGTGATGTTTCCGGCTGTCCGTCCAAAATTCACAATGCGACCTCCGGGTACTGCGAGTTCAATCAGTTTATTAAATTGATCTCCACCAGCGCTGTCAATGATCACGTCAAAGCCATTGGTTTCTTTCTGCGCTTTGGCAGCCCACTCAGGATCTTTGTAGTTGAAACCTGCCGTAGCGCCTAATGCGATTGCCTTCTGTAGTTTTTCATCTGAACCGGAGGTAACATACACCTTTGCACCATAAGCCACAGCAAATTGCAACACCCACAATGCCGCACCTCCACCGATACCCGTGATCAATACCTTCTCTTTGGCACGCAATCTTCCTTTCGAAAACAATGCACGGTATGCAGTCAATCCCGATAATGGAACAGAAGCTGATTCAGCAAGTGTAAGGTGTTCCGGTTTTTCGAATACATAGTTTTTAGAGATCACCATGTACTCACTGAATGTACCATGATCCGGCAATCCCAGTATCCGGAATTTATCTCCCTGTACCACCGGGTTACTCCCCCAATCCAGACTTGGGTTGATCACTACTTCAAGTCCGACCAGGGAAAGATCAGCATCTTCTCCAACGTCTTCAATTACTCCGCTTCCGTCAGAACCTAACACAATTCCATCCGGGAAATGATTTGCATTTTCTTTCAACAGCCACAGGTCACGATGATTCAATGCAGCATGATCCATACGGATCAACACCTGATCCTTGATGGGTTTTGGTTTTTTTATTTCCTGAATGGCAAAAGGATAGTCCTTGCCTTTGAATAAAAGGGCCTTCATTTTTGACGAATCAAATTAGGTGAGAAAAATTAAGTATGGTCTTTGATCAAATTGTATCGAGGTTTCCGGTTACCAGTTGCTGGTTCTTAAAAATCTGGAAACCGGAAACTGGTAACTATTTAATCAGATAATTCCATCCATGAATATCTGCCTCGCCACCCATGCGGATGTTGTTCAGCTTCTGCTTCACGCGTAACTGGAAACTATCGGGGCCGGCTGTGGGAATCTGTAAATCTTCACCCTTGATACGGATCACTGCGATCGGAGCAACGACAGCCGCTGTTCCCGTTCCGAAGGCTTCGGTTACTGAACCATTTTTCAATCCCGCTTCTATTTCGTCAATGCTTACTCTGCGTTCTTCAACCGATACACCCATGTCTTTGGCCAAAGTAAGAATCGTATCGCGTGTTACACCTTCCAGGATTGCCGTGGTCAGTTTGGGCGTAACCAACTTTCCATTGATGACGAACATCACGTTCATCATACCTACTTCATCGATGTACTTATGTTCTTTATGGTCTGTCCATAAGATCTGATCAAAACCTTCTTCACGCGCAATTTGTGTCGGATAAAAAGCACCACCGTAGTTACCGGCACATTTCGCAAAACCGGTTCCTCCTTCTGCCGTACGGACATATTTATCTTCTACTTTCAACCGGTAGGGTTTTGCCTGGTATGCGGCAACCGGACTGTTGATCACAATAAACTTGAAGTGATCTGCTACTTTCACACCCAGGCGGGCTTCAAAAGCAAACATGAAAGGACGTACATATAAGGAAGATCCCTCTGCTTTCGGTATCCATTCTTTATCGAGCTCAATAAGCTGATGCAGTGACTGAATGAACAATTCCTCACTCACTTGTGGCATCACCATCCGATCCAATGACCGGTTCATCCGTGCATGATGTTTATGCGGACGGAAAATATTGATCTCTCCCTTGTTCGTCCAGAAAGCTTTCATTCCTTCGAAGATCGCCTGACCGTAATGAAGTGAAAGCATAGCCGGACTCATAAGCATATCACCATACGGAACGATGGCCGGTTCCTGCCATTTTCCATCCTTGAAATCGACCACCACCATGTGGTCGGCAATGTATTTTCCGAATTCAAGGTTATTGAAATCAACTTCTTTGATTCTCGATTTCGCAACCCGCTGCACTGGGATAGAAGCTGTTAAGGTGGTCATGGTAATTGTGATTTATATGGGTTTCAATTTCTTACTATTCTTTCAAAAAGTCATGGACAGGCGAATTATTTTATACATTCTCAACACCCCTCAAACGATTCTTTGCTTTTCGTGCCTTATTCCATTCCCCTACGGTAGAAACCACTGCAAGGTTCCTTTCATACGCCCGATTCAGGTCTGTTTATCCGTTAACTCCGACAAATTGCTTCCGGTAAATTTTCTGCAATACGGTAAAGCCCAGGTCTCCGTCTTCAAGTTCAGTTTGCCAGTTTGAGATAGCCGCACGGATGGCCGGAATACCCTTGTATAACGTGGGCGTAAAAAACACCCTTCCATCATCCCGGACAGCGGCCAGGAATGACCGGATCTCTTCCATAGTAGTCTCTCCCCGGAAAGAAAAACACACTACATTCATACGCACAGGGGCAAGTAGTCTGAATTCGGCTGAAGCGTTGATCTTCTCCCCCAACGCTGATGCCACCGTACAGTTCCTCTCCACGATATCGCGATACCCTTCTTTTCCATAGGCCATCAACGTAAACCATGAAGGCAGTGCTCTGAACCTGCGGGAGTTCTCAGGCGTGAAGTGCATCGAATCCGGCATAAGTGACGGATCGCCCAGGTATGCTGCCTGGTTCTGAAACACTTTCACATGAATATTTTTATGACGACTGAACTGCATGGCTGCATCATAGGGAACATTCAACCACTTGTGTGCATCAACAGTTACACTGTCGGCCAGATTGATTCCCTTTACAAGCGATTCAAATTTCGGAGAGCATGCTGCAAAACCGCCAAAAGCCGCATCGACATGCATCCAGAAATTATATTTCTTTTTCAGTTGACCGATCGCTTCCAGATTATCAAAGTCCACCGTGTTCACTGTGCCTGCATTGGCTACGACAATAACCGGTTTTGTTTGCTGTTCCAGATAACTTTCCAGTTTTTTAACATCGATCGCTTCCCGATCGGGTAGTGTATCGATCTTTACCCACGCCTTTCTACCCAGGCCCAGCATTGACAAACTCTTCAGAATACTCGAGTGAGGCGAAGCGCTGATTACTTTTATTTCCGGTGAACCAAACAAACCCTCTTCACTGAAATCAAATCCATGCTGCTCACCGATCCATTGACGGGC
>DASXWH010000249.1:0-15441 GCA_036503775.1 Ohtaekwangia sp.
TGTTTTTAATTACCGTCACAGTACGCGAATACACTTCACCATCATAACGGACAACACATACATAATTTCCGGCCGGGAGATAGTTCTCTCCTTTCTTCAGATCCCAGTCGTTAGCGTATCCTTTTTTACGGAATACCTCTGTTCCCCACCGGTGTATCAGGATCACTTCACTGTCTGGATACTTGGTGATATTTTCGATGTATAAAAATCCATTGGCTTCATCACCATTCGCTGTCACCACATTCTTGATGGCAAAGTTTCCAATCTCAGACGACCGTACTTTAACATTATCCTTGTCTGTACCTGAACATCCTGCATCATTGGTTACCGTCAGGTTTACTGACACATCTCCGGCTGTAGTGAATGTTATTACGGGCTGAGGATCAGAAGAGGTCTGGCCATCACCAAATACCCACGCTGGTGTACCGGCATCTATGGGATCAAAACTGAATTGTGTGGCTTCATCCACGTATACATTTGAAGATGGCAATACGATATCAACAACGGGCAACGGAGAAACCGTAACTGAAGTCTGTAATGTGCCGCCATTGCCACAGGTATTGGAAGGTATGACGGAAATAACACCGCCCGTTCCCGCTGACGCTTTCAATTGAATGGTATTGCCTGACTTTGAAATCTCGGTAATACCATCCGGTAACGACCATTCGAAATCACTTGGTGTATTGGCTACTCCATTTACAGTCAGGGTAAACTCATCACCAACACACAACTGATCTGATGGTGATGAAACAACTGACCCTCCGGTGGGAATTGATGTCATCGTAACCTGGACCGAACCATTCATTACCTGAGAACACGAAGCTGCTGTAGAAGCAGAAATTGTATATGTACCAATTGCAGTGACCGGGGCAAAATCAAAAGCACCGCTGCCCGGTGAAGTAGTCTGACCTGTTGGCGTTCCGGCAAGCAACAACGAATACGTGACACCACTTTGAGAACCGCTCAATCCTACTTTAACGCCAGTGTTTCCTGCGCAATACACACCTCCACCGGTAACCGAGAATACAGTAGGCTTCGGATCAATGGCTACGGTCTGTGTAAATGTATTTCCGTCACAACCATTAGCTCTGGGTACAACACTGTATGTTACGGACTGTTGTGTCGAAGAAGAATTACTTAATGTCTGATTGATTCCGCTTCCTGATCCGGCTGAAGCTCCGGTGATATTGCCATTCGGTGACGGAATTGTCCAGGTATAGGTTGCTGCCGGTGTTGCAGTAAATGTAATGTTCGTTGCTGTACCACTGCATATCGTCTTCAACGTAGTGGCCGAGACTACCGGTTTACCGGTTATCGTTACCGTTACGGTTGCTGAGGTGAAACAATTGGTCAGTGTATTGGAGACTTTAGCGTAATAAATAATACCGTTGGTTGCCGTAGCCGATGCCGGTGTTGAAACCGGAGTACTTAAACCCGCATTGGTAAACCAGCTGACCGAACGATCAGATACACCACCCGTGATGTTATTCTGCAGTGCGGTAAGATCAATAACAGCCGTACCTGACCCGGGGGTTCCTTCACAAAACGATGGTGTCTGGTTAGTGGCTGAAGGCAGCGGATTTACGGTAAGCAATGCAGCGGCTGATGTCAGCGGACAAACTGCTGCGGAATACACACTGCATTCAAAGCGTGCATTGTTCAACCCGGTAACATCTGATATCTGTAACTGATTTGTTGTTGCTCCGCTAAACACACCGCCATCATTAACATTTCCAAAACCGGATCCGGTATCCATCATCCACTGATACGTTAACGCAGTACCTGTAGCCGCAACAGAGAACGTTGCCGTTTCACCATCGCAGCGCTGCAGCCCTGAAGGATTTGTCACGATGACCGGAGGTGAAACAACAGAAACCGTGATCTCGCTGCTGGGTGTCTCACAGGTAGCTGATCTTACTGTACGCTGATAATACGTAGTGGTCAAAATTCCGGAAGGTGGATCATAGGTTTCATTCACCGCGCCACCAATAGGTGTATAAGGTCCGCCTGTTGTTGTCGATGAAGCCCATTCATACGTAAATGTTCCATCACCTCCGCTAGCAGTTCCTCCTGTAAGCACGGTTGGGTCACCACCCACGCAAAGAGTTTGAATTGCCGATGCTGTTCCCGAAACTAAAGCCGGATGTTGCGTGAGGGTAACGGCTGTTCGCGTTGGACTTGAACAGGCGAATGTTCCGTCATAGGTTTCAGCATAGAACGTACCTGAAGCTGGGTCTGGAATAAATATTTCTCCCCTTCCTGCTCCACCGGTAATATCACCGGTAACCGGATTCCCTCCCGTTGCTGCATCAAACCATTGAATGGTTCGGCCTGAACCGGGATTAGTTACGGTAATCGCTGGCTTAACATCTCCGCTGCAATAAAATGCATCCGTGGGACTCGTTGGTGCACTGAGGTTAATACACGTGGTCACATCTGTATACTGATAGTTCATAACGGTATAGCATCCACCTACTGTTGTGGAGAAACTATATATATCAAATTCGTAAGGTGTAGCCGGACTTAATCCCGTAATCGTTACGGATGTTCCTGTTCCATTATAGACTACATAGTTGCCTGTTCCAACCTGCTGGCCCGATCCGAAAATGCTGTTGGCTGTATATGTAGTACCGATCTGTGGTTTAACAGCGGGAGTTCCCATAGCCCGTGCAACGATAAAGGCATTGCCACTTCCTGCTGTCCACGAGAGTGTAACGCTGTTACCAGTGATTGCAGAGAAGACCGGACTCGATGGCGCCACAGCAGCACCGTTACAAACATTAAAGCCATTTTGATTTAGCGTACCACCCGTCAGCGTGGTCACACCATTTAACAAAACAATGTCTGTATGCAGAATGACCTCACTGTCGGTCCAATCATTCAAAACAAGACCATTCAATATTAACAGGTTGCCGGATGTATTGTAAATATCAATACCTCCCTGCGTGCTGATCAGGTCACCTGCATTTAGCAGACTGCCCCCTACATGAAGTTCTCCTCCCAGACTGAATGAAAACCCGGCAGCATCAAGTGTTCCTCCGCTGGCAATGGTCAAGCCTATATTATTTTGTAGAATTCCTTCATTATCGGTCATGGTTACGGTGTGACCGTTTCCAATAAAAACATCTCTGCCGGTACCCGCTGGCGGTCCTGGCACGGAAGGAATCGGAGCACCGGAATGCCCTGCGTGTGACCAGGTATTCAGGTCATCCCAAGGACCACTCTGACGGGAATAGTATTGTGACTCGTCAACATCGGTGGTGAAGTTCCATCCGGTGGCCAGTGATATGCCAAAAAAGTTATTGCCGGATAAATCGCTTACTACCTTGCTGCCAATAAGCACATAATAGTTGGTGTTGAATTCCAGGTCGGGAAGATCACTGATGGTAACCGTATTTCCGGAAATACTCACGGATGCCCGCGCTATGGTTTGCTCCAACACATTGCCCGTGGTCTTGTAGACGCGAACTGAAGTCTCTGCTGTGGTTCCTGCCGTGGTTGATACTTTAACATTCTCATTAAAGGTGAGGATGAGATCAAGGCTTACCGCTGAAACAGCGGTAGCATTATCAACCGGATTTAGCAACGTAAATACAGGTGCACTGTAATCTGCCAGGATATCAATATCCCGGATGTCAGCGCCTGAATACAATAAGGTGGGTGTATGCGGGTTAGCAAGTTCTACACTATAAATACCTTCACCCAGCGCAGTGAAGTATACCTTTCCAAACTGAGGGTATGCGCAGATGCTGGTTATCTGCGATGAGCTTGTATAAAGAAGCGTTGGAACCGCACTGAAATCGTAGCTATAGACATAGTAATCCGGGCCATCATACGAAGTGAAATACAGGTGCTGTGAATAGTCGTCAAAATAGACCTGATCAATTGTGCCGATCGGAGGACCAACTACGTCACCACCTGAGTTGGTCGAAAAATCTGTACCGATTACACTGTTCCGGTCCTGATTGGCCCAGAAGAGTTGCTCTGCGCCATCATCAACCGCCACCCCTCCATACATGTCATTTCCCAACCCGCTAATCGGAAGAGACGTTTCGTCCTTCGCCACTACGTCCACAAAAAAAACGCCCCGATCATCCTGTATTCCCGTGCAAAACAAACCACCTGCATTTA
Source organism: Ohtaekwangia sp. (assembly GCA_036503775.1). Lineage (GTDB taxonomy): Bacteria > Bacteroidota > Bacteroidia > Cytophagales > Cyclobacteriaceae > Ohtaekwangia. The sequence goes on from DASXWH010000249.1 coordinate 4,132, forward strand.
CACTAACACTGATGTCATTATACCCGGACATACTACCTTTATCGTAAATCAAATCCGGACCTGTACCATCGAGCATGTTAGCCTGATGAATAGATTCAACATCTGAGTAATAGATGTATTCGCCATCCGGATCAAGGCTAATATTGGTTACATTATTAAAAGTCAGAAGATTGGTCGCACCAGTTATAGCCGTTGGCGTAAGGTTTGCCACACGCACGCGATCATTGCCGGGCTCAGCCCAGTAAATGCGTTGAGCAAGTGCCGGGGAGAGTAGAAAGCATAGTACGGCTGAAAAACAAAGAGATTGCCAGGGTCGAAGCATCGTGGTTGAGGGTGTTACAGACAGTTTTTTATACGGTCAGTGCAGCGAAAGTAAGCAATTCAACGGGATCTTTGAACAATTTATCGCCCCTAATGATGTGATGACCAATTAAGTTTTGGAACTGCCCAAACAGGAAGTCTTTTTCTTCACGCAAGTAACCTTTTCCTCAGCATCTCCTGATTTTTGACCTTATTCCAGAAAAACTAACTTCGCACCTCAACTTTTAAGCGCTTATGTTTCCGAATCAAAACCCCACTGAAACCCAGTCCTGGCAAAAACTGGAACTCCTATTTTTAACCATGCAGGCTACGCATATGCGTGAGCTTTTTGCAGAAGATCCCGATCGTTTCAAAAAGTTCAGCATTCAATTCAATGATATCCTGGTTGACTACTCCAAGAACCTTATCAATGAAGAGGTTATAAAGGAACTCATCAACCTGGCTAATGAGGTAGAGTTAAAGGATGCTATCGAAGCGATGTTCCGTGGATTCCGGATCAATCAAACCGAAGATCGTGCTGTACTTCACACGGCCTTACGAAACCGTTCCAATACACCGGTGGAAGCCGATGGAGAGAATGTGATGCCTGCCGTTAACAAGGTTCTTGACCAGATGAAAGTTTTCTCTTCATCATTGTTAAGCGGATCGTGGAAAGGTTTTTCCGGAAAACCAATCACTGATATTGTGAATATTGGTATTGGTGGATCTGATCTTGGTCCGTACATGGTTACAGAAGCGCTTCGCCCCTACTGGTCTACCATAACACCTCACTTTGTTTCCAATGTCGATGGAACACACATTGCCGAGACCTTGAAAAAAGTAAATCCGGAAACCACACTCTTTATTATTGCATCAAAAACTTTTACTACACAGGAAACCATGACCAATGCGGAATCAGCGCGTACCTGGTTCCTGGAAAAAACCGGTGGTAAGGGCGAAGTAGCCAAACACTTTGTAGCCGTATCAACCAATCAAAAAGAGGTTACGAAGTTCGGCATCGCACCAGAGAACATGTTCGTGTTCTGGGATTGGGTTGGAGGCCGTTATTCATTGTGGTCTTCCATCGGATTATCTATTGCCTGCACGATCGGGTTCAGCAATTTTGAAAATTTACTGGACGGAGCTCATGCCATGGACAACCATTTCAGAACGGAGCCTTTCGAAAAAAATATTCCAGTCATACTTGCACTGCTTGGTCTCTGGTATAATAACTTCTTTGGTGCTGCATCAGAAGCGATCCTTCCATACGATCAATACCTGCACCGGTTTGCCGCTTACTTTCAACAGGGTAACATGGAGAGTAATGGCAAGTTTGTCGGACGTGACGGACAACCTGTTACGTATCAGACCGGCCCGGTGATCTGGGGAGAACCAGGCACCAACGGACAACACGCCTTCTATCAACTTATTCACCAGGGAACCAAAATGATCCCGTGTGATTTTATTGCCCCTGCGATCAGTCATAATCCGCTGGGTGACCATCATCAAAAGTTACTTTCAAATTTCTTTGCTCAAACTGAAGCACTCATGCAGGGCAAAACAGTTGAAGAAGTTACTACCGAACTTACCAAAGCCGGAATGGATAAAGAGGCTGTTAAATTCCATACGCCTTTCCGCGTGTTTGAAGGTAACAGACCGAGCAACAGCGTCCTGTTCAAAAGCCTTACACCACATGTTTTAGGTAGTCTGATTGCCATGTATGAACACAAGATTTTCGTGCAGGGCGTGATCTGGAATATCTACAGCTTTGACCAGTGGGGCGTTGAGCTTGGAAAGGTTCTGGCCAAGAAAATTCTGCCTGAATTAAACAGCAGCGATGAAATCACTTCGCACGATTCATCCACTAACGGCTTAATTAATTATTTCAAACGTTTGAAGTCTGAATGATCAATTAATTTATTGTTAAGTATCAACAGTGCGCTATTTTTGATGGATTTTTCAACCAGATGAGCAATAAAATTTTGAAAATCGGAGTGTTCACATCGGGTGGCGATGCTCCGGGAATGAACGCAGCTATCCGTGCGGTAGTACGCGCCTGCGCGTATTACAAGATTGAATGTTTTGGAATTATGCGCGGTTATGAAGGTATGATTGAAGGGGATATTGTGCGCCTGGGAGCCCGTTCGGTGGGTAATATCCTTCAGCGTGGCGGTACGGTATTGAAGTCCGCACGAAGCGAGGAATTCAGGAAACCGGAAGGTCGTAAGAAAGCTTATGACAACCTGAAAAAAGAAGGCATCGATGCACTAGTGGCAATCGGTGGAGATGGCACCTTTACAGGGCTTCATAAATTCTATGAAGAATTCAAGGTACCTTCTATCTGTATTCCGGGAACAATTGATAACGACCTGTGTGGTACCGACTACACGATTGGTTATGATACAGCTACCAACACCGCGGTTGAAGCCATCGATAAGATACGCGATACTGCGCTCTCACATAACCGCTTGTTCTTTGTAGAAGTGATGGGGAGAAATTCCGGATATATCGCGATCAACAGCGGGATTGCCGGTGGCGCTGCTGCCGTAGTTATTCCTGAGGAAGACATGACGTTTGACGAGCTCTATGACTTGCTCGGTGCAGGTGAAGATACATCCAAAAAATCTAACCTGGTGGTTGTAGCCGAAGGTTCAAAAATCGGTGATGCACATACCCTGGCTAAAAAGGTAGCGGAGCGGTCTTCTTATTTTGATATCAAAGTAACCGTACTCGGCCATCTTCAACGTGGCGGTGCACCAACGTATTTTGATCGCGTGCTGGCAAGCCGCATGGGAATTGCCGCAGTAGAAGGATTGATCAATGGCCAGAACGATGTGATGGTAGGGATCAAGGACAATAAAGTAGCCTACAATCCATTCGATTCGATCATGGGCAGCCATCATGAAATCGATGATGAGTCACTGCGGATCGCCAAGATCCTCTCGATTTAAGAGAACACATTAACCCAATCATAACCCAAACCAAAACACATGAAAGAGTTAACCATCGGAATCGACATTGGAGGTACCAATACCAAGTATGGTATTGTTGACCGGGAAGGGAATGTCGTGTTTCAGGGTAGCATATCCACCACCGGATATCAGGAGTTCAGAGATTATTTTAATGGACTGGCTGCTGCGCTTCGCAAGGCCATGGAGTCAATAACCTTTGCGCACAAGATAATCGGTGTAGGTGTCGGTGCTGCCAATGGAAACTATTACAAAGGAACAATCGAGCGTGCTACCAACCTTCCGTGGAAGGGTATCATTCCGGTAGCGGATATGTTCAAGGAAGAATTTGATATTCCTGCTATTGTCACCAATGATGCTAACGCAGCAGCTGTAGGCGAACTGGTCTACGGAGCTGCCAAAGGCATGAAAGACTTTGTTGTGATAACATTAGGAACCGGACTTGGAAGTGGATTTGTTTGCAGTGGTCTTCTGCTCAATGGAAAACATGGCATTGCCGGAGAAGTAGGCCACACTTCCGTTAACCCTGCCGGACGTTTTTGTAACTGCGGAAAAAGAGGTTGCCTTGAAACATATGTTTCCGCCACCGGAATTAAAAGAACGGTGTATAAATTACTTGCCGATCACCTGGAGCCAAGCGAACTGAGAGGTATCAGCTTTGACAATCTCACCACCAAGATGATCACAGAATCTGCCGTACGTGGTGATGTGGTTGCCCTCGCAGCATTTGAGTACACGGGGAGAATTCTGGGAATGAAGCTTGCCGAAACCGTGGTGCATACAGATCCTGAAGCGATCTTCTTATTCGGAGGCTTATCACTTGCCGGAGATCTTATCTTCAAGCCAACGATCAAACACATGGAAGCTAACCTGATGCCGCTGTTCCGTGGCAAGGTCAAAGTTCTTCCGTCTGCGTTACAAAATCAGGCTGCACCAATTCTGGGTGCAAGCTCGCTCGTCTGGAATTACCTGGACAATAAGCAACTCACAGCTGAGGTCGTTTAAATACATTTCTGATCCTGTCGTAATCTGAATCTTCTAAAAAGACCAGGTACGACAGGATCATCAGTATCCCGAATTCGGGAAGTGTTAGCATGATCATGATCACCAGGTGAAATACCACGCCTACAAGCAGTACAGGAATTCTCGTTTTCCTGAACCATATCAGCACCACGAACACTAATTCAAAGACGATGGTCAGCCACGAAAGGAAAAACTGAATTCCCTTATGACTTAGCGAACCAACAAACCATGGATTGATCAGGGAATCAAAATGCGCGATATAGGCAAACGCTTCTCCGGATTGCCAGGTGGTATTCCAGAGTTTATCCCAACCGGATACTAAGTAAATTCCTGCTACCTGTACCTGACAAAACAAAACCGAAAGCGAGAACACGGCAACCTGTAGTATCCTTAGCTTCGCTGATCGGAAAACAGGAACAACTGACATTCCGATTGACCAGAATGCCAGCATGGTTACCACCAGATCTGACCCGTTTATAATGGACGAATGAAGACGCAGGAGATTCAGACAGATCCAAAAGAACAGCGCACCGGACATATAATTCCAGGGAAGAAATAAACTCAGCGCAAGTACAGCGAGACTGCAGACATAAAATACATCATGATGTGTCATGGCAAAAACAGAAGGCCAGAACAACAGGCGAGGAATCAAATTGACAGGTGGTGGTATGTAGTAAATATCCGTGATCATGCCTGATAAAGGCCACACCAACACCATCTTGATAATCACATAAGCCACCAGCGATTTACAAGCTATCTGAACGGCCTTGCGGTTGCGAAAAGAAGAAAGATACTGATCAGCAAGGTTAGCGGACAGACTGATCATTGAGCTTATACGTTAAGGTCCAGGATGTATCTGATCTGATATGATCTGCTTTACTATCATAGGTATTCAAAACATAGGCGACTCGTATTGAATCTACATGATCCGGTGGCAACACTTCACGAATGATATAGGAATTCAAGGCTATGAATTCACGGGTCTTCCAAACACTATCTGAAGAATGATGTGGAGTCAATTTTCTTCCGATGAATCGTACAAAATCCGCTTCAGCCAGATCATTATAATGCCAGGGTTTATCCAGGTACACGCCAAATTTATCTGCAGCCTCATCTGTATAACCAGACCATTCTCTATTCGGTTGTTTATAACGTACCAGCAAATGAGGTGAAGTCTTCAGGCGATCAGCCAGAAAAAACGGGCCTATAATAAATCGTTGTTTATAAAAAGACCCCAGCGCAGTTTTCGAAAATGGTCCGGTTTGAAAAATGGCAAAATAGAAACAGGCACTGATGTGTAATGCGGCAACAACTATACACACGCGAAAAGCCCGCTTTCTGAAACTGATGATAACATCTTCTTTCACTGGCAAAAGTTAACGAATGGATAGCATCTGTCAAAGCTGCTACCCTACTCCACCTTCACACCTAAGTTATCGCCCAGTAAATTAAATTGTTTCAACCAATCTCCGGAGTGACCATTCTTCTTCCGGCTTTGCATCGAGATCTCAAAATAGAGATTCTGACTCTTGTAGAGAATGGGATTTAAATTAAAGTTCTGCAACAACGGAAACAGTCTGTTCAGACGTTCCAGCCTGCGCGTTGTTTCGCCTTCAGCATGAATGCGTTTCAGTTCCTTAAAAATACTTTCACCCGCCAGTCTTTCTACTTTCCCGGTGTCTTCAATATTAAGTTTCCATTTGGTAAGCTCACCCATGATGCGCTGTATCCGGCTGACACTTATCTTTTCTGATTGAAAACAACGGATCAGGTCGGCATTCAGAATATATTCAAACGTGGTCCGGTAAGCATTAGGAATGGGTGTGTCATTATTGGCAAGCGCATTGACCAACGGATAATCGCGGTTATAAATTCTGCGGAGGGAATCCTCCAGGTCATTCATGCTTTGCTGCGTGATCAGGTTGAATACTTTGCGTTTTTCATCCTGGAAGAGCTGCCAAATGGTATATTTCTCCGGACCGAAATAATGTTGCATCACACCGATAATATCACCGAGTCTTCCTTCTTCAAATGCTTTCACTACCTGCCCCTGCATACTGGCAAACTTTTCATCTTCCATATCCAGGGAGATATTGCCAATGATATTATGCTGGCCCATGTAGATTACGGCAAACGCAAATTTTTTCTCTGACCGCGTTACATTCGATCGTACTTTCGTTACACCAAGCACCAGACGCTGTTCACCGGCTTCCTTCCGGATGAACATTTCATTGTGGGTGGTATAATTGAACACCGGAAAAGATTCCGGATCTTCTTCGAATATGGAGGCTACGGCATAATGCATCCCCACACGCTGCAGGTTGGTCTTTGAGGGCAACACAAATCGTCTGTAAATCTGCGCTCCGTTTTCAAGGGAAGGAACATTGCTGGGTGCATACTCCAGTCTTCGTATAAATTCCTCTTCCAGGTTCGTCTCACTGATCTGACTTACGAGTTGTAATGCCCGGCAGGCATACTGCATGATCTGAGTAGTTTCAATGCCGGAGATCTCATCAAAGAACCATCCGCAACTGGTGTACATCAGCATGGCATTCCGCTGCACTTCCAGCAGCCGGAGCACGCGATTAGGTTCTACATCCCGGATGCAATGATCCTTGAGAAATTTCCGTACCGTATCATCATCACGGTTCAGGATCACATTAATATAATCCTGTCGCGCCTGCCAGGGATCTTTCAATACCTGCGAAGCTTCTCTTTCAAAAATCACAGCCAGCTCATCGCGTAACCAATCCAGCGCAAACCGCAGGGGTTTCCTCCAGCGCTGATTCCATGATGGTTTTCCTCCGGAGTTACATCCGCAGTCGTCACGCCACCGCTCTACCCCGTGCACGCAGCTCCATGAACTGTTCTCATGAATCTCTGCTTCATACGTGGGTGGAAATTTGGAGAGGAATTCACCATAATTGGTAAGGTGTGAATGCTGCTGACGTTCTATATAATCCAGGCAAAACGCGAGCGCCATATCACCGTGTTTGTGATGATGTCCATAGGTCTCGCCATCCGTAGCGGTATGAACCAGCTGTGGTTCTGTGCTGCGTTCATCAAATCCTTCCATCAGGGAATGTGCGAATTTTTTTCCGTCATTCAGCAAACCAGCAAAGGCAACACCCTGTGCTACATGACCATTGTAGAAGAAAACTGTGATTGAATTTCCGGAAGGCAAACGGAACAGGTAAGGTCTTCGGGGATCAATGCTTTCTGTAGTCACACCGGTCCAGAGCAAGTCGTCAATTTTCCGGATTGATTTTGCCTGACGCGGTGCCAGGATCGTGTACTTTATTCCATGCTTTGCCAACAGCTCAAGCGATTCCGTATCAACCGCACTTTCTGCCAGCCACATCCCTTCCGGCATCCGGTTAAACCGGTGAATAAAATCACGAATACCCCAGACGATCTGCGTTTCTTTATCGCGTGTGTTCGCTAAAGGAAGAATGATGTGATTGTACACCTGAGCGATGGCAGATCCATGCCCGTTAAAATTCTTTATACTTTCCCGATCCGCTTCCAGGATAGCTTCATAGGTTTCCCGGTCGTTGGCTTCCATCCATGAAAGCAGGGTCGGACCGAAATTAAAGCTGATCTTCGCGTAGTTGTTAATGATGTTTTTGATAACACCCTTCTCATCCAGAATCCGTGACGCTGCATTGGGCCCATAGCATTCTGCGGTAATGCGTTCGTTCCAGTCGTGATAGGGATGCGCTGAGTCTTGTACCTCAATTACTTCAAGCCAGGCATTCTCACGAGGCGGCTGATAGAAATGTCCGTGAATACAAATGTACTTTTCCAAAATCCGTTAGTCGTTATCCGTTAATCCTGCCTGCCGGCAGGCAGGCATTATCCTTAGGTCCTTGCTAAGATATATATTTCCAAACGCATACTCCCTAACCTATGCTCACGAATAACGCCTGCCTGCCGGCAGGCAGGATTACCTCAACTGCCTTCATTCGCCAGATCAAATTCACTCACTTCTTTCTCCAGTTTAAAAACAGCAATACCAAGCGGTGGCAACGTTACCGAAACAGAATAGTCACGGTTATGATACTTTACGGGAGCCGTCATTAACAATCCTGAATTCAGCACTCCGCTTCCGGAATATTTCGGATCATCTGAGTTGAATACCTCTTTCCATTGCCCGCGATACGGAACACCGATCCGGTAATGATGCCGGACCTCCGGTGTGAAGTTGCACACCACAATCAGCATATCTTCCTTTTTCTCAGACTGACGTTGATACGCCATAACACTATTGTCGCGATCGCCATAATCAATCCATTGAAATCCACGCTGGTCAAAAGCAAGCTGATAGAGAGCCGCCTCATTCCGATAGAGGCTGTTCAGATCCTGCATAAGTTTCTGAACACCCTGATGAAATCCATGGTCCAGCAAGTGCCAGTCGAGGCTTCTCTCATGACCCCACTCTGCGGTCTGCCCGAACTCACCACCCATGAACAAAAGCTTGGTGCCCGGATGTGTATACATGTAGCTATACAACAACCGCAGGTTGGCAAAACGCTTCCATTCATCTCCCGGCATCCGCCCGATCAGTGAACCTTTACCATGCACCACCTCATCGTGCGACAAGGGCAACATAAAGTTTTCGGTGAACGCATACATGATGCTGAACGTAATGGCATTCTGATGATACTTCCGGTTGATCGGATCTTCCTTAAAGTATTTAAGTGTATCGTGCATCCAACCCATCATCCACTTTTGTCCGAATCCTAATCCGCCCAGGTATGTGGGCCGTGATACTCCTGTCCAGGAAGTAGATTCTTCTGCAATGGTGATCGTATCCGGAAAGGTACTGTACACCACCTCATTCATTTCTTTCAGAAAGGTAATGGCTTCGATATTTTCATTACCGCCAAACTGATTCGGTATCCACTCGCCCGCTTTCCGGGAATAATCCAGGTACAGCATAGAGGCCACAGCATCTACCCGCAGTCCATCAATATGATAACGATCTAACCAGAAGAGCGCGTTGCTGATGAGAAACGAACGGACTTCGTTACGTCCGTAGTTGAATATGTAACTTTTCCAATCCGGGTGAAATCCTTTCCGCGGGTCTTCATGTTCATATAAATAAGTACCATCGAATTTATACAGACCGTGTTCGTCACCGGGAAAGTGAGAAGGAACCCAATCCAGTATAACGCCAATACCTTCGCGGTGAAAACAATCGATCATGTACATAAAATCCTCCGGACTTCCATACCGGCTTGTAGGAGCATAGTATCCGGTAAGCTGATATCCCCATGATCCATAAAAGGGATGTTCCATCAACGGGAGAAACTCCACGTGTGTAAAGCCCATCTCCTTTACATAGCGCACAAGCTCCTGCGCCATCTCGGGATACGTCAATGACCGGTTTTCTTCCAGCTTCCTGCGCCATGAACCAAAATGCACTTCATAGACTGAGTACGGTTTGGGCTTACCCGCTGATTTTTTCCTTTCCTGGAGCCACACATCATCCTTCCATTCATATTTCGGTTCCCAAACAATGGAAGCTGTTTTGGGTGCCGTTTCACAATACGAGGCAAAGGGATCCGATTTCTCCAGGTGCTCACCGGTAATGGAGTGAATCGCATATTTATACGCTTCACCGTGGTTGATATCCGTGAAGAAGCCTTCCCATATCCCCGATTCATCCCAGCGTGGATTCAGCCTATGCTTATTGGTTTCCCAATAATTAAAATTGCCGATCAGTGAAATCGATTTTGCATTCGGTGCCCATACGGCAAAGTAAGTCCCCTCTTTTCCGCCTACCTTAACGCGATGTGCACCGAGTTTCTCATACAGCTTAAAATGCTTTCCGGTTTTGAATAAGTGAATATCAAATTCGGTGAGTAAGCTGAATGATTCGGATGTCTTTGTTCTCTTTGCCATAGTTTTAGGTTCTCAGTTCACTACTTCTTCCGCTCTTCCTTCTCTTCCTGATACCGCTTCATCAAATAGTGGATACCACGCAATGGAATGATCGTCCAATCCGGACGGCCATTCAGTTCATATCCCAATTCATAGATTGCCTTCTCGAGCAAAAATGTTCTGAGCAATACATCGTATTCCGGTGAAAGGGTTTTACCCATTCCGATCCGCTCCATGTAAGCTCCCAGGTAATAGCGGCCTACATAATGCTGCCACTGCTCTGCCCACGCTTCCAGAAACTCCAGGTCGCGGTCGCGGTAATTTTCATTCAACAGTATTTTTCCAAAGGCTGCATAGTGAATAGAACGCATCATGCCCGCGACATCTTTCAGCGGACTTTTCTTCAGCCTGCGTTCGCTGAATGAAAATCCGGGCTCACCTTCAAAGTCGATGATCACAAAATCCTTACCCGTAAATAATACCTGTCCCAAATGATAGTCACCGTGAACCCGTGTCTTCACTGCATTTATCTTTACCTGGTACACTTCACTGAAACATTCCAGAATTTTATCCTCCAGAGCGAGTACATTTTTAGCCAGCGCCTGAACATCGGGATCAAGCTTGCTCATGGTCGTTTCCAGCAACGCAAAGCGATCACGCACCAGTTTACGAAGAGACGAATACAATGAACGCTGGTAATTGGCCGTAAAGTTCTCCGGTGCAAAAGCAGGATTGTTCGGATCAGAAGCTAACGCCATGTGCATCTCTGCTGTCCGCTGACCCAGACGGACAATACGTTCATACAGACCGCGCCCGATAAATTCCTGAATGATCTCCGGAGAGTCTTCAAACCGGATCGCTGACTTATTGATAAGCTTGGGCAGCTTCAGTGTTTTCGCTTTGGCCATTACGCGTTCATAAAAACGGCCGACCGAATCTACAGACATACCCCAGGCTTCTCCCTGGTTCTCGACTTTTTCCTGCAGCAACCCAAACACAATCGTGCCACCATCCGGTTCATGATACTCCACGCTGCCGGCATACTTGGGACTATTCTGGAAGGTGGTGTTTTCAGAAAGGAACCGTACTACTTCGAGGTCTGGGTTGATCTCGCGTTCCAGCTTGCGATAGA
>DASXWH010000250.1:0-11060 GCA_036503775.1 Ohtaekwangia sp.
ATGGAGATCCTTCGCGATGGCGGGAAATCCAGGCAGGTACATATCAATTGAAAACGGACTTATAGTAGCCAGCGCACCCAGGATGAGGATGATAACAAAATAGTAGCGCTGACGATTACTCATGGAAATACAAAGAAACTATTTAAAACTAACAGTACGGGAGGCATCTGCGATAAGTTCCTTATTCATGTAACTTTGTTCGCCATAAGGTGATAAAAAACGTTTCCGGAATGGACGATCGGCATGCCTCAGAAATATTTATAAAAATTTTTAAAAGCTGGATTCATACTGACATAGGGTTGTCACTACGGGTGTTTTCTTTTGTATAACATCTAAAACAACAGGTTATGGAAACAGCAACAAAAGAAACTCAGAAAACAGCTTTTATCGGGTTAGACATGATATTGGCGCAGTGGCTTGGTCACCGTAAGCTTACCCGCAGGGTTTTTGAAGCATTCCCCGAAGACAAACTCTTTACCTACAGCGTTGGCGGCATGCGCCCTGTATCAGAGCTGGCATCCGAATTACTTACCCTTGGTGCTCCCGGCATCCGCGGTGTGGTGGAAGGCACCTGGTCAGACTACATGAAGGCACAGGCAAGCTTCAAGTTCACGAACAAGAAAGAGCTTCTCGCGCTGTGGGATAAATCAACCGAAGAGATCACAGCGTTGTGGCCGCAAATTTCAGAAGAGCGATTCAATGAGGTTGACAAATTCTTTGGTCAGTGGGAAGGCCGGATCTACTGGTCTGTGTTCTATCTCATCGATAATGAAATTCACCATCGCGCACAGATCTATGTGTACCTTCGTTCGCTAGGGATTGAGCCTCCTGCGTTTTGGGAGAGAGCTTAATTTTTTATCTAGAGGGGCATCCTACAGATGCCCTTTTTTTATTTATAGCAGATTGATCCATTTATTAAATTGATCCTACATACTCTCGATCTAACCCTATTCGATGTTATCACTGAGCAGCATGGTTGGCACCACCTGAAAAGAATCCCTCACCCCTGTAACAAATCAAGTTTGCGTTCGACTTACCTTCCAGCTAACTTATTCCATGAAAGCTGTTCTCTGCACTCAATATGGCCCTCCCGAAGTACTACACCTAATGGATGTTGATCAACCTGTTCCCGGAGACAACGATGTTCTGATCAAAATCCATTGCGCCACGGTAACCATGGGCGATTGCGAACTACGCAACCTCACGCTGCCACGCTGGACACGCTTACCGGTACGGTTAATCATGGGATACTCCAAACCCAAACGGCTAATTCCCGGTATGGAATTTTCAGGCGTGGTGGAAGCCGTAGGGAAAGAAGTTCACAACTTTAAAAAAGGGGACACTGTTTTTGGATCAGGTGGCATGAAGATGGGTGCGTATGCAGAATACACTTGCTGCCCCTCTACCGCCATCACTCTTAAACCACTAGGCGTTAGTTTTGCCGATGCCGCCACGATCATTGTTGGCGGACTCAATGCGCTGCACTTTCTCCGTAAAGCAAACATCCAACCGGGACAAAAGGTATTGGTCATTGGTGCGGGTGGAAACATTGGGACCTATGGCGTGCTGTTCGCCAAACTTCATGGAGCTGAAGTTACTGCGGTTGACAGCACCTCTAAACTTGACATGCTTCGATCGATTGGTGCGGACCATGTCATCGATTATACCAAAGAAGACTTCAGTGCTTCGGGCAAAAAGTATGATGTAATCTTTGATTTGATCTATAAAAGTTCCTTCACCAAATGCGTAAAGGCACTAACCGAAACCGGCTACTACCTGATGGCCAACACCGGCCCAAGAAGAATGCTACGGGGACTTTGGGTATCATGTACCAGTAAGAAAAGAATTGTTTCCGCCATGGCCGGACTGCCAGTTCCTGATATGAACCACATTGCCACGCTCATCGCTGACGGAAAAATCAAACCGGTGATTGATAAAACTTATCCGTTATCAGAGGTTGTTGAGGCGCATACTTACGTGGAAAAGGGATATAAAAAAGGATGCGTTATACTTATAATTAATGATGTTTGAGTAGCATAATTGACCTACTTCAAAATCTTATACTCCCGCGCCACGCGCAGCAGCATCTGAAGGCTATTGGCATTGAATTTCTTCAACATGTTCTTCCGGTGAGTCTCTACGGTGTAATTGCTAAGGAATAACTTCTCCGCGATCTGTGGGCCTTTCAATCCATCGGCCAGCAATTGCAAGATCTCTTTTTCCCTGCGGGTAAGAACCGGAACCGAGTTGTCCGATCCAAGCCGCTGAAACTGTTCCAGTATCTTTTCATTGGCGGCTTTGCTGAGGTATACCTTGCCGCTTTGAACACTTTCAATGGCATCGATAAGATCTGCACGTTCCATGTTCTTCAACAGGTAGCCATTTCCACCACGCTGCAGTAAACCGGTGATGATACCAGCTTCGTTCGTTGAGGTTAGCCCGATGATCTTTGCTTCCTTATTTATTTCACGGATGGCTTCGCATAGCTGGAGTCCGTCCATGTCGGGCAAACTGATGTCGAGCAGGATCACATCGGGTTTGTTCTTCTCCAGAAAGGTTAGTGCTTCCTGCGCGGTTTTGCAGGTACCGGTTATTGTCATTCCGGCTTCATCCTTCAGCATGGTACGGATGCCGTCAGCAACTAAGGGATGATCGTCAATAACCAGGATCTTTATCATACTTCAAATTACTCATTAATTAGAAACTCCATCATCACGGTAGTACCTACTCCTTTTTCGGAGTCAATGGTCAGTTCACCGTTGAGGTAGTTTACACGGTTCTTTACGGTTTCTAATCCGGCATGTGCACGGGTATCGGCTTCTTGTGTGTTGAAGCCTTTGCCATTGTCTTCCACCACCACACTCAATCTGTTGTTGTCTTTCACAAACTGGATAATCACTTCCGTTGCCTGGGCGTGTTTGATTATATTATTGAGTAACTCCTGCACAATCCGATATAACATCACTTCCGTTTGTTCATTCAACCGGCTGGTCATGCCATGAACTTCCAGCGACACCTTGATCAGTTTCCCTGCACTGATATTATCACATAAATCTTTTAATGCGTTGGTCAGTCCCAGTTTCATCAACACTTCAGGCATCATGTTGTGTGCGATGCGTCTGAGTTCTACCGAAGCGTTGTCAATCAATCCATAACTTTTCTGAAAGAGTGAATCTTCTTTCAACACAGCCATGTCGTGCTGCAGCGTGGAGAAGTACATTTTAATAGTCGAAAATAACCCACCGAGGCCATCGTGCAGATCTTTGGCGATACGGGTGCGTTCCGTTTCCTGCCCGTTGATCATCGACTGCAGTGAAACTACTTTTTGCTGACGTTCGAGAAACTCGATCTGTTGTTCCTGAATTTTCTGCTTTTGCTCGGCCAGCGATTGCTTTTGTTTGCTGGAACGATACAACAGAACGACAATAACCAAGACAGCAACAGCTGCTATGCTCCCCATCATAATATATCGATTTTGTTTGACGACCGTGAGTTGATTCTGCGTGTTGGTCAACGTAAGCTCCGCGATCTCCTTCTCTTTCTTCTGGTTCTGATACTTTGACTCCAGGGTGAGAATAGAAAGCTTGCTGGCAACGTTCGTGGCACTGTCGGCATACAACCTGCTCCATTCGGCATACTCCAGCGCACCCGCATAGTTTCCCTTGCGTGACGCAAGCTCTTTCAGCACATTGTATGTACCGGAAGCAATTTTAAATTGCTTTTGTTTCCTGGCTATCGTGTTGGCAATGGCGGCATATTTTTCCGCTTGCGAATAGTTGCCTTGCAGTAAATACAATTCCGCGAGGTCGTTTCCCGATTCAGCTTTCAATAAACTACTCTGAGCGGCTTCAGTTGTAGCGTAGGCGCGGGCATATGCTTCTGTTGCCTTTGCATTGTTGGGCACACTCCGGTAATAAAATCCTTCCGACATAAATATCATACCGGCAACAGCCTGATGGTCGAGATCCTTTTTCAACAGGATAGCACTATCGAGGTGAATTTTCGCTTGTGATAATTTCTTCAGCTTCACATAGCCGTCAGAAAGGTTCAGGTGAATTAAAATGCGATACCGAAGCTCATCCGGATAACCGCGTACCGGTAATGCTTTCAGTTCATACTCTATTCCCTTTTCCACCTGGTCTTCATTGATCAGACTATAGCCGAGATGACAATACGTTTGAGGCAACAGGTTTTTGAATTCTCCGGCTTCTTCTGTTTGCAAATAATTTGCACAGGCAAAATAAAATTGGGAGGCGCCATCATAGTCGCTTTGATAATCTCTCAACATACCCTGTGCATTGTAGGATAAAATCCGAAGTAATGGATCCGGTTTTTCAGATAGCATCGCCTCTACTTTTTCGAGATAAATGCGTGCGCTGTCGTATTCAAAAAGCTGTATAAAGTTAAGTCCAATGCCATACGTGATGCGCGGCACTTTTTTGAAATCACCAAGTTCAAAAGCTCGCTGCAGCGCGTCTTTACAATACCTCAGGGAGGAACGTCTGTCACCCCGATTAAAATAATACCGATACAAATGCATGGTAGCCTGAAGTGCAGCTGAATCACGCGAGGCTGTGGATATCTGAAGCAGGCTGTCGGTGTAGTGATGATCCTCCTGTGCCTGCAGCGCAAGTGAGGTAACCAGGAACAGAAACCCGAAGGCATGGTCGGAAGATCGCATCTGGAAATTTATCCATTTATAGCCAACTGCCACCTCCCTGCATTCAGGTATTTTTTCTACCTAAAGAATCATAACATCCCGGTATGGATTCAGGGAAGGCGCTCCGGTAATTTTATTCTACCAAAACAACCGGTCATGAAAAAACTAATCTGTCTGTTCATTGCGCTTTGTTTAAGTCTTGCCGCATTTGCTACGGTACGCACCGTGAGTAGTAATCCATCCACATTAGGTCAGCACAGTAACATCCAGGCGGCTGTTGATATCAGCAACGATGGCGACACTATATATGTATATGGAAGCCCCAATACTTATCCTTCATTTACTATAGTCGATAAAAGATTAACGATTATCGGACCTGGATGGGCGCCTGATAAAAATATTCCACTACAGGCAATTGTCAGCGGTTGCATCCTGCGAAATACAGGAGGTGCTGGCTCACCCGCAGGATCAGAATTACAAGGCATCGTATTCGTCAACCCAGTCACGCTGTCACAAAACGGAGGAGGAAGTGACTCCGGTTTCGGAAACCTACGTTTGATTCGTTGCCAGTTTAACAGCTCGGTCAGCTTCCATTTTTCAGCGTCTGATGTCTTATTCGAAGGTTGCGTATTCTATAATTCCCTGATCTTTGAAACCTCTATGACGTACCAGAATTTTCTGATTCAAAACAACATGTTCTTTTTTTCGGTGTGCTGTCTCACAAATATGGTGAGCGGACTTACCAATGCTTTCAACGTTCGCTTCGATCACAACCTGTTTTACAGCAGCAACAATGGCACGGGTGCAAATGTGATGATCTTTTCGGGAAACTGCCGATTCCTGGATTTCTCCAACAACATTTTCAATCAGGCAAATGTTGGTGAAAATGTTAGCTTGAGCACATTCAATAACAACATCACTAACAATGCAACCCTGAACTCAGCATTTGCCACATCCAACGGCACTCCCTGGGCAGTAAACTCAAATGTAAATGGCGGTGGGAACATCACCAATCAGAATCCACAGATGGCAGACCAGTCCCCGGCCAATGCGGGAAATGGAACACCTACCCTAAACTTCACCATTGCAGCCGGCCCGGCCAATACTAGCGGATCTGATGGAAAAGACATGGGACTTTTATTCGATTCAGTTGGAAGCCTCAACTGGACAAACTCGCGCAACAGCAGATTACCGCGGATCTATAGTATGAACATCACAACACCTACCGTTGCTGCGGGTAGTAGTTTGAGTGTGACGGTGGAAGCACGTAAGAGCAACTAACGTCAGAATTTAATCTGGTCATTATGCGTACGCTCACGTACATGCTGCTCATCCTGCTTATACCATTGAGTGGTATGGCTCAGGATTTCGACAGGGCCGAATACTTCATTGATCTTGATCCCGGTATTGGAAGTGGCACGCCTATTACGCTAGGTGTCACCGCCAGCCCGATGATGTTCACTACTTCCATTCCCACAGCCTCGTTGACTCCTGGTTTTCATCACCTCGGGCTTCGTGTTCGGCAGAGCGATGGTCTATGGTCCATTTTTGAAGCTCGGGGATTTTATATCAGCACCGCTACAACAAATTCAGCAGCGATCGCACAAGCGGAATACTTTGTTGATCTGGATCCAGGTGTTGGGAGTGGAACACCTATATCCATTCCAAGTGGAGATGTTTCGAATTTTACATTCACCGTTCCTACTACCAGTCTTTCAGCCGGCTTTCATTTTCTTGCCATACGCACAAAAGGTGTTGACGGACGCTGGGGAATTTTTGAAGCCAGGGGATTCTATGTCAGCACCGCCACATCCGATGTAAGCAACATTATTGAAGCCGAATACTTCTTTGACTTCGATCCGGGAACCGGAGGTGGAACACCGCTATCGATACCTTCCGGTGCTTCCAGCAATTTTACAGTCTCCATTCCCACTGGAAGTCTTGCGAAAGGTTTTCATTATCTCGCCATCCGTACGAAAGGTGCTGATGGCAAGTGGGGAATATTTGAAAGCCGTGGATTTTACATCACCGATATCGCTGCTGCCATTAACATTGTTGGCGCTGAATATTTTATTGACACCGACCCTGGAATTGGTAATGCACTGCCCTTAGTTGTTAATCCTGAAGCACCGGATATCAATCAATCGTTCACGATTGACGTTCCACCCTCTCTGAGCGCTGGTGATCACATCATTGGTATCCGCGTGCTTTCTGCTGATGGACTATGGAGCATTGAAGAACTGGATACCATTCAGGTTCTTGTTAACGAAATTCCACCGGTTGCAAATGCCGGTGATGATGAAACTATTACGCTTCCGGTTAGCACGATTACCTTAGATGGAACAGCATCCGCTGATTCAGATGGAACAATAGAATCATTTTCATGGAAACAAATCGGTGGTCCATCCACACCAACAATTACTGACAGTGATCAGGCAATAGCCACAGTAAACAATCTTCCCGAAGGCGTGTATGAGTTTGAGTTAACGGTATTTGATGATGTTAATCTTTCAGATCGCGATACCATTACCATCACCGTTCTGGAAGAAACAACAGAACCCCCACCGGGTCCTTGCGTCACACCTTTCATTACACAGACTTCCAATCTACTGATCTGTAATCCACCAGCAGATTCTTATCAATGGTATCTGGCCAACACCCCTATTGCCGGTGCAACAAAACAGGTTCTGGAAATCAATGCCATGGAATTCGGGTTGTATCATGTTGAAACTACATCCGATACCTGTCAGCGATCTTCGGAAGTATTTGAATACCTCATTACCGGTTCTGAAAATCCGGATACCTGTAATTTTTTCATTGCCCCCAACCCGGTTGACGGTTTTCTACGAATCACCAATAAAAGAATTGAAACTATACCGATAAAAGTAGTTGACGTCCTGGGCAAGGTTGTATTCACAAAACAGATATCACCCGGAGAACATGAATTTGATTTCACAACCGTAAGCGCAGGTCAATATTATGTGATCGGAGAATCTTCTACCAAACCCGTTCTTATTAAAATTCACAAACGCTGAACAAACATGAAAACGGTTTTTTATAAGATACTTTTTCTCTGCTTTCTCCTGCTGGAATTTTCATGCGAAGAAGAAATTACCGATTGCCCGAATTCGATGTGTCTGGTAGCCGGAGAATGGAGACTTACAGAAGTGTATATAGATGAACAAAAAGATCCTGCTGACTTAAGTTTGTACCGGCTGATCCTGAATATGCCAATCAATCCCGAAGATATCACTTCTGCCTTCAGCCGCGTTCAGGCCAACGGAACAGCCGACAATGGCAGCTGGTCCCTGCAGAATAATGACGAGGTGCTACGACTTATTCCTGAAGACAATTCAATTCTTACCGAAGACTGGATCATCAAATCTATGACTCCACGTAAGCTGGTGCTGATCATCACCAGAGATACCAGTATCAAGAACGGTCCGGGAAAAATTGAAATGGTGTTGGAACCGTTTTAGGTTTTAGGTTTAAAGTTGGTTAAGGTTAGTTGGAGTTCCACAGGAGTATAAAAGATAACACAGTGTCCTTATACTCCTTTGTGGTTCTCTGTCTAAGACTTTTTAAAACAAAAAATAAACTACTATGAATAGAATTTTACTTCTAATCATCATTCTTTCTCCTTGCCTCAGTCACGCCCAGATCTGGTATATCGGAGGCAAAGCCGGAGCCACATTCTCAAACTACAAAGCAAAGACTCCGTGGAATGAAGTTACCAACATGGGTTACACGGCAGGTCTGGCTTTTTACAAACAAACCAAAAACAATTGGGGTATAAACGTTGAAATTCAATACACCCAGAAAGGATATAATCACAAAGTATGTGAAGGCATATCCGATCAGCTTGAAGCAACGTACATCGAAGTTCCGTTTATGATTGACTATGGATTTATCTTTCCATCTATGGAGAACTTAAAACTGCATGTCAACCTCGGTTGTTATGCGGCCTACTGGATGACAGCGGAGTATAAACTGGAAGGCTATTCCGAGCCCGATGAAGCATTTGATTTCAAAAAGAGCAATGCATCTCGATTCGATTTTGGTCCCAATGCAGGCATGCGACTGGAATACATTTTTAAGAATTCCAGCCTTTCACTCGATGCCCGCTATGAACTGGGAATCATCGATCTGCAAAAACAAGTTGACGATAATACTGCCAATACCAACCGGACGCTTATTGTTGGATTGAGTTACCTGAAAATACTGGGAGACCGGAGAAGAAGGTATTAATTCATTTTTACCAAACTATAGGTAATACCGCTTGCACTTTTGTCGCGCAGGTGGAGAATTTTTCCACCTCGCACAGCTTCAAACTGTGCCCAGAAAACATCGGTCTTTCCTTCAAAGCGGTTTGTAAGGGTCAGGTCCCAGGTAGTTACTGTCATCTTGCCGTTATACTTCTGATCATAGAACTTCATATTGCCAACCATCCCGAACGCACCCTTGTGATTACTATTGTAAGTGTTGTTGGCATTAAACACAAATGTACTTGCCGATGAGCTTGTATTCATCCCGGCATAAGCTCCGGTGTTGACATTGTACATATCTATTCCGGAAGAAGTACTTTCCTCCCACTTTCCCACAAGATCCGCAGCTGTTACAGCGAACTTGTTATAATTGAGCATAGCCTCCACATTTTCCTGTTTTGGAAATACCTTGTAAAATTCATTTGCACTGGGAGAAATTATTTCAATACAATATTCAATACCACTAGCAGCGATCATCCGGAAACCGATATGACAGCGCTTGCCCGTTGCTTTCTCTACAGCATCCGCTTCGTAGAAATAAACTTTGTTGTACGTATACGGTTCATTCTGAAATTGTTTCAGGTTGCTGATGGTGTAACGGGGAAGAATATACCGGTCGAATATCAGGGCCTCCATAGTGTACGAATCACGCAGTTCATCCGTAATCCTGAATGAGTAATGAAGAAGTACAGTGATGTTCCCTTTGGTCACACGACAGTAGTCGGCAAAGGGTTGCGCTACCCAACCATCATCAAAATTAGTAGTAGAGATACTGATGCCTTGTTTACCAACGGCATTGGTTACTACCACTCCACTCGCTGGTACGGTGTTGGTTGTATTGTTTGTTGACGGAGGTGCTGTTACAACCGTACCGGATTGAACAGCCGGCTTCTTCAGATCGATGGATTTAAGAAAGATTTCAACACCGCCCATAAATTCCTGGCTGTTCATCAACACCACCATGCTGATCTCAATATTGTATCCGGTGATCGTACTCAATAGGGCATACGATTCCTCATTGTTGAATTTGAATTTCGAAACTCCTGATTTGGAAGTCCAGCCATCTTCCGTTTCCGTTTCAGGCTGAGGTGTAATGGCATCCGGATAATTTTTGCTGATCAGCGCGTTCCACTCATTGGTAAAATCAGTTATGGGATCACCCTGACTGGCAATACTTTTATAGATGGTCATCCGGCACCATGAGCGTGAAGTATTGTTCACTTTTGTGAATGATACGGCATAGTCTGTCGTTTCTTTCTTCCATCCCTGCGGTACCTGATACGTAGCGATATCAAAACTTTCCCTGGTCTGTCCGTAACAAACCAATGAAAACAGCGAGAGAATAATAAAAACAGAGCGGCTCATAAGGCAGGGTTTATAGTTCAATTAAGTTCCGGAAAAGAAGGGAGTCCTGAAACTCCATAAAGATGGCGGAGTAACAATTGATTCCTGAAGTAAGATTAGAAAGAATCCAGATGAGCAAAATCCTGTTTTCAGGGGATTTCTACATCATCATGGAGGTGCACCTTTGTATGGTATTACGGAATTAATAGTGTCAAATGTTGGCTGGCAGTTGGTACTCTGCCAATTGTGTGTCATGCTTGCATCTGACCTTACCCTAACGTCCCGCTTATGAAAAACTTACAAGTACTTTTGTTTTGTGCGTTGGTCTTCCCATGTATATCTGTCCTGGCTACCGTCAGAACTGTCAGCAACAATCCCACGCGTCCGGCACAGTTCACTACGTTCAGTGCCGCACAGACAGCATCTGCTGCCGGTGATACCATATACATTTATGGTTCACCCTTCACCTATCCTGATTTCACGGTGACTAAACGATTGGTACTGATCGGTGCCGGTTATTCACCCAACAACCAGTTCGGGCAACCCACCACGATTACCAGTATTATCCTGTATCATGACAGTGGAGCGAATGATGCCACAGGAACCGTTATTTCCGGGTTTCACCTTACGGGAAGAATAGACTTTGGCGGAACATTGATCAGTGACAACATTCAGATTTTCAGGAACCGGGTAAGTTCATATATTAATTTGTCAGGAGCTTCACCAACGGGATGGGCGGACGGCTGGGTGATCTGCAACAACATCATTGACAGTTATATCTATGGAGGTGG